>NZ_JBFUHZ010000123.1:0-301 GCF_056402135.1 Rhodococcus sp. P4_C10 | reverse complement strand
CCGGCGATCAGGTGGTTGGCCTGCTGCGCGCTGCCGCACTGGCAGTCGATGGTGGTGGCGCCGGTCTGCCACGGCAGGCCCGCAGCCAGCCAGGCCACCCGAGTGACGTTGTTGGACTGTGCGCCCGCCTGGGTGACGCAGCCGCCGATGGCCTGCTCGACGAGGAGGGGGTCGATGCCCGCCCGCTCGAGAAGTCCGACCTGAACCGCGCCGAGGGTCTCCGCCGCGTGCAGGCCGGACAGCCAACCCCCTCGCTTGCCGATCGGGGTACGGACTGCCTCGACGATTACTGGTGTGCCCA
>NZ_JBFUHZ010000122.1:0-310 GCF_056402135.1 Rhodococcus sp. P4_C10 | reverse complement strand
TCAAACTCTCCGTTGAAGACTCTAGACGCCGGCAAGCCGGCAATCAGTCATAGACATCGAGTCAAATCACTAGCAAATAAACTCAACTAGCTTAAAACACTGACCCCCTCAGACGGAAGAATGAGGTGATCAGCAATACCCACACCGTCAAAAGACGATGCGGAGTACCAAATAATTTGGCACTGACATTCATCGGCACACTGTTGAGTTCTCAAAGAACACGCACACACCTTCACACCCGAGATTAGCTCTCTCGGTGTTCCGGGGCAACTTTTCCAGCCTAACTCATCACTGCCGCCGGCGCAAACCG
>NZ_JBFUHZ010000121.1:0-311 GCF_056402135.1 Rhodococcus sp. P4_C10 | reverse complement strand
TCGGTGCGCTGCGGGCGGTCGCCGTAGGAACGGTTCTCGCTGTTGCCGCGGTAGCCGCCTTCGGACCGCTGGGGGCGGTCGCTGTTGCCGCGGTAGCCGCCCTCGGTGCGCTGCGGGCGGTCGCCGTAGGAACGGTTCTCGCTGTTGCCGCGGTAGCCACCTTCGGTGCGCTGCGGGCGGTCGCCGTAGGAACGGTTCTCGCTGTTGCCGCGGTAGCCGCCTTCGGACCGCTGGGGGCGGTCGCTGTTGCCGCGGTAGCCGCCCTCGGTGCGCTGCGGGCGGTCGCCGTAGGAACGGTTCTCGCTGTTGCC
>NZ_JBFUHZ010000120.1:0-379 GCF_056402135.1 Rhodococcus sp. P4_C10 | reverse complement strand
AAGGAGTCGTGATGCGAGGCATTCGCAAAATATGTACGGCGGTGACCTACTCTCCCACACCCTGTCGAGTGCAGTACCATCGGCGCTGGAGGGCTTAGCTTCCGGGTTCGGAATGGGACCGGGCGTTTCCCCTCCGCTATGGCCGCCGTAACTCTGTGAAATTTTCACACGGAACCGGCACAGACACCAAATCAATGGAATCAGGGCCGGCTCTGACAACGTGTGTTGTTTCAGATACCGCACAGTGGACGCGTAGCTTCTTTGTGGTAAGTCCTCGGCCTATTAGTACCAGTCACCTACACCCATTACTGGGCTTCCAGTTCCGGCCTATCAACCCGGTGGTCTGCCGGGGGCCTTACCCCACAAGTGGGTGAGAAAC
>NZ_JBFUHZ010000119.1:0-386 GCF_056402135.1 Rhodococcus sp. P4_C10 | reverse complement strand
ATCGGCGGCTGCGTCACCCAGGCGGGCGCACAGTCCAACAACGTCACTCGGGTGGCCTGGCTGGCTGCGGGCCTGCCGTGGCAGACCGGCGCCACCACCATCGACTGCCAGTGCGGCAGCGCGCAGCAGGCCAACCACCTGATCGCCGGGCTGATCGCCACCGGCGCCATCGACATCGGCGTCGCCTGCGGCGTCGAGCAGATGAGCCAGGTCCCGCTCGGCGCCAACGTCGGCACCGAGGCCGGCCCGCGTCGTGGGACATCGACATGCCCAACCAGTTCGAGGCCGCCGAGCGGATCGCGAAGCGTCGCGGCATCACCCGTGCGGACATCGAGGAGCTCGGCGTCCGCTCGCAGGCGCTGGCCAAGCAGGCCTGGGCCGAGGGC
>NZ_JBFUHZ010000118.1:0-389 GCF_056402135.1 Rhodococcus sp. P4_C10 | reverse complement strand
TGCGACGTCCCAGAGGAGAAGGTCGCCGTTCTCGCTCCAGCCGAAGACTTCGAGTCGTTCGGCGAGGTCCCAGCTACCGTCGGGCTCGATCATCCAGTCGAATTCCTCCTCTTCGCCCTCGCGGAAGACCGTGTGGAAGTGCTCGGTGAGGTTCGCTGCACGGGCCCGCCCGTCTGCGAAACCGGGTTGCACGGGCGGGTAGATGAGCCACAGGCCGAACGTGCGGGCCCAGCCGCAGGAGCGAACAAACTCGCGGTAGCTCTGGGGGTACCCGCCGCCGTCCGGGAAACGGAACGAATCGAGTGCCTCGAAGTCGACATGCTCGAACGAGGGGGATTCAGGCGCGGGGACACTCATGACTCGATTATGGTCGGGTTGCTGGAGCCACG
>NZ_JBFUHZ010000117.1:0-399 GCF_056402135.1 Rhodococcus sp. P4_C10 | reverse complement strand
CCAGCGTTCGTCCTGAGCCAGGATCAAACTCTCCGTTGAAGACTCTAGACGCCGGCAAGCCGGCAATCAGTCATAGACATCGAGTCAAATCACTAGCAAATAAACTCAACTAGCTTAAAACACTGACCCCCTCAGACGGAAGAATGAGGAAGTCAGCAATACCCACACCGTCAAAAGACGATGCGGAGTACCAAATAATTTGGCACTGACATTCATCGGCACACTGTTGAGTTCTCAAAGAACACGCACACACCCTCACGAACAGGAGATGAACTCCGGTTGATCGGGGGCTGAAGCACAACCATACACGACGGTGTGACTTCGGATTTACCAGGCTCTTACGTCCAACCTCGTGTCCCGGGCCTCTCGGTCCGGGTCGGTGTCCGTGTCGCTCTGACT
>NZ_JBFUHZ010000116.1:0-400 GCF_056402135.1 Rhodococcus sp. P4_C10 | reverse complement strand
ACGGTGCGGACAACCTCGGTGGTCCGGTGACGCTGGACGGTTCGGGCAAGGCGTCCATCACGCAGTCGTTCGCCGCGGAGGGTGCGCACAACATCACCGCGGTGTTCTCCGGTGCTGCCGGGTTCATTGCCTCCACGTCGGCCGTGCATGCGGTGACGGTGACGGCTGCGGCTCCGGTCGACGTCGCGACCACGACCTCGGTGACGGGTGCGACCTCGGCGGTCACGGGTGACAATGTGACTCTGGGCGTGCAGGTTTCGCCGGCTCCGGGCGGTGGCACGGTGCAGTTCAAGGACGGTGCGGACAACCTCGGTGGTCCGGTGACGCTGGACGGTTCGGGCAAGGCGTCCATCACGCAGTCGTTCGCCGCGGAGGGTGCGCACAACATCACCGCGGTGTT
>NZ_JBFUHZ010000115.1:0-418 GCF_056402135.1 Rhodococcus sp. P4_C10 | reverse complement strand
TTGTGGGTTCGACGTCGGCGGCGCATGCGGTCGAGGTGTCGGCCCCGTTGGTGACCACGACGACGGACCTGGCGGTTCCTGCCACTGCTGTGACCGGTACTGCGGTTGATCTGACCGCGACTGTCGGTCCGGCGGATGCGGTGGGCACGGTGCAGTTCAAGGACGGTGGCGTGAACATCGGTGCGCCGGTTGCGGTTTCGGGTGGCACCGCGACTCTGTCGCATACGTTCGACACGGTCGGGTCGCGGTCGATCACTGCTGAGTTCGTCGCGGGTGCCGGCTTTGTGGGTTCGACGTCGGCGGCGCATGCGGTCGAGGTGTCGGCCCCGTTGGTGACCACGACGACGGACCTGGCGGTTCCTGCCACTGCTGTGACCGGTACTGCGGTTGATCTGACCGCGACTGTCGGTCCGGCGGA
>NZ_JBFUHZ010000114.1:0-425 GCF_056402135.1 Rhodococcus sp. P4_C10 | reverse complement strand
GCCGGGGGCACCACCATTTGACGCGGGAACCCCGATCCAGGGAACTGGATCGGGGTTCTTGCGTTTGCCGGCGCTACTGGCCGCCGAGGGCCGCGAGCGGGGCCATGTCGAAGTAGTCCCGCCAGGCCACGATCTTGCCGTCCTCGTCGACCTCGAACACCCCCATCACCGGCAGTTCGACGGCGGTGCCGTTGATCGTGAACACGTCGGTGCGCTCGTTCATCACCACGCGGCCGGCACTGGTCTGGTGGTGGATCGTGAACACGATGCCGCCGAACGCCCCGAGGAACCCGGCGAGGAAGTCCTTGATTGCGGGCTTCCCCACCACGGGTTCCATCGGAATGTTGTGGTAGACAGCATCTTCGGCGAAGTACTCGGCGAGCGTCTCGGGGTTCGAGTCCGCCCAGCGGGCGCAGAACTCGGTG
>NZ_JBFUHZ010000113.1:0-429 GCF_056402135.1 Rhodococcus sp. P4_C10 | reverse complement strand
CGTTGCCGGCTCCGGTGTTCGAGGTGGCGGAGTTCCGTGCTCCGGTGACCGGGGTCGAGCGGGCGGTGGCGTCGGTGTTCGAGGAGTTGCTCGGGGTCGAGCGGGTGGGTCTGGACGATGATTTCTTCGCTCTGGGCGGCAACTCGCTGGTCGCGATGCAGGTCGCGGCGCGGCTCGGCAGTGCGCTCGACACCCGGGTTGCGGTGCGGGAGTTGTTCGAGGCGGCGTCGGTCGAGGCGTTGGCCGCGCGGTTGGCGTCGTCCGCTGGTGCGGGTGGTCATGTCGCGTTGACGGTGTGGGAGCGTCCGGAGCGGATTCCGCTGTCGCTTGCGCAGTCGCGGATGTGGTTCTTGAACCGTTTCGATTCCTCGTCGTCGGCGTACAACATTCCGGTTGTGGTGCGGTTGTCGGGTGTTCTCGATGTCGATG
>NZ_JBFUHZ010000112.1:0-455 GCF_056402135.1 Rhodococcus sp. P4_C10 | reverse complement strand
GTCTGCGACCGCGCCGACTCGGACCGGGCGGTGGTCACGGCCTCGTCCCGTCACCCTGCACAGTCCCGTCACCCTGCGCAGTCCGGCTGTTCTGCTCGAGCAGCCACACCAGCAGTGCCTTCTGCGCGTGCAGCCGGTTCTCCGCCTCGTCCCACACCGCGCTCTGCGGTCCGTCGATGACCTCGTCGGTGATCTCGTCGCCGCGGTGCGCGGGCAGGCAGTGCAGCACCACCGCACCCGGCGCCGCCTTCGCCAGCAGGGCCGCGTTGATCTGGAACGGCCGGAACGGCCCGACCCGGTCGAGTCCGTCGTTCTCCTGCCCCATCGAGGTCCACGCGTCGGTCACCAGCGCGTCCGCGCCGACCGCGGCCGCCTGCGGGTCGTCGGTGACGGTGACACTGGCACCGGTCTCGGCGGCCCGGGCCCGGGCCGGTCTCGGCGGCCCGGGCCCGGGC
>NZ_JBFUHZ010000111.1:0-458 GCF_056402135.1 Rhodococcus sp. P4_C10 | reverse complement strand
CACTTCCACTACGTGCTCTTCGGCACCATCGTGTTCGCCACCTACGCCGGCATCTACTTCTGGTTCCCGAAGATGACGGGCCGCCTGATGGACGAGCGCCTCGGCAAGTGGCACTTCTGGACCACCTTCATCGGCTTCCACACCACGTTCCTGGTCCAGCACTGGCTCGGCAACGAGGGCATGCCGCGTCGCTACGCGGACTACCTGCCCAGCGACGGCTTCACCACGCTGAACACCATCTCCACGATCGGCTCGTTCATCCTCGGTGCCTCCACGCTGCCGTTCSTSTGGAACGTCTTCAAGAGCTACCGGTACGGCGAGGTCGTCACGGTCGACGACCCGTGGGGCTACGGCAACTCGCTCGAGTGGGCCACCAGCTGCCCGCCGCCGCGGCACAACTTCACCGAGCTGCCCCGGATCCGCAGCGAGCGCCCGGCCTTCGAGCTGCACTACCCGCA
>NZ_JBFUHZ010000110.1:0-472 GCF_056402135.1 Rhodococcus sp. P4_C10 | reverse complement strand
AAGGTAGCCGTACCGGAAGGTGCGGCTGGATCACCTCCTTTCTAAGGAGCATCTCCAGCAGACGGTCTCGAAGAGTCGAGGTCGTGTCTGGCAGAGCCCGTTTAGTGAACACTGTTTCGCTGCGGGAGCTCATGGGTGGAACACTGACARKCTTTTCCGCGTATCGGTTGGTCCCTTGTGGCCGGCCGGCGGTGAATATATCGGCATACTGTTGGGTCCTGAGAGAACACGCGAGTGTTTCATCTCTGGAAGTGACGACAAGACCTGGACGTGGTCATACCGGGTGGGCGTGAGTCCGCCGCTGGTGCCGCACGAGTTCGGGTGTTGTGTGTTGTTTGAGAACTGCACAGTGGACGCGAGCATCTTTGTTGTAAGTAGTTAAGAGCGTACGGTGGATGCCTTGGCACCAGGAGCCGATGAAGGACGTAGTAGGCTGCGATAAGCCTCGGGGAGCTGTCAAACGAGCTGTGAT
>NZ_JBFUHZ010000109.1:0-479 GCF_056402135.1 Rhodococcus sp. P4_C10 | reverse complement strand
TGCCCAGGGACGTTGGTCAAACGACTGAAGGGAACGTTCCTGCCGATGGCGGAGTGTTGCCGGTGGTGATTGTAGGTGTGCAACCACGCCGGCAACGCTGTCCGTCGGGCCTGTTCTGACTTGTAGTGCCGGGCGAACGCCCACTCCTGCGCCATGGTGCGGTGGAAACGTTCGATCTTCCCGTTGGTCTGCGGCCGGTACGGGCGGGTGCGTTTGTGCGTGACCGCCAACTCGGTGCAGACCTGCTTCCACAGGGCCGAGCGGTAGCAGCCGCCGTTGTCGGAGAGGACGCGTTCGACGGTGACGCCGCGGGCGGCGAACCAGCCGACGGCTCGGCGCAGCACCCCGACCGCGGTCTGTGCGGTTTCGTCATCGTGGATCTCGGCGTAGGCGACGCGGGAGTGGTCGTCGATCACGGTGTGCACGAACGCATGTCCGAGCAGTTCGTTGTGGTGTCGGCTGCGTTTCGTGCCCGGGGT
>NZ_JBFUHZ010000108.1:0-483 GCF_056402135.1 Rhodococcus sp. P4_C10 | reverse complement strand
AAGGTAGCCGTACCGGAAGGTGCGGCTGGATCACCTCCTTTCTAAGGAGCATCTCCAGCAGACGGTCTCGAAGAGTCGAGGTCGTGTCTGGCAGAGCCCGTTTAGTGAACACTGTTTCGCTGCGGGAGCTCATGGGTGGAACACTGACWGGCTTTTCCGCGTATCGGTTGGTCCCTTGTGGCCGGCCGGCGGTGAATATATCGGCATACTGTTGGGTCCTGAGAGAACACGCGAGTGTTTCTTTCTAGGCAAGAACGACAAGCGGGAAACTGCAGGTCAAACCGCAGCGAGGGTGTGAGCCCTTGTTGGTCCGGTGTCTGCGCATGGTTTCCTGGTTGTGTGTTGTTTGAGAACTGCACAGTGGACGCGAGCATCTTTGTTGTAAGTAGTTAAGAGCGTACGGTGGATGCCTTGGCACCAGGAGCCGATGAAGGACGTAGTAGGCTGCGATAAGCCTCGGGGAGCTGTCAAACGAGCTGTGAT
>NZ_JBFUHZ010000107.1:0-485 GCF_056402135.1 Rhodococcus sp. P4_C10 | reverse complement strand
GCGGCCCGCATCTCCTGCGACGCGTCGGTCACCGCGATCTTCGTCGACCGGGGCGGCAACCCTCTCGACGTGGGCCGAACCACCCGCGTCATCTCCCCGAAACTACGGAAGGCGTTGGTGGCCAGGGACTGCGGCTGCGCGTTCCCCGGGTGCGGGCGCCCCGCCGCCTGGACCGACGCCCACCATGTTCGGCACTGGAGCGACGGCGGTCCCACCGCCCTGTCCAACCTCGTGCTGCTCTGCAAGAAGCACCACACGATCATCCACAGGAACCACTGGTCCGTGCAGATCGAATCGGACGGGTTCCCGTCGTTCACCCCGCCAGCGTGGGTGGACCCGTTGCGAAGACCCAGGCCGGCCCACAACCGGCGCGCGATCCACGGGGCCTGACCAGGCAAAGAACTACAAACTCACCCACAACCGGTCTGCGCCGTTTCTGGGCGGTAGGGGAGACCTGCTCCGTCAGACCAGCAGCTTGGCGCGCA
>NZ_JBFUHZ010000106.1:0-584 GCF_056402135.1 Rhodococcus sp. P4_C10 | reverse complement strand
GAGACCGCGATGATCGTGAGAGCCCGCCCGGTGCGTCACGCCACGCTGTTCGCAACCGGCCTGGGAACCACATCTAGATCAGGTCTAGCGGCTCCCCGAACCGCTCGTAGTAGACCTCACAAGCGAGCCCGCCAAGATTGGCTGGATCTCCGCCGTCGATGTGTGATGGCATCCGGCTTGGCTCTGTGAGAACCGCTTCGTATCTCACGCGCCCCTGGCTGACGACCCACTGCGCTGCRTCTTCCAGGCCATCCTCGGACTCATCGGGCCCGAGATGGGACCGATACGGCTCGTCCTGTAGCTCGGCGGCGAAGTCCAAGAACAGATCTTGGAACTTGTAGATGGCGTCCTTCGGCAGTCGTCCGAGAATTTCACGAAGGCGATCACGGCTCCGCGAGGACTCCTCTACAACGTCCCAGAACCAGTCGACGTCCGGACCCTCGTCGTGACGAACATCGTCAGCCACAGCCTCTCCCAATCTTGCAGACGAGCAGACCTACCGGCATCCCATCAGTGACAACGCCGGCCCAACCGCAACCGAGCGCGATGGCCCTCATCTTTGCAGGTTCTGGCCGCTGTCAGTG
>NZ_JBFUHZ010000105.1:0-636 GCF_056402135.1 Rhodococcus sp. P4_C10 | reverse complement strand
GTCCTTGAACTGCACCGTGCCACCAGCAGGAGCCGGCGAAACCTGCACGTTCAGAACCACATCCGCACCCGCCACCGCGGAAGCCGGACCCGACACGACCGTCGTGGTCGCGACATCAGCCGGCGACACCGCGACGGCGTGCGCAGCCGACGTCGAACCCTGGAACTCGCCCAGACCCGAGTACACCGCAGTGATGCTGCGCGTGCCCGCCGCGAACTTCTGCGTGATCGAACCCTTGCCCTCGGAATCGAGGTTCACCGGGCCACCCAGGTTCTCGGCGCCGTCCTTGAACTGCACCGTGCCACCCGCCGGAGCCGGCGAAACCTGCACGTTCAGAACCACATCCGCACCCGCAACAGCGGAAGCCGGACCCGACACGACCGTSGTGGTCGCGACATCMGCCGGCGACACCGCGACAGTGTGCGCCGCCGACGTCGAGGTCAGGAACTCACCCGCACCCGAGTAGACGGCCGTGATCTGGTGATCGCCCTTGGCCAGGGCCTGCGTGATGCTGCCCTTGCCCTCGGAATCGAGAGTGACCGGGCCACCCAGGTTCTCGGCGCCATTCTTGAACTGCACCGTGCCACCAGCCGGAACCGGCGAAACCTGCACGTTCAGAACCACATCCGCACCCGC
>NZ_JBFUHZ010000104.1:0-741 GCF_056402135.1 Rhodococcus sp. P4_C10 | reverse complement strand
GGCAACGGCAACGTGGCCATCGGCGGCGTCAACATCGGCAACGGCAACCAGGGTGGCGTGTCCTCCGGAAACGGTGGCGGCGCGATCGGCGGGAACAGCGGCAACGCGACCACCGGTGACGCGAACGGTGGCGGTGGCGGTGCCGGTGGGGCCGGCGGGGCCGGTGGGACGAACAACCCGACCACGAACACCACCACCACGACGACCACCGAGGAGAGCTGCAGCTTCCCGTTCATCTTCTGCTGACCACTACACCCGATCTCGGGCCGGTATCCCGCCACACATGGCGGGGTGCCGGCCCGACTCCGTGCGCCGGGTCCTCCTCTGGGGGGTGTTCGGTAGCCGCGGGGGTGGCCGGGTTGCCACCTTGGGTGCCTGTCGGCGACCGCGGTGACGGCGGAAGCTTGTGTGACAGAACGAAATCAACCCCCATCGAACGAGGAGCACCCAATGTCGAACACCATCAAGCGCGCATTTGCTACCGCAGCCATCGCCGCCTTCGCCCTGGCCGCCGGAGCGGGCATCGCGTCCGCTGACGCGAACGGCGGTGCGGGCGCACCGGGTGGCGCGGGCGGAACTGCCCAGTCGGGCGACGCCCAGACCGGCAACGGTGGCAATGCCACCGGTGGTGCGGGCGGCAACGGCAACGTGGCCATCGGCGGCGTCAACATCGGCAACGGCAACCAGGGTGGCGTGTCCTCCGGAAACGGTGGCGGCGCGATCGGCGGGAACAGCGGCAAC
>NZ_JBFUHZ010000103.1:0-750 GCF_056402135.1 Rhodococcus sp. P4_C10 | reverse complement strand
GCGACGCGCACCAGCTGGCGGACCTGCTCGGCGGAGGTGATCTTGACCTCGCCGTTCGGGGCCCACAGGTTGTCCTCGTTGCCGCAGCGCGGGTGCAGGCCCATCGCGATGGCCATCGTGTTCACCGGCAGCACGCTGCGCATCAGCGTCTCCAGCGTCAGGCAGGCGCCGTCCGGGACCCGGTTGACGAACTGCATCATGTTGTACGGGTTCGGGCCGTCGAAGCCGCCGCCGATCGCGACCCAGGTCAGGTTCAGCGGGCCGGTGTAGAAGCCGCGGCGGATCAGGCGCTCGACGGTCTCGAGCTGCGGGATGGACGAGAGCTGGAAGTGCGGCTGGATGCCGGCGGCCTGCAGGCGRCGCAGGTGCTCCTCGACCCACTCGGGGCCGGCGGGGACGGTCATCTCGCGGTAGGTCGTGGMCAGSTCGGCGTTCTCCAGGGAGGTGCCCTTGATGTCGCCGGGGGTCATCAGSTCCATGATGTTCATCTGGCTGGTGTTGATCGCGATGGTGACCTGGTCCGGCTTCGGGTCCAGCTCGGCGAGCATGTGGCGCACGTCGTCGGAGAGCCACTTGGCGTCCGCGCCGTCGCCCTCGGGGGCGAAGGAGATGGAGCCGCCGACCTGCAGGATCATGTCCGGCACGGCCTCGCGGAGGCGGCCGAGGAGCTCGTTGAACTTCGACAGGCGCTTGGAGCCCTTGCCGTCCTCCTCGCGGACGTGGATGTGCAGCACGGTGGCGCCGGCCTCG
>NZ_JBFUHZ010000102.1:0-790 GCF_056402135.1 Rhodococcus sp. P4_C10 | reverse complement strand
CCCTTGGCCAGGGCCTGCGTGATGCTGCCCTTGCCCTCGGAATCGAGAGTGACCGGGCCACCCAGGTTCTCGGCGCCATTCTTGAACTGCACCGTGCCACCAGCCGGAACCGGCGAAACCTGCACGTTCAGAACCACATCCGCACCCGCAACAGCGGAAGCCGGACCCGACACGACCGTGGTGGTCGCGACATCCGCCGGCGACACCGCGACAGTGTGCGCCGCCGACGTCGAGGTCAGGAACTCACCCGCACCCGAGTAGACGGCCGTGATCTGGTGATCRCCCTTGGCCAGGGCCTGCGTGATGCTGCCCTTGCCCTCGGTGTCGAGAGTGACCGGGCCACCCAGATTCTCGGTACCGTTCTTGAACTGCACCGTGCCACCGGCCGGAACCGGCGAAACCTGCACCGCAAACGTGGCATCCGTGCCGGCAACCGCGGTCGCCGGACCCGTCACAACCGTGCTGGTCGCGACATCAGCCGGCGACACCGCGACGGTGTGCGCCGCCGAGGTCGAGGTCAGGAACTCACCGGCACCCGAGTACACCGCAGTGATGCTGCGATCACCCTTCACGAACTTCTGCGTGATCGAACCCTTGCCCTCGGAATCGAGGTTCACCGGGCCACCCAGGTTCTCGGTGCTGTCCTTGAACTGCACCGTGCCACCAGCAGGAGCCGGCGAAACCTGCACGTTCAGAACCACATCCGCACCCGCCACCGCGGAAGCCGGACCCGACACGACCGTCGTGGTCGCGACATCAGCCGGCGACACCGCGACGGCGTGCGCAGCCG
>NZ_JBFUHZ010000101.1:0-893 GCF_056402135.1 Rhodococcus sp. P4_C10 | reverse complement strand
CAAGGCGGCGGCCGAGAAGAAGGGGGCTGACCTCTGATGGGCTACCTCGTCACGATCCTGTACATCGTCGCGTTCTCGATGTTCATCTACGGTCTGTCGGGTCTGACCGGCCCGAAGACCGCGGTCCGCGGCAACTACATCGCCGCCGTCGGCATGGTCATCGCCGTTGTCGCGGTCCTGATCGACGTCCGTGAGACGGACAACTGGCTGCTGATCGCGGGCGGTCTGCTGGTCGGTGTCGTCCTCGGTGTGCCGCCGGCGTTGCGTACGAAGATGACGGCGATGCCGCAGCTGGTGGCGCTGTTCAACGGTGTGGGCGGTGGCACGGTCGCGTTGATCGCGTGGGCGGAGTTCCTCAACTCCGACGGCTTCACCGCGGTCGAGGCGGTGCCCTCGGCACCGTTCATCATCGGTTCGCTGTTCGCCGCGATCATCGGTTCCGTCTCCTTCTGGGGCTCGCTCGTCGCGTTCGCGAAGCTGCAGGAACTGCTCAACAAGAACGTCGAGAAGGTGTTCGTCTCGAACGCGAAGGCGTTCCAGCTCGCGAACATGCTCCTCGCGCTGGTCTCGGTCGGGCTGGCCGTGTTCATCGGCCTCAACGCCGACGGTGACCCGCAGTCGTCGCTGCTGATCGTCGGGCTGCTCGTCGCGGCCGGCGTGATGGGCCTGTTCGTGGTGCTGCCGATCGGCGGCGCCGACATGCCCGTGGTGATCTCGCTGCTCAACGCGTTGACCGGTCTGTCGGCCGCGGCGGCGGGTCTGGCGCTGAACAACCAGGCGATGATCGTCGCCGGCATGATCGTCGGCGCGTCGGGCACCATCCTGACGAACCTGATGGCGAAGGCGATGAACCGGTCGATCCCGGCGATCATCTTCGGCTCGTTCGGTGGCGA
>NZ_JBFUHZ010000100.1:0-899 GCF_056402135.1 Rhodococcus sp. P4_C10 | reverse complement strand
CCACCGAACGAGCCGAAGATGATCGCCGGGATCGACCGGTTCATCGCCTTCGCCATCAGGTTCGTCAGGATGGTGCCCGACGCGCCGACGATCATGCCGGCGACGATCATCGCCTGGTTGTTCAGCGCCAGACCCGCCGCCGCGGCGGAGAGACCGGTCAGCGCGTTGAGCAGCGAGATCACCACGGGCATGTCGGCGCCGCCGATCGGCAGCACCACGAACAGGCCCATCACGCCGGCCGCGACGAGCAGCCCCACGATCCACAGCGCCGAGGTCGGGTCGTTCGCCGGATCGGCATGCACACCGATGTAGACAGCGACGGCGATGGACACGACCGCGAGGAGCATGTTCGCGAGCTGGAACGCCTTCGCGTTGGAGACGAACGCCTTCTCCACCTTCTTGTTCAGCAGTTCCTGCAGCTTGGAGAACGCCACCAGCGAGCCCCAGAACGAGACGGAACCGATGATCGCCGCGAACAGCGACCCGACCACCACAGGCGCGCTCGGCACGTCGGTGAGGGTGGTGAAGCCGTCGGAGTCGAGGAACTCCGCCCACGCGATCAACGCGACCGTGCCACCGCCCACACCGTTGAACAGCGCCACCAGCTGCGGCATCGCCGTCATCTTCGTACGCAACGCCGGCGGCACACCGAGCACGACACCGACCAGCAGACCGCCCGCGATCAGCAGCCAGTTGTCCGTCTCACGGACGTCGATCAGCACCGCGAGGACCGCGATGACCATGCCCACGGCGGCGATGTAGTTGCCGCGGACCGCGGTCTTCGGGCCGGTCAGACCCGACAGACCGTAGATGAACATCGAGAACGCGACGATGTACAGGATCGTGACGAGGTAGCCCATCAGAGGTCAGCCCCCTTCTTCTCGGCCGCCGCCTTGTTG
>NZ_JBFUHZ010000099.1:0-908 GCF_056402135.1 Rhodococcus sp. P4_C10 | reverse complement strand
GAGTTCTCGTACAAGGTCGGTGCGAACTGCGATCGTGACGTCGCGATGAACACGTGGACGGACTACTCCGGGTCGCTGGGTTCGGGTAGCTACCCGAACAAGGGCACGACCGTGACGGTGAGCAAGAACGTCACCACGACGGCGTTGGCTGCGGTGCCGGCGGGTGTGAAGGTGGGTCAGTCGGTTCCGTTGAGTGCGACGGTCACCGGTGGTGTCGACGGCAACGTCGTGGAGTTCTTCGACGGGACGACGAAGATCGGTCAGGGTCCGCTGGCGGCGGGCAAGGCGGCGTTTGCCTGGATGCCGTCCGCGGTGGGTGGTCACAGCCTGACGGCGAAGTTCCTGGGTACGACGAAGGCCAACGAGTCGGTCTCGGCGGCGCAGAACGTTCCGGTGGCCGCGGTGGACGTTGTCACGACGACGTCGGTGACCGGTCCGGCGACGGCGGTCGAGGGCGCGGACGTGACGTTGAACGTGCAGGTCTCCCCGGCTCCGTCGGGTGGCACGGTGCAGTTCAAGGACGGCGCCACCAACATCGGTGGCCCGGTCACTCTCGGTGCGGACGGCAAGGGTTCGCTGACGCAGCAGTTCGCCACGGGAGCCCGCAGCATCACTGCGGTGTATGCGGGTACGGGTGAGTTCCTCGCATCCACGTCGGGTGCGCACAACATCAACGTGACGGCTGCGGATGTCGTCACGTCGACGTCGGTGACGGGTCCGGCGACGGCGGTCGAGGGCACGGATGTGACGTTCGGCGTACAGGTTTCGCCGGCTCCGGGCGGTGGCACGGTGCAGTTCAAGGACGGTGCGGACAACCTCGGTGGTCCGGTGACGCTGGACGGTTCGGGCAAGGCGTCCATCACGCAGTCGTTCGCCGCGGAGGGTGCGCACAACATCACCGCGGTGTT
>NZ_JBFUHZ010000098.1:0-989 GCF_056402135.1 Rhodococcus sp. P4_C10 | reverse complement strand
TCCCGGATCGGGTGGCCGTCGTCGTCGGCGGTCGGGTGCGGCTTCGACAGTCCGGAGAGGGCGGTCTGCAGGGCCTCGCCGGACTCGGCGTCGAAGCTGCCCTTCACGAGCACCCGACCTCCGAGGGTGCTGGAGGCGTGGAACTCGTTGAGCTCGGGATTCTCGGCGTCCGAGGGGAGGTCGCTGTCGCGTTCGAAGAGAATCTCCATCTCGCGGGCCCGGTCCCGCAACTGTTTGGGGTCCTCGACGCGGGCGGCGATGAGCAGGTACGCCTCGCAGTCGTCGGCCCGGGCGCTGTCGGGGTCGGGGTGCTCCCAGTCGGTTCCGTCGGGTGCGGGTTCGATGTCGAAGTCGCGGGTGAGCTTTGCGAGGCGGTCGAGGAAGTTGACGATCACCTGGACGTGGCCGAGTTCGATCCGTCCCTCGTTCAGCACGTCGGCCACCTGTGGGTGCAGGGGGAGTTCTCGGGAGAGACGGACGATCTGCGCGGCGTGGGCGCGGTGCATCCGGGTGGCGCCGGCGAGCCAGGCGGTGGTGTCCGCGGCACCGGCGTGCTCGGGCAGGCATCTTTGATCCGCCTCGTGCACGAGGCGGACGAGGAGCGCGTCGCGCCGGCGGATGTCCTGAACCAGCTCCGGCACCGCCGCAAGTATCTCGGTTTCGTCGAGTCGCCATGCCTCGACCCCGGCGGGGTCGGTGAGCATGGCGTCGAGTTTCATACGTCGAATTCTACTCGCACGCGTATTCGATCGCAATGATGTTTCGCCTGGTGAAAGGCCCGTGGGCCGTGAGCGGATTCGGCCTCCGTGGGGACTGTTCAGTCTGGGGACATGTGAGACACGAGATGTCTACCCAGATGTGAGACACGCTGCTGTGGAGGTGAGCGTGGGTACCCGAGACCGGCTATGGACGTATCCATGGCCAGATCGGATGCCCGGATGAAGCTGCTCGATGCAGCCTTACGCGTCGCCCACGACCAAGGAGCCGAT
>NZ_JBFUHZ010000097.1:0-1011 GCF_056402135.1 Rhodococcus sp. P4_C10 | reverse complement strand
TCAGATCCGCTCGATGATGGTGCCGGTGGCCAGCGCGCCGCCCGCGCACATGGTGATCAGCGCGGTCGACTTGTCCGTCCGCTCGAGCTCGTGCAGCGCGGTGGTGATCAGCCGGGATCCGGTGCTGCCCACGGGGTGTCCGAGGGCCAGGGCGCCGCCGTTGACGTTGACCTTGTCCATGTCCGGGCCGTGCACCCGAGCCCAGGACAGTGCGACGGACGCGAAGGCCTCGTTGACCTCGAACAGGTCGAGGTCGCCGATCTTCATGCCGGCCTTCTCGAGCACCTTGGCGGTCGCCTGGACGGGGCCGTCGAGGTGGAACTCGGGCTCGGCGCCGACGAGCACCTGCGAGACGATCCGGGCGCGCGGCTYGAGGCCGAGGGCGAGGGCGCGGTCGGAGTCCATCAGCAGCACCGCGGCGGCGCCGTCGGAGATCTGCGAGGCGGTGCCGGCGGTGTGGATGCCGCCCTCGATGACCGGCTTGAGCTTGGCCAGCGACTCGAGCGTGGTGTCGCGCATGCCCTGGTCCCGCGAGACCAGCGTGGTCTCCGAGGTCGGGAGCTTGTCCTCGCCGATGACGGGGGCGGTCACGGGCAGCACCTCGCGGTCGAAGCGGCCCTCGGCCCAGGCCTGCTTGGCCAGCGCCTGCGAGCGGACGCCGAGCTCCTCGATGTCCGCACGGGTGATGCCGCGACGCTTCGCGATCCGCTCGGCGGCCTCGAACTGGTTGGGCATGTCGATGTCCCACGACGCGGGCCGACGCGGGCCGGCCTCGGTGCCGACGTTGGCGCCGAGCGGGACCTGGCTCATCTGCTCGACGCCGCAGGCGACGCCGATGTCGATGGCGCCGGTGGCGATCAGYCCGGCGATCAGGTGGTTGGCCTGCTGCGCGCTGCCGCACTGGCAGTCGATGGTGGTGGCGCCGGTCTGCCACGGCAGGCCCGCAGCCAGCCAGGCCACCCGAGTGACGTTGTTGGACTGTGCGCCCGCCTGGGTGACGCAGCCGCCGAT
>NZ_JBFUHZ010000096.1:0-1014 GCF_056402135.1 Rhodococcus sp. P4_C10 | reverse complement strand
CGTCGAGTGTTGTAGTGCTCAAGCCAGGGCGCAAGTGCGGCGGTCCGCTCGGCGTTGGTGATGAAGACCTGCCGGTACGCCCACTCGGTCTGCAGAGTGCGGTTCAATCGTTCGACCTTGCCGTTCTGCCACGGGCAGTGCGGTTTGATGAACTTCTGCCGTATGCCGTGCTCAGCGCAGACCGCCCGCAGCGACCACCGGTAGGCCCAGGCGTTGTCCGTCATCAGCCGTTCGATCCTGGTGATGCCGTGGCCCGCGAAGTAGTCGATCGCGCGGACCAGGAAACCCGCACAGGTGGCGCCCTTYTCGTCCGGGAGGACCTCCGAGTAGGCAAGCCTGGAGTGATCGTCGACGAGCGAGTGGACGTAGTCGAACCCCACCTTCGTCGWGTAGTCCCGCGCCCGGTGCTCCCGGCCGCGGGCACGCCACCCGCCGCCGTCGGGGATCCGGCCGAGCTTCTTGACGTCCATGTGCACCAACTCGCCCGGCCGCTCGCGTTCGTAGCGCACCGCCGTGGTCTTCGACGAGCGGATCACCTCGCCGGTCAACGGGTCGCAGTCCGCCAGATACGGCGCCTGGTGACGTCGCAGGACTCGGGAAACGGTGCGGGCCGGCACCCCGAGCTCGGCTGCGAGCCAGTCCGGTCCGCGTCGTTCACGCATGCGTAGTTCGACGATCCGTGTCTCGACATCGACCGCGGTTCGGGACGGCATCGTGTGCGGGCGGGAGGACCGGTCGTGCAACCCTGCCTCGCCCTCGGCCTGGTAGCGGKCCACCCACGTGGACACGCACTTGCGGGAAACACCCATTGCGCTGGCGATRTGGGCCTTCGGCCAGCCGTCCCGGTGACGCTCGACGATGAGCATTCTCCCGAGATACGTGGTGCGGGCATTACGGTGAGACACGAGAACCTCCGGTGGGAAGTGGGCCTTCGACAAGCCACACCTCAACCGGAGGTTCTCTTCACATCAAGCCGACACGCCTGTTACCAACGTCCTGGCCGGGTACAGCTAG
>NZ_JBFUHZ010000095.1:0-1107 GCF_056402135.1 Rhodococcus sp. P4_C10 | reverse complement strand
TGCCCAGGGACGTTGGTCAAACGACTGAAGGGAACGTTCCTGCCGATGGCGGAGTGTTGCCGGTGGTGATTGTAGGTGTGCAACCACGCCGGCAACGCTGTCCGTCGGGCCTGTTCTGACTTGTAGTGCCGGGCGAACGCCCACTCCTGTGCCATGGTGCGGTGGAAACGTTCGATCTTCCCGTTGGTCTGCGGCCGGTACGGGCGGGTGCGTTTGTGCGTGACCGCCAGCTCGGTGCAGACCTGCTTCCACAGGGCCGAGCGGTAGCAGCCTCCGTTGTCGGAGAGGACGCGTTCGACGGTGACGCCGCGGGCGGCGAACCAGCTGACGGCTCGGCGCAGCACCCCGACCGCGGTCTGTGCGGTTTCGTCGTCGTGGATCTCGGCGTAGGCGACGCGGGAGTGGTCGTCGATGACGGTGTGTACGAACGCATGCCCGAGCAGTTCGTTGTGGTGTCGGCTGCGTTTCGTGCCCGGGGTCTGTTGACGGTTCYTGCGGCCCTTGACGCGTCCGACRAAACGCCAGCCGCCGCCGTCGGGGATGTTGCCGAGCTTCTTCACATCGACGTGGATCATCGATCCCGGATGCGGGTGTTCGTAGCGGCGGATGACCTCGCCGGTGCGGATGTCGATGTGCGAGAGCCKGTTCAGGCGGCAGCGGACCAGGACTGCGTGCACGGTCGAGGCGGGCATGTTCAATCGTGAGGCGATGGCCTGCGGTGAGAGTCGTCTGCGCCACCGCAGGTCCACGATCTTGCGGACCTGTGGTGGTGGGGTGCGGTTCGGGCTGCGATGGGGGCGACTGGATCGGTCGGCCATGCCTGCTTCGCCCATCTCCTGGTAGCGCACCGCCCACCGTTTGGCGGTGGGCCAGGAGACGTTGAAGTGTTCGGCGGCGCGGTTGACCGGCCAGCCTTCGTCGATGATGCGTCTGGCGAGCAGTAGCCGGCCTCTGGGGGTCAGGGGTGCGTTAGCGTGGACCACGAAGGTCTCCTGTCGGTGAGTGGTTGTCGTAGTAGCTCCACTTCACGACAGGAGACCTTCGCTGTTCAACGACCGGTCACAGTGTGTCGTTGCAATCCTTCGACCAACCTGCCTGGGCAGTACA
>NZ_JBFUHZ010000094.1:0-1351 GCF_056402135.1 Rhodococcus sp. P4_C10 | reverse complement strand
CCCTCGACCGGCGTCGTGTTGCTGACGGTCCGGGTGAAGTTGCTGTTGCCGTCGGCCCAGGACACCGAACTCGGCGCCGCACCAGCCATGCCGACACCGGCGGTGACCGCGAACCCGGCGGCGATGGCCACCGCGCTGAGGCCACCGACGATCCGGCGCGTGTTACCTACAGACATGTTTTCCTCTCAAACGACGAACCGAGACGGCAGCCGGAAACCGAAGGTGCCGCGAACAATCGGGCCTCGGATCCCCCGCTGCGCTGTGGCCGCGAGGGGCCCGAGGCCCTGATCAGTTGTGTGGTGCTGCGCCTAGCTGCCGAAGAGCGAGCCGAGGCTGCCGGTGCCGCCGCCGTTCTCCCCGCCGCCGGGGATGCCCTCGGACACGGCCACGGAAACGCTGTCCGCGGACGCGTTGACAGTGCCGGCACCGGAGAACTCGGCCGCGATGCTGCGCTGGCCGGCGACGGCAGGCGTCCACGCGATGCTCGCCTGGCCGTTCGCGTCGACGGTGGCGGTGCCGATCACGACACCGTTCTCCTTGAAGGTGACCGACCCGCCGGCGTTGCCGGGGGTGACCTTCGCGGACGCGGTCGACGCCTGGCCGACCTTCAGGTTCTCACCGACGGTGAGCACGGTGGTCGAGCTGGAGTTCTCGGCCGGCTGCGCCGCCACGGTCACGTTGGCGGAGGCGTTCGAGCCGGTGACACCGGTGCGTCCGGAGAACGTCGCGGTGATCGCGTGGGCACCCGGGGTGGCCGGCACCCAGGAGTACACAGCTTCGCCGTTGGCGGCGACGGGAACCTCGGCCAGCGTCGTGGCGCCGTCCTTGAACACCACGTTGCCACCGGCACCGGCCGGGGAAACGGTGGCCTTCAGGGTGCTCGACCGCCCGACCTGAGCGTCGACGATGGGGGCAAGCGACGTCGACGAGACCGCGTCGGACTGCGCGACCTGGATGTTCTGCTGGGCCGACTGCGAACCCTGCGCCTTGTCGGTCGCCCCGAACTTCGCGGACAGCGCATGGGCACCGCGCTCGGCGGGGGTCCACGTCAGAGTCGCGACGCCGGCAGCGTCGAGTGCACCCTGGCCGATCTTGGTCGCGCCGTCGAAGAACTCGACGTTGTTGCCCGCGGCACCTCCGGTGACCGTCGCGCTCAGCGGCACGGCCTGGCCCACCTGGACGCCCGCCGGCACCGCGGCCAGCGCCGTCGTGGTGACGTTCTTGCTCACCGTCACGGTCGTGCCCTTGTTCGGGTAGCTACCCGAACCCAGCGACCCGGAGTAGTCCGTCCACGTGTTCATCGCGACGTCACGATCGCAGTTCGCACCGACCTTGTACGAGAACTCGAACG
>NZ_JBFUHZ010000093.1:0-1364 GCF_056402135.1 Rhodococcus sp. P4_C10 | reverse complement strand
CCATCGGCGACGCCTGGTCCGCCGACGTGGTCCTCAAGGTCGCCGCCCCCAACACCGAGGAGACCGCGCGGCTGCGGCCGGGTCAGAAGCTGATCGGGTTCCTCGCCCCGCGCACCAACGAGTCCGGCATCGCCGCRCTCGCCGCCGCCGGTGTCGAGGCCTACGCCGTCGAGGCGATCCCGCGGATCTCCCGCGCSCAGGTGATGGACGCGTTGTCCTCGCAGGCGAACGTCGCCGGCTACAAGTCGGTGATCGTGGCGGCGTCGGAGTCCACCCGGTACTTCCCGATGCTCACCACCGCCGCCGGCACCGTCAAGCCCGCSACSGTGCTGGTCCTCGGYGTCGGCGTCGCGGGCCTGCAGGCCCTSGCCACGGCGAAGCGTCTCGGTGGCCGGGTCACCGGCTACGACGTGCGCCCSGAGGTCGCCGACCAGGTCCGCTCGGTCGGTGCGCAGTGGCTCGACCTSGGCATCGACGCGGCCGGTGAGGGCGGTTACGCCCGCCAGCTGACCGAGGCCGAGCAGGCCCAGCAGCAGCAGGCCCTCGAGAACGCGATCAAGGGKTTCGACGTGGTCATCACCACCGCSCTGGTGCCGGGTCGTCCGGCGCCGCGCCTGGTCACGGCCGCCGCGGTGGAGGGCATGAAGCCCGGCTCGGTGATCGTSGACCTCGCCGGKGAGACCGGCGGCAACTGCGAGCTGACCGAGCCCGGYCAGACCGCGGTCAAGCACGGGGTGACGATCTGTTCCCCGTTGAACCTGCCGGCGACGATGCCGGAGCACTCGAGTGAGCTGTACTCGAAGAACCTGTACGCGTTGATCGAGTTGATGCTCGACGAGAACGGCGCCATTGCGCCGGACTTCGACGACGAGGTGCTCGCCGCCGCGTGCGTCACCCGCAAGGAGGCGACTGCCTGATGTACAACGAACTTCTCGCGAACATCGCGATYCTGGTCCTGGCCGGGTTCGTCGGGTTCGCCGTCATCTCCAAGGTGCCCAACACCTTGCACACGCCGTTGATGTCGGGCACCAACGCCATYCACGGCATCGTGGTGCTCGGTGCGCTGGTGGTGCTGGGGCATCTTCCSGGTGACGCGCCGTGGAGCATCAAGMTCATCCTGTTCGTCGCGTTGGTGTTCGGCACCTTGAACGTGGTCGGTGGTTTCGTGGTGACCGACCGCATGCTCGCGATGTTCAAGCCCAAGAAGGACGCCCCCAAGGCGGCGGCCGAGAAGAAGGGGGCTGACCTCTGATGGGCTACCTCGTCACGATCCTGTACATCGTCGCGTTCTCGATGTTCATCTACGGTCTGTCGGGTCTGACCGGCCCGAAGACCGCGGTCCGCGGCAACTACATCGCCGCCGT
>NZ_JBFUHZ010000092.1:0-1529 GCF_056402135.1 Rhodococcus sp. P4_C10 | reverse complement strand
ACCGACCTCGAAGTTCGTGCCGGTGTGCGGACCCTCCTCTCCGCGCCCGGCCCCGCCCTGCGCGTCCAGTCCGGCGACCGCATCGGTCTCGTCGGCCGCAACGGCGCCGGAAAGACCACCACCCTGCGCATCCTCGCCGGCGAGGGCGAGCCCTACGCGGGCGAGGTCATCCGCACCGGAGACCTCGGCTACCTGCCGCAGGACCCCAAGGAGGGCGACCTCGACGTSCTCGCCAAGGACCGGGTGCTCTCSGCCCGCGGCCTCGACGCGTTGCTCCGGGACATGGACAAGCAGCAGATCCTGATGGCCGAGCTCGTCGACCCGGCCGAGCTGGACAAGGCCGTCCGCAGGTACGGGCAGCTCGAGGACCGGTTCTCGTCCCTCGGCGGCTACGTCGCGGAGAGCGAGGCGGCCCGGATCTGCAACAGCCTCGGGCTGGCCGACCGCATCCTCGGGCAGCCGCTGCGCACCCTGTCCGGCGGTCAGCGCCGCCGGGTGGAGCTGGCCCGCATCCTGTTCGCGGCGTCGGACGGCAGCGGCGGCCGCTCGGACACCATCCTGCTGCTCGACGAGCCCACCAACCACCTCGACGCCGACTCGATCACCTGGCTGCGCGGGTTCCTGCAGAACCACGACGGCGGACTGATCGTGATCAGCCACGACGTGGAACTGCTCGGCGACGTGGTCAACCGGGTGTGGTTCCTCGACGCCGTGCGCGCCGAGGCCGACGTCTACAACATGGGCTGGCAGAAGTACCTCGACGCCCGCGCCACCGACGAGCAGCGTCGCCGCCGCGAGCGCGCCAACGCCGAGAAGAAGGCCGGCGCGCTGCGCGTGCAGGCCGCCAAGCTCGGCGCCAAGGCCACCAAGGCGACCGCCGCCCAGAACATGGCCAAGCGCGCGGACAAGCTGATGGCCGCCCTCGACGACGTCCGGGTCTCCGACAAGGTCGCGCACATCCGCTTCCCGGAGCCCGCCACCTGCGGCAAGACGCCGCTGATGGCCGAGAACCTCACCAAGATGTACGGGTCGCTGGAGATCTTCGCCGGCGTCGACCTGGCCATCGACCGCGGCAGCCGGGTGGTGGTGCTCGGGCTCAACGGCGCCGGCAAGACCACSCTGCTGCGSATCCTGGCCGGCACGGAGAAGCCGAACACCGGCCAGCTGGTGCCCGGGCACGGGCTCAAGATCGGCTACTTCGCGCAGGAGCACGACACCCTCGACGACGACGCGTCGGTGTGGGAGAACATCCGGCACGCCGCGCCCGACACGGGGGAGCAGGAGCTGCGYTCGCTGCTCGGTGCGTTCATGTTCACCGGGCCGCAGCTCGAGCAGCCGGCRGGCACSCTGTCCGGCGGTGAGAAGACCCGTCTGGCGCTGGCCGGGCTGGTGTCGTCGGCGGCGAACGTGCTGCTGCTCGACGAGCCGACGAACAACCTGGACCCGATCTCCCGCGAGCAGGTGCTCGACGCGCTGCGCAGCTACAAGGGCGCGGTGGTGCTGGTCACGCACGACCCGGGTGCGGCGGA
>NZ_JBFUHZ010000091.1:0-1697 GCF_056402135.1 Rhodococcus sp. P4_C10 | reverse complement strand
CGGCTGCGCACGCCGTCGCGGTGTCGCCGGCTGATGTCGCGACCACGACGGTCGTGTCGGGTCCGGCTTCCGCGGTGGCGGGTGCGGATGTGGTTCTGAACGTGCAGGTTTCGCCGGCTCCTGCTGGTGGCACGGTGCAGTTCAAGGACGGCACCGAGAACCTGGGTGGCCCGGTGAACCTCGATTCCGAGGGCAAGGGTTCGATCACGCAGAAGTTCGCGGCGGGCACGCGCAGCATTACCGCGGTGTACTCGGGTGCGGGTGAGTTCCAGGGGTCCACCTCGGCGGCACACACGGTCACCGTGAGTGCGCCGGTTCCGACCGACGTCGCCACGACCACGACCGCGACCGCCCCGGCGACCGCGACCACCGGCGTGGCCGTCGACCTGTGGGCGAAGGTGACGGGTCCGAACGGTGATCCCATCCCGTCCGGCGGAACGATCTTCTTCAAGGACGGTGGTGCCCTCATCGGCAAGACCGTGAACGCGGTCAATGGTGAGGCGAAGCTGAGCCACACCTTCACGACCGTCGGAGCGCACACCGTCACCGCTGAGTTCGGTGGAACGACCGGCTTCCTGACCTCGGTCTCGCAGTCCAGCACGGTCGAGGTGTCGGCCCCCGTCATCACAGACGTGGCCACCACCACGGTGCTGGCCATGCCCGCCACCGCGAAGAACGGGGCTGCGGTGAACCTGGTCGCGACTGTCTCCCCGACTCCGGCCGGTGGAACCGTGCAGTTCATGGACGGCGCCACGCCGCTCGGTGCTCCGGTCGGGTTGCTCGCAGGCAAGGCGACTCGCTCGCAGGCCTTCACCACTGCCGGTGAGCACCAGATCACCGCGATCTACAGTGGCGCCCCGGGCCACCTGACCTCGACCACCGAGGTCGGCATCATCACCGTCGACGAGCCCGTCGAGGGTGGAAACGGTGCGGGCGGTTCGCTGGGGAACCTGTTCGGTTCTTCCTAGACCGTCAGAACTCCTGACGGAGTGACGTGAGTGTGGCCCCTGCCGGAAGTTCGGCAGGGGTCACACTTGTATTCGCGGCAGGAATCGGGCCATGGCAGAAATGCCCGATTGCGGGTCGAATTCGTCAGCTGAACGAAATAATTACCGGCCAGCAACAAACGTAACCGGCCGTCACGGTCACTGCCTGCGGCGGTGCGGTCCCCGCATGAAATGGCAGTTCAAGGCCACTTTTCTCGAGCTGCGACGCTTCGCTGGGCGGTGCCGCGCCGAACCGCCGATCTCGCTCAAATTTCTCCCCGTGATCTGCCCGTGACAATCGGCTTGGTGCGTTACCCTGAGCCGAATCCAAAAAGTTGGACGGTCGTCCTGGATTGTCATCGAGAGGGAAACAATGTCTGTAGGAAACACCCGCCGGGTGATCGGTGGTGTGAGCGCGTTCGCGGTGGCGGCCGGGTTCGCGGTCACCGCCGGTGTCGGCATGGCTGGTGCGGCGCCGRGTTCGGTGTCCTGGGCCGACGGCAACAGCAACTTCACCCGGACCGTCAGCAACACGACGCCGGTCGAGGGCGAGATCGTCACGACCTCGATGAAGTTCATGCGGAAGGCTCTCACCGTCGTYGAGTACGTCCAGGCGGTCAAGGACTTCCACCCCGCGTGCCTGACGTACGTGGACGGCTCGGCGAAGGTCGACGGCTCTCCGCGTGGGCTCGAGAGCCAGGGGGCGGACTT
>NZ_JBFUHZ010000089.1:0-1948 GCF_056402135.1 Rhodococcus sp. P4_C10 | reverse complement strand
TCGCCCTCGCCGGCGAGGATGCGCAGGGTGGTGGTCTTTCCGGCGCCGTTGCGGCCGACGAGACCGATGCGGTCGCCGGACTGGACGCGCAGGGCGGGGCCGGGCGCGGAGAGGAGGGTCCGCACACCGGCACGAACTTCGAGGTCGGTGGCGGTAATCACGCCTGCCGAGTTTACCGGAGTTTACGACCGCCTCCCGCCACCGCCGAAGTGAGTCCGCTAACGTGCGGTGACATGAGCGAAATCCAGGATCTGGCAGGACGTACTGCGCTGGTGACGGGCGCGAGCCGCGGCATCGGCATGGCCATCGCGGCCGAGTTTCTCGCCCGCGGCGCGAAGGTGGCGATCACCGCGCGCAAGCCCGAACCGCTCGAGGAGGCCGCCCGCGAGCTGCGGGCCGGCCGCGAGGGCGCCGTGGTGCTGCCCATCGCCGGGAACGCCGGTGACGCCGACGCCCGCGCCGACGCCGTCACCCGCACGGTCGCCGAACTCGGCTCCCTGGACATCCTGGTCAACAACACCGGTATCAACCCGGTCTTCGGGTCGCTGATGGAGGCGGACCTCGACGCGGTCCGCAAGATCTTCGACGTCAACGTGGTGGCCGCCCTCGGCTACATCCAGCAGGCGCACAAGGCATGGATGGGCGAGCACGGCGGCGCGGTGGTGAACCTCGCCAGCGTCGCGGGCCTGCGCTCGACCGGCGCCATCGCCGCGTACGGCGCCTCGAAGGCGGCCCTCATCCGGCTCACCGAGGAACTGGCCTGGCAGCTGGGCCCGTCGATCCGGGTCAACGCCGTCGCCCCCGGCGTGGTCAAGACCAAGTTCGCGGAGGCGCTGGTCGCCGGCGGCGAGGAGCAGACGGCGGCGATGTACCCGATGAAGCGGCTCGGCACGCCCGAGGACGTGGCCGGCCTGGTCGCGTTCCTGGTCTCCGACGCGGCGGCCTGGATCACCGGCGACACGATCCGGGTGGACGGCGGACTGCTGGCGACGGGCTCGCTGTAGGACACGGCCATGCGCCAGTTCCCGGTCCGCGGCCTCGACGGCCGACCGGACGACGCCACGGGCGGCCGCTGATGCGGGCCGACCTCGCGGTGGTCGGACTCGGGCCGGCCGGGCGCGCCCTCGCGCACCGGGCCGCCGCCGCCGGGCTGGACGTGGTCGCGGTCGACCCCCGTCCCGCCCGGCCCTGGACGCCCACCTACGCCGCGTGGCTCGACGAACTGCCCGCATGGCTGGGGCCGAACGTGGTCCGGGCCCGGGTGGACCGGCCACGGGTGTGGGCGAGGCGGGAACACACCCTCGACCGGCCCTACTGCGTGCTCGACAACGAGGCCCTGCGCGACGCCCTGGACCTCGGCGGGACGCGGGTACTGGCGGGCACGGCGGCGACCGTGACCGCGCACGCGGTGACACTGCGTGACGGCACCGAGGTCCGGGCCACCCGGGTGCTCGACGCCCGCGGCCTGCACCCGGGCCCCGCGCTCGCCGAGCAGACCGCGTACGGGGTGGTCGTGGACGCCGCCACGGCGGCGCCCGCCCTCGGCGGCGGACCCGCATGGTTCATGGACTGGCGACCGGACAACGGCGCCGCGCCGGACGCCCCGCCGTCGTTCCTCTACGCCGTGCCGCTGGGCGCCGACCGGGTGCTGCTCGAGGAGACGTGCCTGGTGGGCCGGCCCGGCCTCTCGCTCGGGGTGTTGCGCGGCCGCCTCGAGACGAGGCTGCGGTCGCGGGGGGTCGAGCCGCCCGTCGACGCCGTGCAGGAGCGGGTGCGGTTCCCGGTGCAGGCGCCGCGGCACGGGCGGCCGGGACAGGGAGCGCCCGGTTTCGGCGCCCGCGGCGGGCTGGTCCATCCCGGCACGGGGTACAGCGTGGCGGCGTCGTTGGGCGCCGCCGACGTGGTCGCGCGGGCCGTCGCCGAGGGCCGGGACCCCGACGCGGCGCTG
>NZ_JBFUHZ010000088.1:0-2424 GCF_056402135.1 Rhodococcus sp. P4_C10 | reverse complement strand
CGGTGACGGCGGGCGGCGCACCTGCGGGCGGCGGCGGTCACGGCGCGGGCGGCGCGGCGTCCGGGGCACTCGGCAACGTGGCCGCCACGCCGGAACTGCGTGCCGCCGTCGCGGCCCTGCCCCCGGCCACCGAGCAACCCGGCATGGACGACCACGATCTGCGCCGGCCGGACCCCGCGTTCCGGCTGTCCGCGCTGCTGCGGCCGGTCCGCTGGATCCTCGCCGCCGTCGTCGCCTGCCTGGCGCTGGACTCGCTGGCGGGCGTGCTGTTCCCGTCGATCGTCAAGTTCGCGCTCGACCGCGGCGTCACGGCCGACCAGCCGTCCGCGCTGTGGTGGGCCACCTTCGCCGGCGTCGCGCTGGTCGCCGCGGACTGGCTGGTCGTCGCGGTGATGACGGTGGTCACCACCCGCGCCGGCGAGAAGGTCCTCTACAGCCTGCGGGTGCGCAGCTACGCGCACCTGCAGCGGCTCGGCCTCGACTACTACGAGCGGGAACTGTCCGGCCGCATCATGACCCGGATGACGACCGACGTCGACGCGCTGTCGTCGTTCCTGCAGACCGGCCTGTCGACGGCGGTGGTCAGCGTGCTCACGGTGGTCGGGATCGCGATCGCCCTGCTGCTGACCGACGTGGTGCTCGGACTGGTGGCGCTCGCCGCGGTGCCGCCGCTGCTGGTGGCCACCCTGCTCTTCCGCCGGGTGTCCTCCGTGGCGTACTCGGTCTCGCGGGAACGCATCTCGATCGTCAACGCCGACTTCCAGGAGAATGTCGCGGGGCTGCGCGCGGCGCAGGCGTACCGGCGTGAGGACTTCGCGGCGGAACGGTTCGCCGAACGCGCGGACAGCTACCGCCGCAGCCGGATGCGCTCGCAGCGGGCCATCTCGATCTTCTTCCCGTTCATCACCTTCCTGTCCGACCTGGCGCTGGCCGCCGTGGTGCTGGTCGGTGCCACCCGCGTCGCCAACGGCGAGGCCACCGCGGGCACGCTGGTCGCCTTCGTCCTCTACCTCGGGCTGCTGTTCGGTCCGATCCAGCAGCTCTCGCAGGTCTTCGACGGCTACCAGCAGGCCAGCGTCGGCCTGCGCCGGATCGGGGACCTGCTGCGAACCCGCAGTTCGCTGGAGGACTCACTCTCCGGCGACGCCGCTGCCCCGTCGGGCACGGTGCCGATCACCGGGCACCTGCGCGGGGACGTCGACCTCGCCGACGTGACCTTCCGCTACAGCGGCGCGGAGACCGACGCCCTGCAGGGCGTGGACCTGCGCATCGACGCGGGCGCCACGGTGGCCCTGGTCGGCCGGACCGGCGCCGGCAAGTCCACCGTCGTCAAGCTGCTGGCCCGCTTCTACGACCCGACCGACGGCGCGGTGCGGGTGGACGGGGTGGACCTGCGCGGCTACCCGCTCCCCGAGTACCGCGCCCGGCTCGGCGTGGTCCCGCAGGAGGCGCACCTGTTCACCGGCGACGTGGCGAGCAACATCGCCTACGGCCGGCCCGACGCGACCCGCGAGCAGATCGTGGCCGCGGCCCGCGCGGTGGGCGCGCTGGCGACCATCGCCGACCTCCGCGGCGGCATGTACACCCCGATCGGCGAGCGCGGACAGGGACTCTCCGCCGGCCAGCGTCAGCTGATCGCGCTGGCCCGTGCCGAACTGGTCGACCCGGACCTGCTGCTGCTCGACGAGGCGACGGCCACCCTGGACCCGGCCACCGAGCGCACCGTGCTCGAGGCCAGCCGGCTGATCGCCCGCCGGCGCACCGCGGTGGTGGTGGCACACCGGCTGGCGACTGCCGCGCGGTCCGACCTCGTCGTGGTGGTCGACGACGGGCGCATCGTCGAGTCCGGTCCACACCACGAGCTGCGTCACGCCGGCGGACACTACGAACGGCTCTGGGATGCGGCGCGAAGCGCTGCGGGGAATAATTCGGGGACCCAAAATGTCATCGATAGTTGAAACCGCGGGCACTCACGGGTGACGCACATCACTCGGCGGGTGCCCGCCGCGCGCGGACGCCATCCGGGGGGACTAGCCTCGGGTGCATAAGCGCCGATCGGGGACCAAGAGAGAAACGAGGCGAACACCTGCCGTGAGCAGCAGTTCTACGTCACAATTCGGACAGAACCAGTGGCTTGTCGACGAGATGTACCAGCGCTTCCAGGATGATCCCTCATCTGTGGACGCCAGCTGGCACGAGTTCCTCACCGACTACAAGCCGGACACCTCGGGCGCCAACGGACAGGCCGCGCAACCCGCGCCTGCCGGCCCCACGAACGGCAACGGCACACCCGCCGCCACCACCACCGTCACTCCTGCTGCAGCACCGCCCGCCGCTGCACCTGCCGCCTCGGTCCCCGCCTCGGCAGCACCGGCGGCACCCGCGCCGGCGGCCCCGGCAGCAGCGAAGGCCGCGGCCCCGGCC
>NZ_JBFUHZ010000087.1:0-5288 GCF_056402135.1 Rhodococcus sp. P4_C10 | reverse complement strand
CCCTCGACCGGCGTCGTGTTGCTGACGGTCCGGGTGAAGTTGCTGTTGCCGTCGGCCCAGGACACCGAACTCGGCGCCGCACCAGCCATGCCGACACCGGCGGTGACCGCGAACCCGGCGGCGATGGCCACCGCGCTGAGGCCACCGACCACCCGGCGCGTGTTTTCGTGAGTCATAAATTCCTCTCGACGACAGTCCAAGACGACCGTCCAACTTTTTGGATTCGGCGCTCAGGGTAACGCAACCGGCGGCTCGTCACAGGAAGATCACGGGATGAAAACTGGGCCGTGGCCATTTGTTTAACCCAACGCTGCCGGCTGCCCTTTTTCGCACCGGCAAAATGGGCTCTGAACTGGCTCTATGCACGCACGCACACCCTGACCGCAGTGACCGCAACACGCGGTTGCATCTGTTGCCAGCCGGTAATTGAGCGTGGGGCCACACTCACGTCAATCCGTCAGGAGCGCCGACAACTCAGGAAGAACCGAACAGGCTCCCGAGCGAACCGCCGGCACTGCCGGGCCCGCCGTCGGCGGGCTCGTCGACGGTGACGGTGGCGACCTCGGCCGTCGAGGTCAGGTAGCCGGGAGCACCGCTGTAGATCGCGGTGATCTCATGCGCGCCGGTGGTCGCGAAGGGATGCGAGCGAGTCGCCTTACCGTTCATCAACCCGACCGGAGCACCGATCGGCGTGGTGCCGTCCATGAACTGCACGGTGCCACCAGCCGGATCCGGGGTGACAGTCGCGACCAGGTTCACCGCTGCACCCTTCGTCGCGGTGGCGGGCACGGTGAGCACCGTGGTGGTGGCCACGTCGGTCTCGGCAGGAGCCGACACCGTGACGGTGTGCGCATCCGAGGTCGAGGTGATGAAGCCGGCAGCACCCGAGTACACCGCGGTGATGCCCTGCGCACCGGCCGACGTGAACTGCTGCGTGATCGAACCCTTGCCCTCGGAATCGAGGGTCACCGGGCCACCGATGTTGTTGGCGCCGTTCTTGAACTGCACCGTGCCACCATTAGGTACCGGCGAAACCTGCACGTTCAGAACCACGTCCGCGCCCTCGATCGCAGTCGCCGGACCGGTCACCGACGTCGTCGTGGTGACGTCCGCCGGAGTCACCGTCACGTTGTGCGCAGCCGACGTCGAACCCTGATGCTCATTGAAACCAGCGAACACCGCAGTGATCACATGATTGCCCGCCGCCAACGGCGCCGTGATCGAGGCGTTGCCCTGCGCATCCAGATCGACCAGAGCACCGAGGTCCGCCGCGCCGTTCTTGAACTGCACCTTGGCGCCGACAGCCGGAGCCGGCGAAACCTTCACGCTCAGAGAGACATCGGAACCGGCAACACCGGCCGTGTCACCGGTGACCGTGGTCTCGGTGGCGACATTCGCCGGAGTCACCGTCACGTCGTGCGCAGCCGACGTCGACGGCTGGAACTCACCCGCACCGGAGTACACCGCAGTGATGCTACGAGCACCCGCCGCCGCGAACTGCTGCGTGATGCTGCCCTTGCCCTCGGCATCAAGGGTCACCGGACCACCCAGATCGGTGGCGCCGTCCTTGAACTGCACCGTGCCACCGCTAGGTACCGGCGAAACCTGCACGTTCAGAACCACATCCGCGCCCGCAACCGCAGTCACCGGACCCGTCACCGACGTCGTCGTGGCGACATCAGCCGGCGTGACGTTGACATTGTGAGCRCCCGAAGTCGACGGCTGGAACTCACCCGCACCGGAGTACACCGCAGTGATGCTACGAGCACCCGCCGCCGCGAACTGCTGCGTGATGCTGCCCTTGCCCTGGGCATCGAGGGTGACCGGGCCACCGATGTTGGTGGCGCCGTCCTTGAACTGCACCGTGCCACCCGACGGAGCGGGCGAGACCTGCACGTTCAGGGTTACGTCCGTGCCCGCGACCGCGGTGGCCGGACCGGTCACCGACGTCGTCGTGGTCACGTCCGCCGGGGACACCGGCACGTTCTGCGCCGCCGAGACCGACTGGTTCGCCGTCGCCGTACCCAGGAACTTCGCGGTCAGGGCATGCCCGCCCGCAGTGGTGGGGGTCCACGCGAAGGCGACCGTGCCGGCGGCATCGAGGTTGCCCTGGCCGATCTTGGTGGCGCCGTCGTAGAACTCGACGGGGTTGCCCGCTGCGCTGCCGCCGCCCGTGACGTTGGCGGTCAGGGAGGTCGACTGACCGACGCGGGCTCCGGTGACGGGGGCGAGTGTGGTGGCGGGGTTTCCCTTGCCGGCCGTGATGTTGGGTCCGTCGTACCCGTAGTAGCCGGCGCCGCGGTCGCCGCTGTAGTCCATGCCGGTCACCAGGGAGGTGCCGAGGGCGCAGTTGGCGCCGACCTTGTAGTCCACGCTGTAGGCGGGGTTGTTCGTGCCCGGCGCGTTGGCCCAGCTGCCGTTGACGGTGACCGTGCCGGTCGGCGGTGTGCCACCCCGATTGGGATTGACCACGGGAGTGATCGGGTTGCCGTTCATCTTGGCGGAGCCGGGGACGTAGGTCAGGCAGGGCGGGTTCACGTCCGTGATCCACGCGATGGTTTCGGTGATGTTGTCGGTTCGCCGAAACTTGGTGGTGACCGTGATGGTCTCGCCCACGCCGGGGGTGCCGTTGCTGATGGTGCGGTTGAAACTCGTCTTCCCGTCGGCCCAGTCGCGCACAACGGGGGCAGCGTTGGCGACGCTGGTGCCGAAGATTGTCAGCGTGCCGATCGCGAGTGCTGTGGCCGCGCCTGCGGCGATGCCGCGTTTTGTTACTCGATGCGTCATGGACGTTCCTCTGATCCTGTGAAGTTGCGACGGGCAGCGCTCTGAGCCATGGTTCCCTCTCACTCAAGGTTCAGGACGGCCGTCCAGGACGATCGTCCAACTTGATCATTCGAACAAAGCTAACGCAGCCCTCGGACATTCACGGCGGATTGCCAGAAAGAAACTAGACTTATCGTCCGATCGACCGACACGCCCAGAACGAGGACGAACGGGCCCCTGCCGATATTTCGGCAGGGGCCACACCCACGTGCGTCAGATCGTGGCGCGCTGGATCAGGACGACCCGAACAGGTTCCCCAACGAACCTCCTGCGCTGCCGGTGTCGCCGCCGGTACCGGTCTCGGAGACGGTGACCGTGCCGACCGCCGCGGTCGAGCCCGCGTGGCCCGAGGCGCCGCTGTAGACCGCGTTGATCTGGTGCTCACCAACGCTCGCGAACGCGTACGAGAGGGTCGCCTTGCCGGCGACCACATCGACCGGCGCACCGATCGCCGTTCCGCCGTCCATGAACTGCACCGTGCCGCCGACCGGAGCCGGGGAGACGGTCGCGACAAGGTCCACCGCAACCCCCTTCGTCGCGGTCGCGGGCACGGTCACCACGGTGGCGGTGGCCACGTCCGCAGCCGCGGCCACGGGCACGTTCTGCGCCGCCGAGACCGACTCGCCAACCTCCGCCGTAGCCAGGAACTTCGCCGTCAAACTGCGATCACCCGCGGTCGCAGGCGTCCACGCGAGCGTCGCCTTGCCCGCCGCCAACGGACCCTGACCGATCTTCGTGGCCCCGTCGAAGAACTCGACCAGGTCGCCGTCGACTCCGCCGGTGACCGTCGCGCTGAGCGAAACCGACTGGCCCACCTTCACACCCGCGGGAACCGCGTCCAGCGCCGTCGTCGAGACATTCTTGGTCACCGAGATCGTCGGGCCCTTGTTCAGGTAGTTGCCCTGGCCGAGGTTGCCGGAGTAGTCCATGTACGTGTTCAACGGAACGTCGCGGGCACAGTCTGCGCCGACCTTGTACGAGTACTCCATGGTGCGCGGCTGATTGGGGGTGACCCACCAGTTGCCGACGACCCGCGCAAAGGTCGGATCCGAGTTGGTGAGCGGCGTCGGGGTGCCGTCGATCTTCAGACCCACGAAGGTCAGGCACACCGGGTGGACGTCCTTCATCGCAGTGACCTGCTCGTCGCTGGAGGACCGCTTGAACTGGGTCGACACCGTGATGATCTCGCCCTCGGCGGGCGTCACGTTGCTGATGATGCGGGTGTAGTTGCTACCGCCGTCCACCCAGCTGACCGCTCCCGGCCCCGCGGCCGCCATTCCGACGCCCGCGGTGACCGCGAACCCGGCCGCTACCGCGAACGCGCTCACCCCACCGATTACGCGACGGGACTTGCTCTTAGTCATAGTTCCCCTCTCGAGGACGGTCCTAGACGACCGTCCAACTGGACTCCACGGCTCAAAGTAACGCATCGCGGCTCCAATAACAGAGAGATTGCCCGATGACGATACATTTCTATTGATTTCCGTCCACAAGCGCGATCTACGCCGACTCCACGGGCCAATATTTCGCCTTGACCTGCACCATCCCTCCTCCAGGGCCGACCGCGAACCGCAATGCCAAAATTCGGCAGGGGCCACACCCGGAGTGCTCAGATCGTGGTGCCCTGAATCAGGACGACCCGAACATGTTCCCCAACGAACCACTTGCGCTGCCGGTGCCTCCACCGCCGGTGCTGGCCTCGGCGACGGTGACCGTGCCGACCTCCGCGGTCGAGCCCAGGTGCCCCGGGGCACCGCTGTAGACCGCGGTGATGTGGCGGTCACCGGTGATCGGGAAGGCGTACGAGCGGGTCGCCTTGCCATTGAGCAAGCCGACCGGAGCACCGATCGGCGTGGCGCCGTCCATGAACTGCACCGTGCCGCCGGCCGGAGTCGGGGAGACGGTCGCGACCAGGTTCACCGCAACCCCCTTCGTCGCGGTGGCGGGCAGCGTCACCACGGTGGTGGTGGCAACGTCGGTGACGACCGGATCCGTCACCTCGAGCGTGCCGGACTGCGACACGGACGCCAGGTACCCGGTCGTGCCGGAGAACTCCGCCGTGACGGTGTGCGTCCCCGTGGTGGTGAAGGTGTGGCGCAGGTTCGCCTCGCCGCCGACCACGTTCACCACGGTGCCGATGACAGTGCCACCGTCCTTGAAGGTGACCTGCCCACCCGACGGAATCAGGTCTCCGTTCGGCGCCTTCACTGCGGCCCACAGATCTACGGCCACACCAGTTTTCACGTCAACAGGAAGGGTCAGAACCGTGCTGGTCGTGACGTCGACCGGAGCCGCAGCCGTCACCGTCACCGAATGCACGGCCGACGTGGAGGCAATGAACCCGGCAGCACCGGAGAACACCGCGGTGATGTTGTGCGCACCCTCCGCGGCGAACGACTGCGTGATGGACGCCTTGCCCGAACCGTCCAGCGTCACCGGACCACCGAGGTTGTCCGCACCGT
>NZ_JBFUHZ010000086.1:0-3352 GCF_056402135.1 Rhodococcus sp. P4_C10 | reverse complement strand
CCTGGCGACCGTCGGCAGCCTCGCCGGGCTCGGCGGGATCTGGAACGCGGACGCGGTGCCGGGCAGCCGGACCTCGCCGTGGGCACTGGTCGGCACGGCGCTGCTGCTCACGGTGGTGGCCGCCGGGGTGCCGGCGCTGTGGCGCCGTCGCGGGAACCCGGTGATCGCGACGCTGGGGGTGACGGCCGCGGCGGCGGTCGCGCTGCCCGCACTCGCCGCCACCGGCTGGGGTCTGCAGGCCGGCGAGTGGGCGGTGGTGCACGTGCCCGGCGCCGGGTTGCTGCGCGACGCCCAGAAGTGGGTGGCGCTCGCGGTCCCCGGCTACGCGCTGGCCGCGGCGGCCGGTGCGGGCGCCCTGGACCGGCTCGGCCGCCGGGTGTTCGGCGACCGCGAGCGGGCCACGCCGTCGCCCGCGAGGAATCCGGCGGCGGCGGCCGCAGTGGGGATCGCCGCGGTGCTGATCGCGCTGCCGGACCTGGCGTGGGGCGTCGGCGGGGCGCTGCGTCCCGTGCACTACCCGTCGTCGTGGTCGGAGGTCGCGGCACGGCTCGAGGGTCGGTCCGGGGACGTCGCGGTGCTGCCGTCGGGCACGTTCCGCCGGTTCCCGTACAGCGGCGACGCCCCGGTGCTCGACCCGGCTCCGCGGCTGCTGCCGCTCGACGTGCCGCAGACCGGCCGGCTGCTCGTCACCGACGCCGGGCAGTCCACGGACATCGGGGGCGAGGGGGCCCGCGCCGAACGGGTCGAGGCGCTGCTGATCGGCGGCGGTCCCGCCGACCACCTGCCCGGTCTGGGGGTCGGCTGGGTGCTCGTCGAGCGGGACGCCGCCGGACCGGTCGGTGACGCCGGGCGCACCCTGGCCCAGCTCGAGCCGGTGTTCGCCGACGAGCACCTGGCGCTGTACCGGGTGCCGGGCGAACCCGCGCCGCCGCCGCACCGGGCGGGGGCCAGGGCCGCGGCGGTCGCCGCGCACCTCGCGTGGGCGCTGCTGCTAGGCGGTAGCGCGCTCGGCGCCGTGGCCTACCGCGGCCGGACCCGCGCCGACCGGGTCTGAGACGGCCGCCGCGTCCGGCGCCCCGATCAGGCCCGAGACGTAACGGCCGGAGGCCGACTCCGCGAGCACGGTGTGCACGCCCGCCGCGGTCTGCGTCCAGGAGAACTCCGACGCCCGCATCCGCGCCTTCTCGCCGAGATCGCCGCGCAACTCGGCGGCGTCGAGCAGCTCCGACACCGCGATCGTCAACTGTGCGGCGTCGTCCACCAGCAGGCCGGTGACGCCGTCGACGACGGAGTCGGTGAGCCCGCGCGAGCTGCGGTAGCCGACGGTCGGGACGCCGTGCTGCGCGGCCTCGATCACCGCCAGGCCCCAGCCCTCCTTGCGGGAGGGCATCACGTGCACCCACGCCCGCGAGAGCAGCTGGTGCTTGCGGTCCTCGGGGACGTGGCCGTGGAAGGTCACCGCGTCGGCGATGCCAAGTTCGCGGGCCCGCTCGCGCAGGTTCTCCTCCCACCAGCCGCCGCCGATCACGTCCAGGTGCAGCCCGGGGGTGCGTCCGCGCAGCGCCGCGACCGCGGACAGCGCGTCCTCGATCTGCTTGTGCGGCACCAGCCGCGACAGCACGCACACGCTCGGATGGGTGGTCCGGGTGGCCTCGTCGCCGGCGGGCACGGCGGCGGGCAGTTCGTCGGCGCCGTTGCGCACCACCGCGACCCGCTCACGGTCCACGCCGAGCGCGGTCAGTTCCTCCGCGGACGGCAGCGACACCGTCAGGTACTGGTTGCGCCGGTGCACCCGCGGCGAGAGCACGGACTCGACCCACCAGCCGATCCGGCCGACCAGCCGTCCGGCGACCGGCCACTGTTCGCGGTGGCAGTGGTGCACCAGCACGGTGATCGGCGCGCCCGCGACCGCGCGCGCGAAGAAGGGGATGCCGTTCTGGGTGTCGATCACCGCGTCGGGAGCGATGCCGCGGAGCGGGCCGAAACCCAGCCGACCGGCCGCGATGGCGGCCAGCGCCCGCGGGTAGACGGTGAACCGTCCGCCGCCGCGGCTGATCCGGATGCCGTCGACGAACTCCTCCCGCGGCGCACCCGGGTAGCCGGCGGTGCGCAGGGTGACCTTGATGCCGCGGGCCGCGAGTCCGGTGCCGACCTGTTCGAGGTAGCGCTCGCTGCCACCTCCCTGGGGGTGCCCGGTGTCGCGCCAGCACAACAACAGAACCTCGCGCACGGCACTACTCCTGGACCCTCGGGCGGTGACGGCCGCGGCGCGGCCGACGACTACCTTATCGGCTGCACGCTGCGAATTGTTGCGGTCCCGGACCGGGAACCGGCGTCGACGCCGCCGCTCGCTAGGGTTGCTCCCCGTGACCGCCCTCCCCGTGACCCGTGTCTTCGCCCGCCGGGCCACCCTCCGTCGGTCGGTGCGACTGCTCTCGGACTTCCGCTACGAGCAGACCGATCCCGACATCTTCTACGGCGCCCTGGCCCGCGACTCGCTGGAACTGGTCGAGGACCTCTACGCCGGTGCGAACGGGGAATCGCTGTCCGGGCGGATCGTCCTGGACGTCGGCGGCGGGCCCGGCTACTTCGCCGAGGCCTTCCGCGCGGCCGGCGCGCGGTACGTCCCCGTCGAGCCCGACCCCAGCGAGATGCACGCGGCGGGCCTGACCGTCGGCGACGCGATCCGCGGGTCCGGGATGGCGCTGCCGATCCGCGACGCCAGCGTCGACATCTGCTTCTCCTCCAACGTCGCCGAGCACGTCCCCGAGCCGTGGACCATGGCCGAGGAGATGCTGCGGGTCACCCGGCCCGGCGGCCTGATGATCCTCTCGTACACCCTGTGGTGGGGGCCGTTCGGCGGCCACGAGACCGGCCCGTGGCACTTCCTGGGCGGCGAGTACGCGGCCCGCCGGTACGGCCGCAAGCAGGGCCACGAGCCGAAGAACCGGTTCGGGGTCTCCCTGTTCGACGTCGGCGCCGCGGACGGGTTGCGCTGGGCACGTTCGACTTCCGAGGGTCGGCTGCTGGCCGCCTTCCCGCGCTACCACCCGCGCTGGGCGTGGTGGATGGTGCGGCTGCCGTGGCTGCGGGAGCTGCTGGTGAGCAACCTCGTCCTGGTGATGCGCAAGTAGGCGGCTCCGTACGCCCGTGAGTGCTTGTCGTCCCCCTGGGGCCTGTTCAGTCTGGGGACATGTGAGACGCGAGATGTCTACCCAGATGTGAGACACGCTGCTGTGGAGGTGAGCGTGGGTACCTGAGACCGGCTATGGACGTATCCATGGCCAGATCGGATGCCCGGATGAAGCTGCTCGATGCAGCCTTACGCGTCGCCCACGACCAAGGAGCCGAT
>NZ_JBFUHZ010000085.1:0-3741 GCF_056402135.1 Rhodococcus sp. P4_C10 | reverse complement strand
CGGTGGGGCCGCGCCGCGGGCGGTGACCGGGGCCGAGGGCCCGGCGGCGGCCCGGCAGCCGGGCCGCCCGGCCGGGACCGTCAGTTGACTCCCTTGATCCGCGTGACCAGGACGGCTCCGACCAGCGCAGACAGCGCGGCGAAGGTGAACAGCAGCGGGTAGTTCTTCTCGGGTCCGATCGCGAGGAACAGCGGCGCGATGGCCGGCGCAAGCGACTGCGGCAACGCGTTCGCGATGTTGATGACGCCGAGGTCCTTCGCCGCCGTCCGCGGGTCCGGCAGCACCTGGGTGACCAACGCCATGTCCACCGCGAAGAACAGTCCCGTGCCGAGGCCGATGACGAGTTCGGCGACGATCACCATGGTGAAGGTGCTTGCCGTGGCCAGCAGGGCCAGGCCGGCGGACATGGTCAGTGCCGACCCGATCACGAATGCCTTGCGGCGCGCGACCTTGTCGGAGATCCAACCGCCCAGCCCGGACATCAGCGCGGTGAGTGCATAGCTCGTGCCGACCAGCGTCGCGACCCCGGCGGCGGCCTCTTCGCTGGACATGCCGATCCGGTCCTGGAGGAAGAACAGCAGGAACGACATCGGCATCGCGACGCCGAGCATGACGAGGAACCGGGTGAGCCAGGCGTAGCCGAAGTCCGGGTGGCGCCGCGGATTGACCCAGAAGCTGCCCGCGAACATCCGGAAGGAGAACGGCTCGCGCGGGGCGGGCACCTGCGGATCGGGCAGGGTCACGGCGAAGGCGGTGATCAGGACCACGCCGATCGCGGCCGGCACCAGGAACTTCGCGGGGCCGGGCAGCGCGGTGGCGAGCAGGACGCCGACGACGATCGCCATGATCTGGCTGAAGCCCATTGCGCCCGAGGCGAGTCCGCGTTGTTCCGGCGGCACGTGATCGGGGATGGTGGCCGTCAGTGCGGCCATGACGGCGTTGAACGCCAGCTGGGCCAGGCACCATCCGACGATCACCCCCGCGATCGACGGCACCGTCGCGACGACCGTCAGGCCGGCGGTGCCCACCAGGGCTCCGCCGATCAGCCACGGCCGGCGGCGGCCGAATCGCGACGAGGTCCGGTCCGAGAGCCGGCCGGCGAGCGGGTTGCCGATGAGCGCCAGGAGCGCGCCGATGCCGAGGACGAGGCCGAGGGTTCTTTCCTTGTGGTCCGGGTCGAGGTGTTCGATGCGCAGCTGCATGGTGACGACCACCGGCGTGATCAGTGCCATGGACAGGCCCAGGTTCGCCATCGCCAGGCGCGCGGCGAACGCCCGGGGCGGGGGAGTCGACGTCGACTGACCGGCATTCGTCGGTTCGAGCCCCTCGGTGTCCACGACTGTCATCGGCGTCTCCTGCTTCTTCTCGGGCAGTGTGGCGCGCGACACTGCCTCGGAAGTATGGGGGTTCACCGAGTCATTGATAGGTACAGTTATAAAAACGTTATCTTGCGCCCGTCGGCGCCGGGGAGTTGTCGACGGCGGACGAAGTCCGACCGGCGTGCGGTCCGTCCACGCGCGGTAAGGGTCAGCGGCGCTGAGCGCGTCCCTTCGGAGTTGAGGGTTTCTCGTCGGTGGTCGCGCCGGACATGTAACTGGGCAAAGGCGTCACGTGGACCGAATGGGGCCTGAATGATGAAGACATGAGTTCCGGCTCCCCGTCGCCGCGGCAATCTCGCCGCGCCTCGGCTGCTGGTGCCGTGAGCCGCTCGCACAGTGGCATTCGGTTGAACAGGCCGCCACCGCAACGGCGGTGGCAGAGGCGGATCTGGCAGTTCCGGCGCTTCTTGCTCGAGCTGTTCGCCTGGGACGGCTGGCCGAAGGTCGCCTCTCTGGCCACGGCGGCCGCCGCCGTTGCGGCACTCTGGTTTACGGGCCACTCCTTGAGTGCTACCGAGAATCAATACGGACTGTCCGAGCAGGGGCAGGTCACCGACAGGTTCTCCAAGGCGACAGAACAAATCGGCTCGGACAACATGGACGTTCGTTTGGGCGGCATCTACTCCCTGGAGCGCCTTGCCCGAGACTCCCCGACAGATCACCCCACCGTGTTCGAGGTCCTCGGCGCCTTCGTCCGCACCCATGCCCCAGCTACGTCCGAATGCTCGCAGCGAACCAATCCCGGTCGGATGCTCGCGGTGGACAGCCAGGCTGCCGTCACGGTGATCGGCCGACGCGACGCGACCAGAGACGGACCCAATCCGATCGACCTCGCAAACACCTGTGTGTCTGGCGCACACCTGAACGACGCGAACCTGTACGGCGCGAACTTGACCGGCACGGACCTGACCGTCACGGACCTGACCGACGCCGACCTCTATGGCGCGGCGATGTCCGGCGCGAACCTGGCCGGCGCGAACCTGACCGACGCCGACCTGTCCGGCGCGGACCTGACCGACGCCGACCTGTACGGAGCGAACCTGACCGGCACGAATCTGACCGGCGCGAAACTGACCGGCGTGGACCTGACCGACATCTACTACGACCAGAACACGGCCTGGTCAGGCTTCGCCCCTCCGTTCAGTCGGCCCAGTCGCTAGAACACCGGTTGAAGTCGCAACCTCCGCTCGAGCGCGCTCCCAAGGTGCTCCCGGCCGAGGTCTCCCGATGCCCGCGCGCCCGCTGGCCCCTCGGAATCACTTTCGCCAGAACAGGTGGTGGGCAACGCCGCTCGGGCTGGGGACGACCTCGAGGTGGAATCGGTCGAGTAGCTCGTCGGGTGACTCCCAGAGTCGCAGTCCGGAACCGAGTTGCACGGGAGAGACCGCCACGTGCATGGCGTCGACGAGGTCGGCGTCGAGGAACTCCCGGATGGTGGTGACCCCGCCGCCGAGCCGGACGTCCTTGCCCTGGGCCGCCTCGCGTGCCTGCTCGAGGACGTCGGCAGGGTCGCCGTCGACGAAGTGGAACGTGGTGTCGGAGAGGGTGAAGGAGGGGCGTTCGTGGTGGGTCATGACGAACACCGGGGTGCGGAACGGGGGCTCGTCCCCCCACCAGCCACGCCACTCGAGGTCGTTCCAGGGCCCGCGGTGGGGACTGAACTTGTTGCGGCCCATGATCTCGGCACCGATGTTGCGTGCGTAGTCACGGGTGAAGTAGTCGTCGAGCCCGCGGCTTCCGCCGGGGTCGGTGCGCATGGGCCAGCTGGCAGTAGCGCCGGCCCAGGCGAACATCTTCCCGGGGTCGAGGCCGAACGGACTCTCGAGGCTTTGGTGCTCACCGGCACCGATTCCGTCACTCGAGACGTTGAAGTTCTGAACTCGCAGTAGCTGTGTCACTCGGTTCTCCTGCCCTCTTGACGATGGATGCAGAGGTTGAGACTCCCCGCGTCCGAGAAACTCATCGCGCGCCAGGCCAACGTACCCACTCCGGGTTGGCGTCGGGTCCGGCGACGTCGGTCGAGAGGTCCCGCGCCCCCGCGCCTGGCGAATGAAAACGAGGCCACGAACCCTGTCGAGTTCGTGACCTCGTCTGCCGCAGTCAGTGAACTGCTCTCTGTGTGCGGTTCGCGATACCTGGTCAGCCGCACTTTCCATCGCCACGGTCCAGAGCATTCCCCACTGATTTCCAGATCATTGAGCATCAGCGGGTCCCACTGACAGCGGCCAGAACCTGCAAAGATGAGGGCCATCGCGCTCGGTTGCGGTTGGGCCGGCGTTGTCACTGATGGGATGCCGGTAGGTCTGCTCGTCTGCAAGATTGGGAGAGGCTGTGGCTGACGATGTTCGTCACGACGAGGGTC
>NZ_JBFUHZ010000084.1:0-3856 GCF_056402135.1 Rhodococcus sp. P4_C10 | reverse complement strand
ACCGTCCTCGAACCGGTCACCGCGACCGTCGGCGTCCCGGTCAACCTCGCCGCCACCGTCATGCCGATCCCGGACGCCGGTCAGGTCGAGTTCACCGTCGACGGCGTCCCCGTCGGCACCGCCGACGTCGGCACCGGTGACGGCGTCGCGACCCTGCCGCACACCTTCACCACCGTCGGCACCGCCAACGTGGTCGCGAAGTTCGTCGGCACCACCGGATTCACCCCGTCCACCTCCGCCGGGTTCTCCGTCACCGTCAAGGCCGCCGAGCCCAACCGCGAGGCCACCACCACCGCACTCGCCGTCACCGGCCCCTCCACCGTCGGCCAGGCGATGACCTTCAAGGCCACCGTCGCCCCCGCCGGCGCCAACGGCACCGTCCAGTTCAAGGCCGGCACCACCGAGATCGGCGCCCCGGTSGCCGTCGTCGACGGCGTCGCGACCCTCTCGCACACCTTCGACACCGCCGGMACCTACGGCATCACCGCCGTCTTCACCGGCGGCGCGGGCTTCCAGGACTCCGTCTCCGGACCGACCGTCATCGGCGTCACCGACGCCACCGACCCGGGCACCCCGGGCGGCAGCGCCGACCTCGGWTCGCTCGCCRGCCTGTTCAACAGCTGACCCCGCTCTGCCCACCTCGGTCCGGGGCGTGAGCAGCTCACGCCCCGGACCGGGTGACCCCTGGCTTTTCCCTCATCAGTAGGAGAATTCATGCAGAACAAGAGAATTCGGCGGTTGGCGACTCCAATCACCGCCGGGGCAGTAGTCGGCATCACGATGCTCGGCGGCCTCCCCGCCCAGGCCGCCCCGATCACCACCACCTTCAAGGCGGCCTGCCTGGTGACCCCGTCGGCGGTCGCCGGACCGACCACCGAGGCGCAGGATTCCTCGGTCTCGATCGACGCCCCGGCGACGGTCAACGCCGGCGAGGAGTACGACGTCGTCATCGCGCCGCCGCCGATCAGCTACCCCAACTCGGTCTCCGGTGCCAGCGTGCAGAACGTCTCGCGGATCAAGATCGACGTCGCCGTCCCACAGAACGCGGAGTTCCTCGGCGCCACCGTCGTGCCCGGCACCGGATCCGGMCTCAGCGGCGTCACGCCGAACGTGCTGCGGGTCAACGAGAACGGCAACGTCGACCCGAACGGCGGCATCATCCGACTCTCCGGMAACAACGCCACCATCGGCAACAGCCCCAACGCCAGCAAGAGCTCCGAGGGCGGAATCGTCGCGAACGCSGTCTCCGGCGAAAAGACCACCTTCCAGCTSCCGCAGGTCAAGGCCCGGCTCAAGGCCGGCCCGTCCGGCAACGTCGAGATCAAGCTGCGCACCGCCGGCGACGCSGGAGCCTGGGGCAACGACAAGAACTTCCTCACCTTCCTGCCGAAGGCCACCCTGATCATCACCGCATGGGCTCCCACCCAGTGCTCCCCGCGTAACGTCGGCGGCGCCACCGATCCCCTCAACTCGGGCGCCGGCCCCCTGGCCACGACCAGCATCACCGCGGCCGACCAGCAGACCACCACCACCGTCGTCGCCCCCGGSTCGGTCAAGAACGGCGCCGAGGTCACGYTGACCGCGAACGTCAACCCGGCCGCGAACGGCGGCACCGTCCAGTTCTMCGASGGCGCAACACCTCTCGGCGGMCCGGTCACCGTCGCGAACGGCACCGCCTCGATGACGCACACCTTCACCACCGACGGCGACCACGCCATCACCGCGGCGTWCTCCGGCACCACCGGGTTCATCGCCTCCACCTCGSCGGTCAAGACCATCAACGTCAGCACCGACGACACCGTCACCACCGTCGCGATGACCAGCCCCGACACCGCGTTCGTCGACSAGGACGTGAACCTGCACGCCCAGGTCAGCCCCGCGGTGCAGGGCGGCACCGTCGAGTTCACCGTCGACGGCGGCGACAAGGTCACCGGCACGGTCGGCACCGACGGCGTCGCGGTCGCGCCGTACAAGTTCACCACCACCGGCACCCACCGCGTCCTCGCCCGCTACTCCGGCACCACCGGTGTCGCGGGGTCGGTCGCACCGCTGTTCCCGGTCAGCGTCACCCACGCGCCGCCGGCCGCSGTGCAGACCAGCACCACCCTCGCCCCGGTCGGCACCGTGCAGAAGGGTCAGCCGGTCACRCTGACGGCGACGGTCGACCCGGCAGGCGCCAACGGCARGGTGCAGTTCAAGCTCGGYGACACCGCRCTCGGTGCGCCGGTGAACGTSGTCAACGGCGTCGCGACGCTGCCCACCACSTTCGCGGCGTCCGGAACCTACAGTGTCACCGCGGAATTCATCGCSTCGGCAGGGTTCGTCGACTCGGCGTCCGCGCCGCAGACGCTGACCGTTCCGGGTGCCACCGATCCGGGTACCCCGGGTGGCGCGGGCAGCCTGGAGAGCCTCTTCCAGTCCTGATCGCTGAGCGTGGCTAGGTAGTGCCGCACGCGAGATGGAGTGCGCCGTCGGCAGACGGCCGTCGGCGCACTCCGTGGGTTCGATATGCGGTACCGCGACATCATGGGACAGATGTCCAGATCGATCGGGTCGAGTGTCCAGAGTCAACGCATCGTCCCCGGTCATTCAGGTAGTACACGGCAATACCAACGCCGCGTGGCGGCGAGGATCCGGAGATACCAGTGCGTCCATCGATACGTCGCGTTGCGACACCACTGACCGCGGCAGCGGCTGCCGCCGGTCTGATCATGCTGGGCGTGAGTCCGGCCTCGGCAGATCCGGGGTCGACCAGCAATCAGGGCTCGACCAGCAACCTCATCTTCAAGAAGAGCGTGGTCGGCGGGACCGCAGGGGCCACCCTGCATCCCGGCGACACGGTGACCTACAAGAACGAGGTCATCCACAATGGCGGTGCCGAGCGCTACATCACCAGGATCCGGGACATCCCGCCGGCCGGCTTCGTGTACCAGAGCGGCTCGGCGACCGGTACCGGTAGCGGTTCCTCCATCTCGCAGCAAGCCGACGGCAGCGTGTTGGCCACGTGCTCTGGTGGTTGCAGCTTCCTGGGCAGCGGATTCGTGGTCAAGAGTGGCCAGTCCCTGAACTACACGGTGACCTACAAAGTGCCGGCCGCCGCTCCTCTGGGTGTGTTCAACAGCGGCATGTTCTTCGACGTTTACACCTTCGGCAGTACACAGGGATTCAACCCGGCCAACGTGAACGTCGAGGTGGTCGCGCCGAACGTGGCCACCACGACAACGCTGTCGGCTCCCGCTCAGGCTGTCACCGGTACTGCGGTTGATCTGACCGCGACGGTGGGTCCGGCTGGCGCGGTGGGCACGGTGCAGTTCAAGGACGGTGGCGTGAACATTGGTGCGCCGGTTGCGGTTTCGGGTGGCACCGCGACTCTGTCGCACACATTCGATACGGTCGGGTCGCGGTCGATCACTGCTGAGTTCGTTGCGGGTGCCGGCTTTGTGGGTTCGACGTCGGCGGCGCATGCGGTCGAGGTGTCGGCCCCGTTGGTGACCACGACGACGGACCTGGCGGTTCCTGCCACTGCTGTGGCCGGTATTGCGGTTGATCTGACCGCGACTGTCGGTCCGGCGGATGCGGTGGGCACGGTGCAGTTCAAGGACGGTGGCGTGAACATCGGTGCGCCGGCTGCGGTTTCGGGTGGCACCGCGACTCTGTCGCACACATTCGACACGGTCGGGTCGCGGTCGATCACTGCCGAGTTCGTTGCGGGTGCCGGCTTTGTGGGTTCGACGTCGGCGGCGCATGCGGTCGAGGTGTCGGCCCCGTTGGTGACCACGACGACGGACCTGGCGGTTCCTGCCACTGCTGTGACCGGTACTGCGGTTGATCTGACCGCGACTGTCGGTCCGGCGGA
>NZ_JBFUHZ010000083.1:0-4007 GCF_056402135.1 Rhodococcus sp. P4_C10 | reverse complement strand
GTCGTCCTCCGCCGCCACCCGGCGCCGCTGCACGATCACGTGGGCCTCCGCCGCCACCCGGCGCCGCTGCACGATCCCCGGTCCGGTGGCGCGCCGGGGCGGGCGCGAACGCGCCGAACCAGCTGCCGAAAAACGGCAGGCCGAGTGATCCGGGCGAGCCCGTCGCCGGCGATTCGACTGTGACCGTGAAGGTTCCGAATCCGGTACCGACATTCCTGTCGGTCCTCAACTCGCAGCTCACCGTGGGACGCCGACGGGGAACGTCGAGCCTGAGGCGCGGTCACAGTCGCCGAACGACAGCCCGGTCGGCATGGTCTGGGCACTCCAGGAGACGGGGGCACCCGCCGCCGAGGGTGAATCCGCAAGCACCGAGGTGTCGCGCCCGCACAGTCGGAGAAATTCATCGGATCGTCGTTGGGTTCGGCCGCGAACCTGGTCCTTCGATTCCGATCCGTCGGGCATCGATCCGTAGAACCGGCAATTCCCGCTCAACGCACGGGACCGGGCCGTCAGAGCTGACGGCCCGGTCCGGTACTGCAGGTGTTTCGGGTCAGCCGCGGACGGCGGCGAGGATCTCCGCCAGCGCGCCGTCGGCGTCGACCTCGCGGGACTCGCCGGTGAAGCGGTCGCGCAGCTCCACCTTGCCGTCGGCCCAGCCGCGGCCGACCACGACCACCAGCGGGATCCCGAGCAGCTCGGAGTCCTTGAACTTCACGCCCGGCGAGGCCTTGCGGTCGTCCAGGATCACCGACAGTCCGGCCCGGTCCAGCTCGGCGGCCAGGCCCTCGGCACCCTCACGGGCGGCGTCGTCCTTGTTCGCGATCACCAGGTGCACGTTCGCCGGCGACACCTCGGCCGGCCAGCGCAGGCCCTTCTCGTCGTGCATCTGCTCGGCGATCACCGCGACCAGGCGCGAGACGCCGATGCCGTAGGAGCCCATGGTGGGCCGGACCGGCTTGCCGTTCTCGCCGAGCACGTCGACGGAGAACACGTCGGTGTACTTGCGGCCCAGCTGGAAGACGTGACCGACCTCGATGCCGCGGGCCGCGACCAGCGGTCCGGCGCCGTCGGGCGACGGGTCACCGTCGCGCACCTCGGCGGCCTCGATGGTGCCGTCCGGGGTGAAGTCGCGGCCGGCGACGAGGCCGACGACGTGCTTGCCCTCCTCGTCGGCGCCAGTGATCCAGCTGGTGCCGTCAACCACCCGCGGGTCGACGAGGTAGCGGATACCGTTCTCCTGCACCGCCTTCGGGCCGATGTAGCCCTTGACCAGGAACGGGTTGTTCTTGAAGTCGGTCTCGGTGATCATCACGAACTCGGCCGGCTCGAGCGCCGCCTCGAGGCGCTTCTCGTCGACCTCACGGTCACCGGGGATGCCGATCGCCAGCAGCTCCCACTCGCCGCCGGGCACGCGGGTCTTGACCATGATGTTCTTCAGGGTGTCCGCGCCCGTCACGGTCCGGCCGAGGTCCGCGCCGTTGGCCCAGTCCACCAGGGTCTCGATGGTCTCGGTGCCGGGAGTGTCGTAGACCTTGGCATCCGGCTGCCCGTCGAACGGGATCGCCTCGGGCGCCAGCGTCTTGACGGCCTCGACGTTCGCGGCGTAGCCGGACTCGAGGCAACGGACATAGGTGTCCTCGCCGATCGCGCTCTCGGCCAGGAACTCCTCCGAGGCACTGCCGCCCATCGCACCCGAGGTCGCGGAGACGATGACGTACTTGACGCCGAGCCGGGCCAGGATCCGCTCGTAGGTGTCGCGGTGCGCCTGGTACGACGCGGTCAGGCCCTCGTCGGTGAGGTCGAAGGAGTACGAGTCCTTCATCACGAACTCGCGGCCGCGCAGGATGCCGGCGCGGGGCCGCTCCTCGTCGCGGTACTTGGTCTGCACCTGGTACAGGGTGACCGGGAAGTCCTTGTAGGAGTTGTACTCGCCCTTGACGGTGAGCGCGAAGAGCTCCTCGTGGGTGGGGCCGAGCATGTAGTCGTTGCCCTTGCGGTCCTTGAGACGGAACAGCCCGGCACCGTACTCGGTCCAGCGGTTCGACGTCTCGTAGGGCTCGCGCGGCAGCAGCGCGGGCAGCAGGATCTCCTGCGCGCCCATCGCGTCCATCTCCTCGCGGACCACCCGCTCGACCTCGCGCAGGACCCGCAGGCCCAGCGGCAGCCAGGAGTACACACCCGGCGCGATTCGGCGGACGTAGCCGGCCCGGACGAGCAGCTTGTGGCTGGCAACCTCGGCGTCGGCGGGATCGTCACGCAGCGTGCGGAGGAACAGGTGCGAAAGGCGGGTGATCACGGGGTATCAGACTAGTCGCCCGATGCGGGCCGCCGCGCGCACCCGGTACCGTTGCCGCTCGTGCTGGTTCTGCTGCCCCCCTCCGAGACCAAGTCCGACGGCGGCAAGGGCGCCCCGCTCGACCTGGGCGAACTGTCCCTGCCCACGCTGACGGCGACCCGTGAGGCTCTGGTCGATGCCCTCGTCGAGCTGTCCGCCGACACCGACGCGTCCAGCGTCGCACTGGGTCTGAGCGCCCACCAGACCGACGAGGTCGAGCGCAACGCGAAGCTCTGGGTCTCCCCGACCCGGCCCGCACTCGAGCGCTACACGGGAGTGCTGTTCGACGCGCTCGACGCGAAGGCGTTCACCAAGGTCCAGCGCGAGAAGGCGTACCGGCGGCTCGCGATGGGGTCGGCGCTGTTCGGCGCGGTCCGGGCCGGCGACCCGATCCCCGCCTACCGGCTGTCCGGCGGCTCCAAGCTCCCGGGCTTCGGCACCCTGCAGTCACTGTGGAAGCCGGAACTGTCCGACGCGCTGTCCGCGGAGGCGGACGGCGGCCTGGTGGTGGACCTGCGCTCCGGCACCTACCAGCAACTCGGGCCGGTCCCCGGCGCGGTCACCGCAACCGTGCTCACCGTCAAGCCCGACGGCAGCCGTTCCGTCGTCAGCCACTTCAACAAGCATCACAAGGGCCTGTTGGCTCGCGCCCTGGTGCTGTCCCGCGCCGAGCCGACCGACATCAAGGGCCTCGCCCGAGTGGCGACGAAGGCCGGACTGACCGTGGAGATCAGCTCGGCAACCGAACTGGTCGTCCTGACCTAGCCACACCAACGGACACGCGCATGGCGCGCACCGCGAAGGCCTCCCGTCTGCGAGTCACGACGGGAGGCCTTCGTCGTTCCAGCGACCGGCCACGGCCGCTCCTCCGGTTCCTCGTCCAGCCCGCCCGGACATGCCCCCGGCCTCTTCGGGCGATGCGTCCAAAAACGTAGCCCACCAACTTGGACGTCCAGTCAGGTAGCTTAGCCTCACCTAGCCAAACATAGGCTAACCTCACCTTATTTTTGTACTCCACACGGTGCCGTGAGCTGCGGCTATGACCAGGAAGTAGGAAGATGCGCGCGTTAGGCAGGGCCGCATTCGCGACCATGGCGGTCGCCATGGCATTGACGGCGCCGGCGGGCGTTGCCGTCGCCAACCCCGACACCTCCGGCGACACGGCCACCCAAGCCGTCTCCGGCCCTGCGGTCACGACCGTCGGCAAGTCGACCGGCCTGAACGTCGACGGCGAGACCATCAGCGTCTCGGGCACCGGTTTCTCGGGCGCGGGCGCCGGCATCTACGTCGGCCTCGCCCAGGACGACATGTTCTCCACCACCAACGCCGACTCCTGGATCTCCACGGTGTTCATCCGGTCCAGCGAGATCAGCGGCGGCGCCTGGTCCACCTCGGTCGAGGTGATGGCCGTCAGCGGCGGCTCGGACTGCACCGTGAACGACTGCTCGATCTACACCGTCGCCGCGCACGGCTCGTCGGACCGCACCCAGGACACCCGGAATCCGGTGACCTTCGCCGCGGCGCCCACGACCACCACACCGCCGCCCACCACCACGACCACAACGCCGCCGCCGCCGACCACCACCACGGCGCCACCCACCACCACGACCACCAAGCCGCCCACGACCACCACACCCACCACCACGACCACCAAGCCGCCCACGACCACCAC
>NZ_JBFUHZ010000082.1:0-4295 GCF_056402135.1 Rhodococcus sp. P4_C10 | reverse complement strand
CACCCTCACGAACAGGAGATGAACTCCGGTTGATCGGGGGCTGAAGCACAACCATACACGACGGTGTGACTTCGGATTTACCAGGCTCTTACGTCCAACCTCGTGTCCCGGGCCTCTCGGTCCGGGTCGGTGTCCGTGTCGCTCTGACTTGGAATAAGTTACGGGACGTGGACGAGAAGTACCAAATCGCCTGGTCAAAGGTCTGTGAGCCGTAAAAATCGTTCGTTTGGGCGGCATTCACCCCACGTTTTCCGGCTCAGTTCGCACTCAGACGCGCCAACACACCTTCTGCACTACGTGCGGCGACCGTGCAGGCCCTCGCCGTGAACTGATCCACCATCGGATGTCCCGCCCAGGCCCGCCAGCGCCGCACCTCTCCCAGTGCCTCGTCCCGTTGCTGCGCGAGCGAGGCGTCGCGTTCCAGTCCGAGCCGCTCGACGTCCGCGACGCCCGACCCGCCGACCAGGCGCTGCAGCCGGGCTGCATCCTCGCCCGGAAGCGAGGTCGCGGTGGAGCGCAGCCGGCCGAGCAGCCGGATCTCCTGGAACCCGTGCACGTCGGACAGGGCCCTCCTTGTCTCTGCGAGCAGCCCTGCCGCCTCTGCCCCCGGGTCCACGGCCAGCACCCGTTCCAGTGCGAGGAGAGCAGAGTGCGCCTTGAGCTGGTCGGCACGCTGGCCGAACTGCACGTCGATCACCTGGCGCAGCTCGTTGAGTCCACTGCGTTCGACCAACTCGGCCGCCAGGGTCGGAGAGTCGGAGGTACCCAGCGTGATGAGTGCGACCGCCAGCCGGATGCCGAACAGACCGAACCGGTGCGCCAGCTGCGCCCGGGTCGCCGCGTCCACCGGCAGCGGGCTGTCCGCCCTGGCAAAGCGGTCCGCCGAGAGCATCGCCAACTGCAGGTCCTCGGTCGGCACCTCGCTCAGCGCCCGGAACGCCTCGTACTCGCTCTGCCGGAGCGTCCGCGCACCCAGCGCTAGCAACCCGGCGACCGGGACCACGGCCTGACACAACCCCGTCCGCTCCAGTTCGGTCGCGAACCGGGACGCGACCTCCTTCGCGGACATCATCGCGTCGAGCCGGCCCGCACCCACCTCGTCGGCACGCGAGACCACCCCCACCACACCCAGCGGGCCCGACTCGCCGCCCACGTGCGCGCCGATCTGCCCGAGGAACTGGACGTCGGTCGCGTTCAGGGTGCGCAGCAGGTACACCACCGCGTCCGTCCCGGAAGCCGAGTTCTCCGGGGTGAGCATCTGCAGGGTCCGCGCCGAGACGTCGCGCGAGAGCGACGAGGTACCGGGGGTGTCGATGATGGTGGTGTGCTGCAGCGCCGTCGCCGGCCACTCCACGTCCAGCCGGTCCACGTCCGACGCGGTCAACCTCCCCAGGTCGAAGGTGAGGCTGCCGTCCCGTCGCTGCACCGGGACGTTCGCGGACCGGTCGCCGTCGTACCAGGCGGTGACGGTGGGCGTGGCGCCGCTGCGGTACCAGGTGACGACGCGTGTGCACTCGGTCGCGTCGGTCGGTGCGATGTCCTGCCCGACCAGAGAGTTCAGCAGCGTCGACTTGCCGGCCTTGAGCGATCCGGCGAGCGCCACCCGCAGCGGCTCCTCGATCCGCTGTGCGCACTCGTCCAGCTGCGCCCGCACCCCGGGCTCCGCCGAGTACACCCCACGCGCCGCGCCGATGAGCTCGCGCGCCCGGGGCAGTGCACCGGCGCTCACGCGGCCGGGCCCGTGGTGACGTCGTCGGCCGACTCGTCGGCGGGCAGCAGCCGGCCGGCCGCCTCCTTGAGCTCCGCGAGTTCGCGCATCTGCGCCTCGATCTGCGCGGCCCGCTCGGCGCGCTCGGTCGAGGCCAGGTTCGCCGCCTCCTGCGCGGCGCGGAGCGAGTCGTTCAACGACCGCAGCGTCTGCTCGGCGATCGCGGTGAAGTGGTCGCGCAGCAGCCGCTGGATCAGCCGCAACCGGTCCTTCGACTCCTTGCCGATCTGGAAGCTGACGTCGTCGACGAAACGCCGGATCGCGACCTTCGCCTCCCCGCGGCGTTTGAGAACGCGGCTCTCCTTGTCCTCCCGGTACGCCTTGGTGCCGAGCAGCAGGCCCGCACCGACGGAGATCGGGTTCACCAGCGCCATCCCCATCAGGGTGGTGATGAGCCCGAACATCAGCACCCCGCCGTAGGAGCCGCGCATACCCACCAGCACCTTCTGGGTGATGCCGATGCGTCCGGACTCGAGCTCCGCCAGCGACCCGACGGGCTCGAGGACACCGTCCAGGTCTGCCACGTCGAGGTGCGGCAGGGCGACGGCCCCGGCCTCCGCGAAATGCTCGGCCACCACCTCCGCCAGCCACACCGCGCGGTCGTGCGCCCAGACGAAGTTGTCGCCGATCGAGGTGGCCACCTGCTGCTCGAGCCACTCCCCCAGCTGGGCCCAGTCCTTGCCCGGGTCGCCCTCGTCGACGGCCTGCTCCGCCTCCCGGGTCACGCGGCGCAGCCGGTCCCGCAGGTCGTGGTCGATGTCGGCGGCCAGGTCGGTCACGCCGTCGGAGAGCGTCTGCTGCCACAGCGAGGTGCGCTTGTGCAGTTCCTCGGCCGCCACCTTGGCCTTCTGCAGTTCCGCGACGGCGGCGGCGCCCTTGGCCGGGTCACGCAGTGCGGCCAGTTCGCTGCCCAACGCGAGGGTGAGGTGCTCGGACACCGAGTGGACGTCGAGGGCGACGGCTCGGCGGGTCGTCGCGTCGGCACGGGCCACCACCGCGTCGCGGAGGAAGTCGTAGAGCGCGGCGAAGCCGGACTCCTCGTTCAGTTCCACGTCCTCGAGTCGCAGCGCGTGCGACCTCAGCGCGGACGACACCGGGAGCAGCGGCACCCGCAGGCCCTCACGCTCGAGGTGACCGCGGTCGGCCTCGACGATCTCGCGCCAGTGCGGGTACAGGTCGGTCTTGCTGATCAGACAGGCCACCGCGGGACACAGGCCCTGCACCTGACGGACGAAGGCGAGTTCCGGTTCGGTGAACTCCTGGCTGGCGTCCGAGAGCACCAGCACCGCGTCCGCCGCCGGCAGCAGGCCCAGGGTGCTCGCGGCATGCGGGTTCCCGTGGCCGCCGACGCCGGGCGTGTCCACCAGCACCAATCCGTCGGCGAGCAGCGGGCTGGGCACGTTGACCTCCACCCGCAGCACCTCACGCCCGCCGGCCAGCGGGGACGTCGGGGTGACGTGGCCCAGGTCGTCGAGGGGCAGAGCCACCCGGGCCGGCTCGGAGCCGGGCTCGGCCAGCACCAGCTCCGCGAAGGCGGTCTCGGCGTTCTGCACGACGGTGGGCACCGCGGTGGTCTCGTCGTCGCCGACGGTGCAGACGTTCAGGTTCAGCAGCGAGTTGACCAGCTGGCTCTTGCCCTGCTTGAGCGGGCCGACCACGACGATGCGCATCCGCGGGTCGAGCACCCGCTGGGTGGCGGCGTCCAGGCGGGCGACGAGGTCGGCCCGCTCCGCCGCCGCGGCGACCCGCCCGGCGCGTTCGAGCAGTGCGACCTGCTCCGCACCGGCCGCCTCCCGCCGCTGCGCCGTGGTCGTCGGCGACGCCGACCCCCGGTCTCCCGTTGTCTGCGCGGCAGCCACTCCAGATGCGTTGTGCATGAACCCGACCCACTATCTCTCCGCGAAGACCAGCCCCGCACTCGGCATAGCGGGTGCGGGGCTGGTTTCGTTACAAAATCTCCGTGATCTACGGGTGCAGCAGATCCGTGTGGCCCGCGGCATCCGCGCCGGTGTGCGTCTCGGACGCGGCGTCGAGGTGCTGGTCGCCGAAGAGGCTGCCGCCCGCCGCGCCGGTCCCGTCGGCGAACAGGCCGGCGTCGTGCGTCGTGACGGTCTCGCTGCCGAAGGCGTTCGAGGCGTCGACCGCCGACCAGGCGTTGCCGCCGGCCGCGCCCGTGACGTCGCCGACGCCGTGACCGACCGAGGAGACCGCGCCGGTCAGGCCCGAGGTGAGCCCGCCGAGCAGGTCCGTGCCGCCGCCGACCGCACCACCCGCACCCGCACCACCGGCGACGCCGCCGCCGATTCCACCGCCGAGGTTCGCCACCGCGTCGAGCTCGGAGGTCAGTCCCGCGCCGGCACCCGCAATGCCGGAGACCGCGCCGGTCAGGCCCGCTCCCGCGTCCGCCAGCCCGGACACCGCACCGGTCAGGCCGGCGCCCGCGCCGGTGACGCCCGAAACCGCGCCGCTCAGGCCGGCCCCCGCGTCGACCGCCGAGTGCACGGTGCCGGACAGGTCGGTGCCGAGC
>NZ_JBFUHZ010000081.1:0-4458 GCF_056402135.1 Rhodococcus sp. P4_C10 | reverse complement strand
GTGCCGGACAGGTCGGTGCCGAGCCCGGCGCCCGCGTCGACCAGGCCGCCGAGACCGCCCGTCAGGCCGCTCGTCAGGCCCGCGCCCAGGCCGGCCGCCGTGTCGAGGCCGCCGGCCAGGCCCGCACCGAGGTCGGCCACACCGTCGAGTCCGCCGCTCGCGGCGCCGTCGAGGGTCGTGCTGAGGTCGCCGCCGACGCCGGCACCCGCACCGAGCAGGCCGCCGAGCGCGGAGTCCACGCCGCCGGTCAGGCCACCGGTGACGTCGCCGCCCACATCCAGGAGTCCGCCGAGTCCGGCGCCCGCACCGAGCAGTCCGTCCAGTGCACCGGTCGCGGAACCGCCGACGCCGAGCGCCGACTCGAGCGCGGTGCCCAGCGAGGCCCCGGCCTCTCCGCCCACGCCGAGCGCGCCACCGAGCGCGGTGCCCAGGCCCAGCCCCAGACCGGCGTCGACGCCGAGTCCGCCGCCCACCTCGCCGCCCAGGCTCTCACCCAGTCCGGCGCCGAGCACTCCGCCGAGCGCGGCACCCAGGTCCGACCCGATCTCGCCGCCGACCCCGAAGGCGCTCTCCAGCACCCCGCCGAGCCCGGCACCCGCGCCGAGGTCCAGGTCCGCGACGCCCAGGGCGGTGTCGAGCGCGGCCCCGAGGCCCGCGGTGAGCCCGCCGTCGACGCCGAGCGCACCACCGAGCGCGGAGCTCACCGCTCCGCCGAGACCGCCCTCCAGGTCGAGCAGCCCACCGAGGTCGAGACCACCGCCGACCAGTCCGTCCAGTGCGGTGCCCAGTGCCGCGCCGAGTTCGCCGCCGACGCCGCCGTCCGCGCCGAGCGCGGCGCTCAGGGCCGCACTGAGGTCACCGGTCAGGTCGCCGCCGAGTGCCCCGCCGAGACCGCCGGCCAGTTCACCGCCGAGCAGCGCACCGAGATCGAGGCCCGTCAGTCCGCCCGCGCCGAGCGCGCCCTCCAGCGCGGCGCCGAGGCCCGCGGCCAGTCCGCCGTCGAGATCGAGGGCGCCGCCGAGCACGCCGCCCAGGGCGCCACCGAGGTCGAGGCCCCCACCCAGGGCCGCCTCGAGCGCGCCGCCGAGGCCGCCCTCCGCGCCGAGCGCGCCGCCGAGCACGCCGCCCAGCGCGGCACCGACGTCCGTGSCGATGCTGCCGCCGACGCCGAGCGCGCCGCCGAGCACTGTGCTCAACGTCGCGCCGAGGTCCGCGCCGCCGCCGAGCAGCGCGCCGAGGTCGAGATCCGCCAGGCCACCGGCACCGAGCGCCGCGTCCAGGGCGGTGCCCAGGCCCGCGGTGAGGTCACCGCCGACGCCGAGGGCGCCGCCCAGCGCCCCGGCCAGTCCGGCACCGAGACCCAGTCCCGCATCCAGGTCGAGGTCGAGGCCGGTGTCCACGAGTCCGCCCAGCACGCCACCGAGGGCGCCGCCGAGGTCCGTGCCGATGCTGCCGCCGGCCCCGAGGGCACCGCCGAGGGCCGCGCTGAGCGCGGTGCTCAGGTCCCCGGCCAGGCCGCCCGCGAGGCCGCCCGTCAGGGTGCCGCCGAGGTCGACGAGTCCACCAAGACCGGCGTCCAGGCCGCCGCCGAGCAGTCCGGCAAGGTCGACGTCGAGCAGTCCGCCCGCACCGAGGGCCGCGTCGAGGGCGCCGCCCAGCGTCCCGGTCAGGTCGCCACCGATCCCGAGGGCACCGCCGAGGGCCGCGCCGAGTCCGGCACCGAGGTCCAGGCCGCCGCCGATCGCAGCCGCGAGGTCCGCGCCCAGGCCGCCGCCCGCGCCGACAGCGGCGCCGAGCACGCCGCCCAGTGCCGCACCGAGATCGGCGCCGAGCGATCCACCGACACCCAGGGCCGCGCCGAGCACCGCGCCCAGGTCCAGGGCGCCGCCCAGGTCGGCGAGCCCGCCGAGGTCGATGTCGGTGATGCCGCCGAGCGCCGCGCCGAGGGCCAGCCCGAGGTCGGCGACCACCTCGCCGCCGACGCCGACCGCACCGCCGAGCGCCGCGCTGATCGCGCCGCCGAGGTCGAGGGCGCCGCCGAGGTCGAGTCCGCCGGTCAGGTCGAGCAGTCCGTCGAGGTCGAGGCCGGTGCCGACCGCGGCGTGCAGCGCGGCGCCCAGTGCCGCCCCGAGCTCCGCACCGATCGTGCCGCCGATCTCCAGGGCCGCCTGCAGCGCGGCGCTCAGGGCCGCGCCGACCTCGCCGCCGAAGTCGAAGTCGCCGCCGATGCCGCCGCCCAGACCCGCGCCCAGCCCGAGACCGGCACCGGCGCCCAGGCCCAACCCGCCACCGAGACCGCCACCGAGACCACCGCCGAGACCCGCGCCGAGACCGCCACCGAGACCCGCGCCCAGGCCGGCGTCACCGGCGGCGCCGAGGCCCGCGCCCAGGATGCTGGTCAGCGCGCCGCCGCCGCCGGCGAACAGCCCCGACTCGGCGACCATCGGAGCCACCGCCGCGATGTCCGCCTGGCAGACGCCGCCGAGCCCGGCCGCCGCGAGCACGCCGTCCGGGTTGGCGCAGTACGCCGCACGGGCCTCGTCGTCGCGCAGCAGGCTGAGGATGAAGTCGAGAAGCGCGTTGGTGGCCATGTCGGTCTCCTGGTGGTCGGCGCGGGCCGGCAGTGCACCCACGAAAGTTCAATGCACTCGACGCTATGGACCCCGGACGCCCGGCCCAACGGGGCGAACTCCCCCCGTCTCCGCCGACGCCCCGGGGTAGCGGGAATAGGGGATCTCCCGCACATAGGGGAAATGCCCCTCATCTGCGGATTCTCCGGTGAAATCCGGTAACAGAACCGGTCCGCGCGACGACAGTGACATAGACAGCGGTTCCCAATTCACCGCATCTGCGAGCACAGGAGAATGACGATGTCGGTAGGACTCGGCCTCACGGTTGGCTCCGTCGGTTCGGTCGCCGCGACCGACGATGTGACGATCGCCGGCGGGCGTACCACGATCGCCACGGACTCGACGTTGACGCTGCCCGCCGACGGGTCGTCGCCCGTGCTGGCGCTGACCGCGCCGGGCGAGTCACCCTGCCCGGGCGTCACCGTGTCCGGCTTCGCCTCCCGCGTCGGCGACCCCGTCGCTCTGGTCGCCGAGGACGGGTCGACGCACACCGGCGAGGACCTCGTCGCCGCCGCCATGCGCGGCCTCGTCGACGTCGCGACCACGACGCTCGACGAACCGACGACCGTGGTCGCGGCCCACCCCGCGGTGTGGCACGACTACCCGGTCGACGCGCTGCGCCGCGCACTCGACCGCGCCGGCCTGCCCGACGTCACCCTGGTCTCCGAGCCCGAGGCCGCGGTCACGTGGCTGCGCCGGAACCGGCCGTCCGTCGACAACGGGCCGGTGCTGGTCTACGACCTCGGTGGCAGTGGCCTCGACGTGACGCTGGTCGGCGGCGGCGACCAGCCCCGGATCCTCGGCCGCGCGCTGCGGACCGAGGACATCTCCGGCGCCGAGTTCGACCATCTGACGCTGCGCTACGTCATGGACGGCGCCGTCGACGACCCCACCGAGCTCGACCCGATGAACCCCGACACGGTGACCGCGCTGGCCGAGCTGCGGACGCGCTGCCGGCGGGCGAAGGAGGCGTTGTCCTCGGACACCGAGACGGTGATCGCCGTCGACCTGCCGGGCACCCGACGCGACGTCCGGCTGGTGCGCGAGGAGCTCGAGGACCTGATCCGCGGGCCGCTGGGCGAGTCGCTGGAACTGGTTCGCGAATCGTTGCGCAGCGCGGGCGTCGAGATCTCCGACGTGAGCGCGGTGCTGCTCACCGGCGGCAGCGCGGCCATCCCGCTGGTCGCCGAACTGCTGTCCGCGGACCTGCGCCTGCCCGTCGTCGCGGACGTGGACCCGGCCCAGACCGCGGCGAAGGGGGCGGCGATCCTCGGCACCGCCGTGGCCGCTGCCGCCGTCGCAGCACCCGCGGTGGTGGCCGCCGCGACCGACGAGGACACGGACACCGCCCCGCTCGGCACCGTCGCCCTCGCCACGACCAGCGCGGTCGTGGCCCCGCCTCGGCTCTCCGCGGCTCCCGTCCCGCAGCGGCGTCACGGCGCCGGGTTGACCGCCCCGAAGAAGGCCGCCGTGGTGGGCGCCGCCGTGGCCGCGGTCGCACTGTTGGCCGCGGGCGGACTCTCCCTCGGCACCCCGTTCGGCACCGGGACTCCGGCACCGGCGAACACCGCGGTCACCGACCACAGCACCCGGAACGTGCCCGCGCAGGCCGGGGTGGCGGTGGCCGTCAACCCGGACGGCACCCCCGCCGCCGTCCCGGTGGCCGACGCGGCCGTCTCCGGTCAGTCCGGGGCCGCGGGCGCGACCAACGCCAACCTCCCGGTGGCCGGGCGGATGGGCGGTTCGGCGACCGCCGACAACGCGGCCCCCGCAGCGCCGGGTGCCCCCGCGGCGCCCGGAGCCCCGGCACCGGCCCCCGCACCGGGTG
>NZ_JBFUHZ010000080.1:0-4558 GCF_056402135.1 Rhodococcus sp. P4_C10 | reverse complement strand
CGACGAGGACGGCAAGATCGTGGCCTGGCGGGACTACTTCGACATGGCCCCGCTCGCGGCCCTCGGCGGCCAGTAGCGCCGGCAAACGCAAGAACCCCGATCCAGTTCCCTGGATCGGGGTTCCCGCGTCAAATGGTGGTGCCCCCGGCGGGACTCTAGTTGTCGAGCGGTGGTTGAGCTTGCCTACATTCAAGTGGCGGATACCCGTTGGCTCGCCCGTGTGTCTTCTACAGGAGGCTTCGGAGTCGCCCGGCGGAAGTCCTCTGGATGGCTGCACTACGAGTCAGGAGACCTCGTCTTCGACCAGCCCGTAAGGGGGTTGGTCGGCTCGTCGGGAGAAGCGAACGACGATATCGTTGTCGACCGAGGTAGGTGGAGCGTTGTCCACGACTAAGATTTGAGCCCCTTGTCCGGGGCCAGCTAGCCAGTCGTGAAGGTGTTCATAGAAGTCTGCGACGGCGACGCTATCGGCGAATTTGGTGTCGCGATCGCCGCCTTGGCCGAGGTTCTTCTGTGGGCTGTCGATCATGAGGAAACCAGGGTGGGCACTGCCGGTTTCCCAGGCGATCTCGAATATGGCCAGGATCCATGCCAGGGAGATGAGCGTCCGTCCGCCAGACGAGGCGTGTGTATAGCTGGCGCCGCGCATATGTGGAACTAGGTTGGTGTCGACATACACCTGTTCGGCCTTCGGATACCGCCACGAGGTGAGGATCGCGGCGTATCGCTCGCTGATGCGGTGGACGACGTCATTGCGATCAGGTTGCATTGTGGCTTGTTCCAACTCACCACGGAGTGCCCTAAGAGAATTTTCTAATCGTGTGACCGCCGTGCCGCGGCGGTCGAGACTGTCGAACATCTTGATCGCGGTACGCGCGCGGTCCAGGGTCGCCGTGGCGGTCTGTCGGAGCTGCATGAGGTCGTCCCGCTGGCTGAGGAACGGGCTAATAGTCTCGTTGGTGGCTGAGTCGACCGCACTCGCGAGCCCGGCTTCCTCGATCTCGGCTTCCGCGAGCGCTGCCCGTAGCCGACCTAGTTCCGTATTCAGTTCCTCAACGTACTGAGTAATCTCGGCCAGGCGTGCTTTGGTGGCCCTCAATTCTGATGAGACGTCGAACTTGGATTCCGTCAGGACCTCATTAGAGCCTGCACCAGGACTGGCTGTGTTGCAGTCACGGGTATCGCCAGCGGTGGTCTGTCTGGCCGATGGGGCGGCGATCTCGGAAGCACAGAGAGTGCATTCGCCGTCAGCGATATGAGGTGCGTCCCGAAGCGTGGTGAGGCACGCAGGGCACACCTTTATCCGGAGCGGGTCGAAGAGCATTCGTGCTTCGGCGAGCATCGTTAACTTGGTGATGTCGTCCGCGTATTGAGCCCGCAGCGGAACGAATCTCCGCAGCTGTGTCTCCCGGTCGCGTAGAAGGGCAGCCGCTTGCTGGGCGCGGCGCGATGCAACGCGGTGCCGGGTCCGCAAGTCGGTGGCGAAGGTCGACGCCGCACGCGCCTGATCGTCCAGGTTGGCCAGAGCCCGATCTGTCTCCGCCGAGTTTCTCTCAGCTTCGTCGCGGAGAAGCTCGACATGGATACGAGTCCCCAACTCTTGCTCGTCGATGAATGCTTGAGTGGTGATGTAGTCGCTGCGTGCTCGGCTGAGCCTTGTTTCAAGCTCGTTGATGCGGCGCCCGACTACGACGGCCTTGTCATCGTGGACGCCGAACACGACGTCTACAACCTGCCGTAGCTTGAGCTTCTTCATGTGCGCGCTTTCGAACAACAGATTCTTGTCATCGAGGCGCTCGTTGGGCATGAAGCACAGCCACTGCAGCTCGCGGAAGCTTAGGGGGTCGGTTCCGGACTGCGCCTGCGTCGGTGCTTCTTTCAGTTCGACGCCTTCGAGACCGCAGTAGGAGAGCAGCAGACTGGAGAGGCTGGCGGGGTCGCCAGCGGGCGTGATTACACGCCTTTCCATCGGCGGCGCTTCGATCTGGCTGAGACGTCCAGGGCGGATGAATGCCGCCGTGGAAGGTTCACCGACAGCACGCTCGATCACGTGTGGCTGTCCGCTGAGTTCCACTTCGAGCAAGGCGGACCGGACTTTGCGTAGTATCTCGGGATGTTGTGGGTGATTCTTGGCGCCCAAGCAGTAAGCGATGAATTCCAACACGGACGACTTGCCGGTACTGAACGCGCCCGCAATAACCGACAAGGACCGCGCAGCTTCCCCCTCGCTGTCGCGGAAGTCGATTTCGTAGTCCCGATCGATGCCCTTTAGGCGAAGACGGAGTACCCGGATGCCCTGCCGCTGGACCTCCGTCTGCCTGGTACTCAAGGCTGAGTCGGTTCGATTCTCTATGGACGTGGTGCGCTGAGCTCCCGTGGCGGCGGGCTCATCATGGGTGCTCATGTGGGTTGTCCTCAGTTGGCGGTGGCGTCGCTGCGTTCGTAAAGGAAAGCGTGTCCGTCTGGTCGTGCAAGAGATCGACAGCGTCAAGCAGATCGAGCGCTTCGGGGCGCGGAGTGTCGCGTCCTATCGTGGTCCAGGTGCGGACCGCGTCGCGGAGGCGCTTGTCGGTCAGGCGTGACAGGCGGCGGATAAGTACCTCCGCCGATTGACGATAGGACCGTGTGTAGACCGCTGTGAACCTCCCGGCGATGTCCAGGCCCTTTGGGGTTACTGCGTAGAGGACACCCTTTTCGACTGTGGGAGCGACCAGACCGTAGGCGACCAGCCGTGCCAGGTCATGTTGGAGTCGTTCTCGCCGGGTCGTGAAGCGATGCGCGGGACTCGCATAGCTCAGTGCGCGACCGTCGAAGCCGGCCGTCAATAGCCGTTTGCGATCGGCATCGTTCTCGTCGGTGAGCACCAGCAAGGGATTGGCTGCCAGAAAGTCATAGCAACCCAACCGCTCTAGCGAAACGCCTGGCTGCTTAAGGTGCTGCAACGATGCGAGCAAGAGGAGCAGCTGGGCGAGACGAAAAGTGACGTCGTCTTCCGGCACGACGACCGGCAGCAGTCCGCTCGGACTCGGCGGGTGAATATGAGGGATGGTCATGATGCGCCCGCAGCAGGCTGTCCATCGAGTGTTGTGCCCGTGCCATTTTGCGACTCGTCGACCTCGACCTGTACATGGTCATCCGCGACCTGGCGCCAATGCCGTACCCAACCTGCCCGGCGGTTATCGACCACACGATGCATCAGCCCACAGGTGTGTACAGGGCCGCAGGGAAGGCCGCTTCCCAAAGTTGCGTGCTGGGCGCGGATCTCGCGCATGACGGATTTGTGCAAGCCAGGCAGACGGGCGTCCTCGTGGGTTTGGCACGTCTCGTTGAAATGATCTTCCCAGACGCTATGGATGGTCGCGTCGGCCGAGTACAACGCGGCGACCTCAGCTGGAACTCCCTTGTCCACGATCTCGCGGGCCAGGAGTTCGGCGTTGAAGAACTGTTGCTTGGACGATGTGACTTCAACATGGCCAGCTTCACGCAGCTGTCGGACGAACAAAGCTGTGTCCAGCCGTTCGGCGTCCTCGTCGGCGAGGTTCACAACTGAGGTTTCCAGCCGTGTCGCTCGGGCGGGCTCGTAGTAATGCCGACGGACGTCTTCTGCATCGGGAGAGATCAGCAAGCTGCGCAGTTCTGTCTCATCCCAGAGGTCGACAACGACACCACTTTCGCGTTCCTTCTTCCGCTTCCACGTGCCCCACCATTTGGTTGTGGGGCCGTCCATACTCGACGGAATGCAAAGGATCCACTGAGTGAGGGTGAAGCCCTCTACGGCGGCGTTCTTGACCACCGAGTCGAAGGACTCCCGAATTTGCGCCTGGTGGCCTCTGCCGACCTCCGGCATGAAGTACTTCGATTGCCACACCGTCACCGAACCTCCGAGGTCACCGGCGAACACGTCGATGCCCCAGTCTCCGGGATTTGCCGCAACCATCTTGACGGCGCCGGGGCGGACAGCTCGGACCAGTTGGCCAATCATCTCTTCGAAGTCCTGGCGAGCACCATGCGCATTGGCTCGTGCTTGATGCGCCGCGAAGTTGATACGCGCCTCGCCGACGGGTACTCCCGCTGGCGACGGTGCCACCGCTGTGACAGTGCCTTGCGGCATACGCGACCACCTCCATTGGGTCGAGGACGATAGGACTGCAACGACCTATTTCGCGCCGTACCGTCGAGCGCATCGGTGATCGACGCACTACGTTACCGTTGATCAACCCGTGCGAGTGCTTCGCTGAGATCGCGTGACCCAATTGTGCTCGAACAAATTTTGGTCTGATTTCAACCATGACTGGAGCTGTGGCCTCGTTCAGGTGGACTGGAAGATGGCGACTACGCAGTCTTCGGTGATGAACTGCCCACAAGAGATGGGTGAGACGTTTCCCTCAGCCAAATCCTCATGCGGGCTACACCGAGTTCTGCGCCCGCTGGGCGGACTCGAACCCCGAGACGCTCGCCGAGTACTTCGCCGAAGATGCTGTCTACCACAACATTCCGATGGAACCCGTGGTGGGGAAGCCCGCAATCAAGGACTTCCTCGCCGGGTTCCTCGGGGCGT
>NZ_JBFUHZ010000079.1:0-5393 GCF_056402135.1 Rhodococcus sp. P4_C10 | reverse complement strand
GCAAGACGATTAACCCGAACATCGAACTCCGAGTACGTCAGCGACTCACCCTCGAAGACCAACGCAACAGCATCCGGCGTCGCCGCCACCTGCGCCTCGAACATCGACACCAACGTGCCCTCGGGAACCGCACGGTCGGTGTYGTTCCATGCCGTCAGCACGGTGGACAGTTCGTTGTCCTCGAGCATTGCGATGTCGCCGACCACGGTGGCCGGCGCATCCACCACCTGTCCCAGGATCCGGTGCAGCCGAGCACCGAAGGACGCCACCGTGGTGGCGTCGAAGAGATCTGTCGCGTACGTGAACTCCGCGACCAGACCGCCGAACTCACCCTCCACCGGGGCAACCTCGGTGACATTGAGGTGCAGGTCGAACTTCGCGACGTGCTCGTCCAGTTCGACCTGCTCCACGCGCAGCCCGGGCAGTTCGAGGGTCGTCACCCCGAGGTTCTGGAGCGAGAGCATCACCTGGAAGAGCGGGTGGCGAGCCTGCGAGCGGGCCGGGTTGAGCACCTCGACGAGCCGCTCGAACGGCACGTCGGCGTGACCGAAGGCCGCGAGGTCGGCTTCCCTCGTGCGGGCCAACAGCTCGACGAACGGCAGCGCGGAGTCCACCTCGGTACGCAGCACCAGCGTGTTGACGAACATCCCGATCACGTCGTCGAGGGCACGCTCGCCGCGACCGGCGACAGGGGTGCCGACGGCGATGTCACTGGTGCCGCTCAGCCGTGCGAACAGCACAGACAGCGCGGCGTGCAGGACCATGAACATCGTCGTGTGGTGTTTACGCGCCAGCGCGTTGAGCCTGGTGTGCAGATCGGCATCGATGCCGAAGCGGTGGGTCGCACCCCGGTAGGACGCCGTCGCCGGTCGGCGGCGGTCGGCGGGCAGCTCCAACTGGTCGGGCAGCCCGGCCAGCGTCTCGCGCCAGAAGCTGAACTGCTGCGCGATCAGGGACTCCGAGTCGTCCTCGTCGCCGAGCACCTCACGCTGCCAGAGGCTGTAGTCGGGGTACTGAACCTCGAGCGGAGTCCAGTCGGGCGCCACACCCGCACTGCGGGCGGCGTACGCGACCATCACGTCGCGGGCCAGCGGCGCCATCGACCAGCCGTCGGCGCTGATGTGGTGCACGACGACCGCGAGCACGAACTCGTCGTCGCCGAGTTCGAACAGCGTCGCACGCACCGGAATCTGCGTCCGGACGTCGAATCCTCTGGACACCAGCGCCAGCAGGTTCCCCTCGAGTTCCACTGCGGTGCAGGTGATCCGGTCCAATCCGGCAGGCACCTCCGCCGGATCCAGGACCAGCTGGCGCGCACCCCCATCGGATTCGGGGAACACCGTACGAAGGGACTCGTGCCGGGTGACGACGTCGCCGACGGCGGCCTGCAGGGCGTCGACGTCAAGCGCACCCGACAGCCGCATCGCCATCGGGATGTTGTAGACCGTGGACTCGCTGTCGAACCGGTTGAGGAACCACATCCGCTGCTGCGCAAGCGAGAGCGGCACGGACTCGGGTCGCGGCATCGCCGTCAGCGCGATCCGCGTACCGGTCCCCACGTGCCCCGCCGCCCAACTCGCAAGCGCGGCAACGCTGGAGGCCTCGAAAAGAGCTCGTACCGGGACCGTGACGTCCAACGCGGCGCCCAGTCGGGCGGTCACCTGCGTCGCGATCAACGAGTTTCCGCCGAGATCGAAGAAGTCGTCGTCGAGTCCGACCCGTTCCACGCCCAGCACGTCCGCGAAGGTGGCCGCAACGATCTCTTCGATCGGGTTCGACGGCGCCTTGAAGGCGCGGGCCTCGAACACCGGCTGCGGCAAGGCCTTCCGGTCCAACTTGCCGACCGGCGTGCGCGGGACCTCGTCGATCACCATGATGGCTGCCGGCACCATGTGCGCGGGCAACGTCGCGCCGATCGCAGCTTTCAGGTCGTCGATGTCGACGTCCGTGCCGGGCGCCGCCATCACGTAGGAGACGAGAGCGGTGTGTCCTCCGACGCCCTCGTGCCCTAGCGTCACTGCGAACTCGATACCGGACTGAGCGGCGAGCGCTGCGTCGATCTCGCCGAGCTCGATGCGGAAGCCGCGGACCTTGACCTGGAAGTCCGACCTGCCGAGGTAGTCGATCTCGCGGTTCTCGGTCCACCGGGCCACGTCGCCGGTGCGGTACATGCGGTCGCCCGGTCTGCCGAACGGATCGGCGACGAAGCGCTCGGACGTGAGTCCGGGCCGCCCGCGGTACCCGCGGCTCACACCGGGTCCAGCCAGGTACAGCTCGCCGACGACACCGACCGGGACCGGGTTGAGGCGGCTGTCGAGGATGGAGGCGCGGGTGCCGTTCGTCGGATGACCGATGGTGAGGTACTGGCCCGGCTCCAACCCGTCCGTGCAGGCCGCTGCCACGGTGTTCTCGGTGGGCCCGTAGGCATTGACGAACCGCCGGCCGACAGACCACTTCGCCATCAGCTCCGGCGGGCAGGCCTCGCCTGCCGTCGCCACCACGGCCAGGTCGTCCAGTCCGGTCGGGTCGACGGTGGCCAGTGCCGCCGGAGTCAACACCAAGTTGGTGACGCGCTCACGGCGCAGCAACTCCGCCATCTCGGCGCCGCCCCACACGTCAGGCGGCGAGACCACCATGGTCGCCGCCGCACCGAAGGCCAGGAGCAACTCGTACACAGAGACGTCGAAACTCGGCGACGACGCGTGCAGCGTGCGCGAGCTCGGAGACGTGAGGTAGGCGGCGCGCAGGTGATCGCGGAGGTTGGCCAGACCCACATTGGGCACGACGACGCCCTTGGGCAGGCCGGTCGAGCCGGAGGTGTAGATCACGTATGCGGGGTTCTCGAGCCGCAGCGGGCGGATCCGGTCCTCGTCGGTCACCGGCGCACCGGACAGTGCACGAGCGCTCGCCTCGGCATCGTCGATCGACAACCACTCGACAGAGTCGGGGAGCTCGCCGATGTGGTCCGCGGTGGTCACACCCGTCACCGCGCCGGAATCGGTGACCATGTGCGCGATCCGGTCTGCCGGATAGGTCGGGTCCACCGGAACGAAGGCGGCGCCCGTCTTCGCGATCGACCACACCGTCAGGACCGAGCTCAGGGACCGGCGGATGGCCACTGCCACAGTGGTCTCCGGACCGGCTCCGCGGGCAATCAGGAGTCGGGCCAGTCGCGAGGACCGCTCGTCCAGCTCTCGATACGTCAGCTGGCCGTCCGCGCTGGTCAGCGCCAGTGCCTCGGGGTCCCGATCCACCGCTGCGGTAAGGATGTCCGCCAGCAGACGCGGAGCGACACCCGCCGCGGAGCCGCCCGGACGCAACGCCGTGTCCGGATCGACACGCTGAACCAGGTCGGCCCTCTCGTCGACCGCCAGGATCTCGATGTCGCCGACCGGCAGGCCCGGGTGGACCACGACCGACTCGAGGATCCGGACGAACCGCTGCGCGAACCCGGACACCGTCGACTCGTTGAAGATGTCTGTGGCGTAGACGAACTCGGCCGACATCGCGGAGTCGCCACCACCGCGCAGGGTCAGCTGCAGGTCGAACTTCGAGAGGTCGACCTCGACCTCGCTGGCAGAGACCGACAGACCCGGCAGCTCGAGGGTGGTCGCGCCCATGTTCTCGAACGACAGCGCAACCTGGAACAGCGGGTGCCGCGAGGTGGACCGGGCCGGGTTGAGCACCTGGACGAGTCGCTCGAACGGCACGTCGGCGTTGGAGAACGCGGCCAGGTCGGTCTCACGGACACGGGCGAGAAGGTCGACGAAGGAGGCCCCGGCATCGACCTCGGTGCGCAGCACGAGGGTGTTGACGAACATGCCGATGACGTCGTCGAGTGCCTGCTCGCCACGACCTGCCACCGGCGTGCCGACCGCGATGTCGGCGGTACCGCTCAAGCGCGCGAGCAGCACGTTCAGCGCCGCGTGCATGACCATGAAGGCGGTGACGCCCTGGGCCCGGGCCAGCGCACCCAGCGCCCGGACCGTGTCCTCCTCGATGGTGAAGGCGACCCGGCCGCCGTCGAAGGACTGGACAACCGGGCGGGGCCGGTCCATGGACAGGTCCAGCTGGTCGGGCAGCCCCGCCAGCACTCCACGCCAGTGCTTGATCTGGTTGGCTGACAACGAGTTCGGATCGTCCTCGGACCCGAGAACCTCGCGCTGCCACACGCTGTAGTCCGCGTACTGCACGCGCAGCGGCGCCCAGTCGGGCGCCACTCCGGCAGCGCGGGCGGTGTAGGCCGTCATCACGTCGCGGGCCAGAACCGCCCACGACATGCCGTCCGCGGCAATGTGGTGGACGACCAGCGCAACGGCAAGCTCGTCCGTCCCGACCGCGAACAGTCGCACCCGGAATGGGATCTCCTCGGCCACGTCGAACCCGACGGACGCGAAGTCCGTGAGCCCAGTCGCCAACTCCTCCTCGGTCACGTCCTGTGCGACCACGTCCAGATCGACCTCTGCGAGGGGCAGGATCACCTGATGCACGCCGTCCGCCGACTCGGGGAAGACGGTGCGCAGCGACTCGTGCCGGCCGAGCACGTCGAGCAGGGCCGCACGGAGAGCCTGGACATCGGTGCGTCCGGCGAGCCGGACGACGAGCGGCAGGTTGTAGGTGGCAGCCGCGGTGTCGTACTGGTTGAGGAACCACATCCGTTGCTGGGCAAGCGAAAGCGGAAGCTGGTCCGGCCGAGTCCTGGCCACCAGATGCGGGCGCTGCTCCCCCTTGGCGCTGGCCTTCTCCGCCCGGTCCGTGATCGCCGCGACGGTCGGGGCCTCGAACAGCACCCGCACGCCGAGCCGGATGCCGAATGCCGCGCCGATCCTGGCGACCACGTGGTTGGCGTTGAGCGAGTTGCCGCCCAGCTCGAAGAAGTTGTCGTCCAGGCCGACCTGGGCTGCATCGAGCACGTCCGCGAACACGGCGGCGACGATCTCCTCCGCGGGAGTCCGCGGGGCGCGGTATGCCCGCTCACTGAGGGTGAACGCGGGCGCCGGCAGCGCCTTCCGGTCGAGCTTGCCACTGGCGTTGAGCGGGAACCCGTCGAGCACCACGAACGCCGACGGCACCATGTACGCGGGCAGAGCCCGCTCGACGGTGGATCGCAGCTCGTCCACATCCAGGACGGAACCCGCCGACGGCACCACGTAGCCGACCAATTGCTCGCCGGCCGCCGAGTCCGCGCGCACCACGACCACACACTGCGCCACCTCGGGCAGCGCACCGAGCACCGCCTCGATCTCGCCGAGTTCGATCCGCAGACCACGCAACTTCACCTGGAAGTCCGTCCGACCGATGTAATCCAGCTCACCAGAGTCGTTCCAGAACACCAGATCACCAGTCCGGTACATCCGCTCACCGGACACCCCGAACGGGCTCGCCACTCGCCA
>NZ_JBFUHZ010000078.1:0-6175 GCF_056402135.1 Rhodococcus sp. P4_C10 | reverse complement strand
CGGCGGGCCTGCTGCCGCGGTGGGACGCCCGGGTGCGGCGGGCGCGGCGGGTGCGGCGGGCGGCGGCATGATGCCCGGCGGCGCCCGCGCCAACGGCGAGGACGACCGGGAGCACAAGACCCCGGGCTACCTCGTCAATGTGGACAACGGCAACGAGCTGGTCGGCAGGCTCCCGCTGGTCGCGCCGTCGGTCATCGGCGAATGAGCCAGGGGCCATGGCGGCTGACCGCACTCGAGTTCGCGGTGTTGTGGGAGCGACTCGGTCGGGACCGGTTGCCGTACCCGTTCGGGTTCCGGGGCACCGCCGAGACGGACGCGCAGTTCCGCGCCCAGCGCGCCGACGCCGCGCGGCGGGTGCTGGCCCAGGTCGACGCGCCGATGTACGAGGCGCTCGCCGCGCTCGCCGAGCCCGCCGTGCGGATCGAACTGTGCGGCCTCCACCGAGTCGGCCCCGGCAGCTCGATGGTCAGGGTGCATGCCGGAATCCGTCATGCCCGCGCCACGGTCGCGGTCCAACAACCGGGCGCCGACCTGCACACGGGTGCCGACGTGGTGCTGACCGCGGTGGCGCCGGCGGAGGTGGGAGCGGCCCTGGCCCAGGCAATCCCGCAGGTCGACGCCGGGCGAGGTCGCGGGGTGTCGGTACCGCGGTCGACCGTTCCCGGCGCCTCCGTCATGCGGCCCGCGGGTCGCAGACGGGCGAGCGAGCAGCGCGACGAGTTCTTCGCCCGCCCGCGGACCGGTTTCGGCGAGGTCGGTGTCGTCGCGGGCCCGGCGTACGACAGCACGCCCCGCGGCGAGGACCGGGGCTTCCACTGGGTCGACTTCGCCGGGGACGGGCGCTATCTGGTGCGGGGCGCGGAGACCGTCCACGCGCGGCCCGCCGGCGGCGCGGACATCGCGGCGCAGGTGCAGCGGCTCGTCGCCGAGGCCGACGCGACGCGGGCGGTCCAGCTGCCACACTGAACCCGTGTATCGGGAGCGGGCGTCGAGGATCTCCGGGGCGGTGCTGTGGACCAGCGAGTCCGTGGCCGACGCCGAGCACCGGATCCTGCCCGACGGCAGCATGGACGTGATCTGGCTCGGTGGCCGGCTGGTGGTGGCCGGACCCGACACCACCGCGCACATGTCGACGGCGGCGGAGACCGCGCGCATCGTGGGGCTTCGGTTCGCCCCCGGCCAGGGGCCGGCGGCGCTTGGTGCGCCCGCCGACGGGCTGGTGAACACACGGGTCCCGCTCGCCGAGTTGTGGAATCCCGTACTGGTCCGGCGGTGGGAATCGAGGCTGTCCGGATCACCCGCGCCCGGCCGACTGCTCGAGCAGCTGGCCGGGGAACGGCTCGACGAGGACGCCCCGGACCTCCGGCTGCTGGCGACGGCGACCGGGCTGCTGCGGGCGGGCGCCCCCGTCGCGTCGGTCGGCGCCCGGGTGGGACTGAGCGAACGGCAACTGCACCGCCGGTCCCTGCGGGCCTACGGCTACGGGCCGAAGACCCTGAGTCGGATCCTGCGGTTCGGGCGTGCGGTGGAGATGGTGCGCGCGGGGACGCCCCCGGCCGCGGTGGCCGCGCGGCTGGCATACGCCGACCAGGCCCACCTCGCCCGCGAGGTGAGGCAACTGGCCGGCGTCCCACTGGGCGCGCTCGGCTGAACCGGACGGACCGGGGCTGGTTCAGCCGGCTCGCGGGGTCAGGTCAGGGCGGCGAACAGGTCCACGGAGTTGCCGTCGGGGTCATGGACGGTGGCGTACCGCTGCCCCCAGAACGCGTCCCAGGGGGCCAGCTTCCCCTCGTACCCGGCGGCGACCAGACCGGCGTAGCAGGAGTCGACCTCGGCGGGGTCGGCGCAGGCGAACGCCAGGCTCAGGCGCTGGCCGCCGGACCCCGGCGTCCACTCCGGGTCGAACGACCGGATGGTGGCCTCGGTGTCCCAGGCCACCCGCAGCCCCTGCGGCAGGACCGCCTCCACGTGCGGTTCGGTGTCCGCGGCGGCGGGCAGGTCGAAGCCCAGTCGCCGGTAGAAGGCCAGCGAGCGCGCCATGTCGGCGACAACGATTCCCACGAGATCAAGGCGAGGTGTCATGGGTTCACCCTAGGAAGCGCGGGTCCCGCCAGTCTTGTACAAATCGGACGGGTCCCGCCCGCCGACCCCGGCCCCACCCGCCGGCCGCCGCGTCACCAGCGGTTCTTCACCTGCTCCGCGAACCCCAGCAGGTCCCGGACGGCGAGGCGGCTGCCGTCGTCGAGCACCACGTGGCCCGAGTACCGGCCGAACACCTGGTGCTGAATCGAGCGGAGCGCGACCAGGTCCGTCGCGGCGGCGCGGTCGAGGATCGGCTCGAAGGTCATCTCGAACCGGCCGTCGTTGCTGGTGAAGGTCCAGGGCGCGGCGTCGAACGGGCCCGGCGGCCGGCCGGAGGTGCCGTCGGGCAGGTGGAAGGTGACCTCGTCGAGTTTGTGCGCGCGACCGTCGACGAAGACCATGTTCTCGGTGCCGGCCGAGGTGTCGCCGAAGCCGTGGCCGATGTTGAACCCGAACGGCCTGCCGTCGAGGGTGCCCGACGCAGAACCCCAGTACCAGGTGTTGTCGTAGGTCCACACGCCGCGGCCCCAGTCGAAGACGCCGAATGCGCTCGCCGGGTCGAAGGCGAACGACTCGCCGCCGACCACCACCTCACCGCGCGCGGGCAGGCAGTTGATCTTCTGGTTGTAGTAGAAGGCCTTGGGGGCCTTGGGGAACGGTGTGGCGACCACCATCCGGTCCATCTCCGGCTGGTCGAGCAGCAGCTCGCCGCGCAGGCCGCGGCCACCGTCGAATCCCGGGTGGTCGACGGTGAGCAGTCGGCCGCCGTCGGTGTGCCGGAACTCGATCCGCAGCTCGCGTCCCCGCCCCGCCCGTCGGGAGACCACCACGTCGCCGGCGTCGGCGCTGGCCGGCAGGCCCATCGAACCCATCGGGAACGGGAGCATGACGTTCTCGGTCACCTCGGTGCGCGCGGTGAGGTCCAGCCAGGACACCCCGAGCAGTCCCATGTAGCCGTTGTCCGCCACCGTCAGCGCGAGCCCGACCTCCTCGGTGAGCACGCAGTAGTAGCCCCACTCCTTGACCCGGAGCCGGGACGCGGCGACGGCGGCGCGGTCGTAGCGTCGCAGTTCCGCTGTGGCCCAGCCGGGCTCGGCCAGGCGACCGTGCCCGTCGAGCAGGTCGCCGGGGGTCAGGCGGTGGCGCATCAGTCCTGCTTGCGGGCGAACCGGCCCGGGCCCGCCTGGTCGCGGGGCTTCATGATGATCTGGTCGAGGTTCACGTGCGAGGGTCGTGACGCGACGAAACCGATCACCTCCGCGACGTCGGCGGCCACCAGTGGGCTGATGCCCTCGTACACCTTGGCCGCGCGCTCCTCGTCGCCGTCGAAGCGCACCAGGGAGAACTCGGTCTCCACCGCGCCCGGCGCGATCTCGGTGAGCCGGACGGGCTGCCCGAGCAGCTCGCCGCGCAGGGTCCGGTGCAGCACGGCCTGCGCGTGCTTGGCGCTGGTGTAGCCCGAGCCGTTGTCGTAGGCCTCGAACGCGGCCACCGAGGTGATGGTGACGATCAGGCCGTTGCCCGACTCGATCAGCTTGGGCAGCAGGGCCTTGGTCACCCGCAACGTGCCGAGGACGTTGGTCTCCCACATCCAGCGCCAGTCGTCCAGGTCGGCCTCCATCACGGTTGCCAGGCCCTTGGCCCCGCCGGCGTTGTTCACCAGCACGTCCACCCTCGGCAGCACCGCGGCGAACGCGTCCACCGAATCCTCGTCGGTGACGTCGAGTTCGAGCGCGGTGCCGCCGATGTCGCGGGCCAGGTGCTCGAGGCGGTCCAGGCGGCGGGCGCCGACGACCACGTGGAACCCCTGCGCGGCGAGGGTTCGTGCGGTGGCCTCTCCGATGCCGGAGCTCGCTCCGGTGACGACGGCAACATGTTCATCAGGCGAGATGGTCATGGCCTCAGCCTAGGCGCAGACGCCGCGGCCCGGCAGCAGGGTTGAGTGCCGGAAAGGGTCTGTCCCCGGCCGATCTGGCCGGGGACAGACCCTTCAAGGCGAGTTGGCTGTCAGTTGCTGGAGCCGAATCCGCCGAGGCTGCCGAGACTGCCGGTTCCGCCTTCGTCGGCGGGTGCAACGGTCACCGATTCCTGGACGGAGGATGCGGTGACGGTGCCGTTGCCCGAGTACTCGGCGGTGAGGGTGCTCTGCCCCGCTGCCGCCGGGGTCCACTCGGTGGTGGCGGTGCCGTCGGCCCCGACCTGCGTGGTGCCGATGACGATGTCGCCGTCCTTGAAGGTCACGGTGCCACCTGCTCCGGCCGGGGTCACCGTGGCCGTGATGGTGGAGGCGCGGCCGACCTGGGCATCGGTGACCGGGGCCAGGGCGATCGTGGAGGGGGTGTTCTGTTCGGCGACCTGCACCGTGACCGTCGACGACTGGGACGCGGCGGCGAACCCGGTGCCGAGGAAGTGCGCGGTGACGGCGCGGCTGCCCGGGAGGGTGGGGGTCCAGGCGAGGGTCGCCTTTCCGCTGGTGTCGAGCGTGGCCTGGCCGACCTTGGTCCCGGCGTCTCGGAATTCGACGGTGTTGCCCGCCTCGCCGCCGGAGACGGTGGCGGTCAGGGTGCTCGGCACGCCGACCCGGGCACCGGTGACGGCGGCGAGGGAGGTGGCGGTGCCGGTCTTGCTCATGGTGATGGACGGGCCCCGGAGGGAGTTGGTGCCGCCGAGTGATCCGCCGTACTCCATGCCGGTGAGCAGGGCGGTGTCACGGGCGCAGTTCTTGCCCGCCGTGTAACTGACGCTGAAGACCGGGGTCTGGACGAAGCCGGGGCGATTCTGGATGACCCAGTCGGTGACGCCCCAGGCGCCGCGGACGTAGCCTCTCCCGTTGCCCTCGTCGACGACGACCTCGGGGTTGGCGACAGGCTGAGCCGCGCCGTTGCCGGTCATCTTCGCCGAGCCGGGGATGTAGGTCAGGCAGGACGGGTGACGGTCCTTGACGTTGTAGATGAACTCGTCCACCCAGCTGGTCCGGTCGAACTTCGTTGTCACGGTTACCGTTTCGCCGACCGCGGGAGTGGTGTTGCTGACCGTCCGGGTGAAACGGGCGGCTCCTTCGTCCCAGGTGACCGAGCCCGAGGCGGCGCCGGCGATGCCGGTGCCGAGGAGGGCGAGCGCTCCGACCGCGAGGGTGGTGGCCGCGCCGGCGGCGATGCCGCGTGTCATCGCGTTCTGTGTCATGGTGCTCCTTGTTCGCTGTGGTACGACCGTCGACTTCGAGGCCGCAGGGTGGGGTCGGTGGTCCTGTGGTGGTGCCGTCACGCCGGAGTGACGACCGTGTACTCGCCGCGGGACAGGGTCGATTTCCTGCCCGCGTTCCAACCTGTAGCTCGCCATCTGTGGCACGGCGACAAACGCGACCGAACAACGCCGGGCCGGTGCATGTCGTCTGTGCACCAGCCCGGATCCGTTCAATTGGGAGGGGGACTGCAGCAACTTCGCCTTCTCCGCCGAGCGGCCGTCCTCGAAGGTGTCGAGGGCCGAGGTCTACGGCAGGCAGCGCGGCCCCATTCTCCCGGTATCTGTTGTGGGAGAATGGGTCCGCGGATTTGAGAGGTTCTGTTGTGTGCGTAAGTACTATCACGCAGACCCCGCACTGTGGACGCGAAATTCGAAAATCTGCGGACGGCTGTGCGGCATTGTCACGTGCTGAAACATGTTTGGCGAGAATGCCATGTGTGTGATGGTCGGCCGGTGCTCGGATCAGCTCACGAGAATGTTTCCATGACCATGTATTCACCAGTCCGCCGCCCCGGCCGGACGCGCCTTTGTGTCCGTTCGTAGGCTCGCCGGCCGTCGCGATCGCGGGCTGCGTCAGATGCCGTGGTGGCACAGCCTCCTACGTGCGAGTTGTGAATCCATGGGCACAGTTCGTCGACGGCGGACATCGGCTGGGCCCCTGCGAGAAATGGGCCGCGGACCAGGATTCGTGGCCGCCTAGTTGTACTGCCCAGGGACGTTGGTCAAACGACTGAAGGGAACGTTCCTGCCGATGGCGGAGTGTTGCCGGTGGTGATTGTAGGTGTGCAACCACGCCGGCAACGCTGTCCGTCGGGCCTGTTCTGACTTGTAGTGCCGGGCGAACGCCCAC
>NZ_JBFUHZ010000077.1:0-7821 GCF_056402135.1 Rhodococcus sp. P4_C10 | reverse complement strand
CGGAAGCTAAGCCCTCCAGCGCCGATGGTACTGCACTCGACAGGGTGTGGGAGAGTAGGTCACCGCCGTACATATTTTGCGAATGCCTCGCATCACGACTCCTTATAGGGGTTGTGGTGCGGGGCATTTCGCGTTTCCGGGGCCGGGCGATCTTCGCGCGGAGGCGCCCTGGCAGACTGTGCGAATGCTGTCGCGAAAGAATCTGCTGCGTTCTGTCCCATTTGCGCTTGCCGCGGTCACCGCGCTGACACTGACCGGCTGCGGGTCGGATTCGGCGTCCGACGAGTCCACCTCGGATGCGTCACTGAGCGCCGGCGACCTGAACGTGCAGTTCAACGGCGACGAGCCGCCGACGCTGACCTTGCCCGCGGACAAGCCGGACCTGGCCGAAACCAAGATCACGGTGGTGGCAAAGGGTGACGGGGCCACTGTCGGACCCAACGACCAGGTGACCCTCGAGTACCAGGGCACGAGCTGGGACACCGGAGAGATCTTCGACCAGAGTTACGGTCGTGCGCCGGCCACGTTCGCCCCGAGCCAGGTCATCCCGGGGTTCGCGCAGGCGCTCGTCGGGCAGCAGGTCGGTTCGAAGGTCCTCGCCGAGATCCCGCCGAAGGACGCCTACGGTCCGGCCGGCAGCGGCTCGGAGCTCGCGGGTCAGACTCTGGTCTTCCTGGTCGACATCAAGAGCGTCAACTAGGGCAGGGGCGTCGCCAGGCGGGTCTGCGCGCTGCGCCCGCGGAGGGTCACCGTGTCGCCCAGCGTCCACCGTGCGGCCTCGACGGTGCCGGCCGCTGCCACCGCGCGGTCGGAGGCGAGCACGGCTCCGGGAACGGTCTTCGCGAGTTCGGAGAGGCGGGCCGCCTCGTTCACGGGGTCGCCGATCACGGTGTACTCGAATCGCTTTCGGGCGCCGATGTTTCCGGCCACCGCGGTGCCGGATGCGACCCCGACGGCCGCGTCGCAGTCGGGCACCTCGACGCGCAGCCGTTGCTGGATCCGGCGGACCGCGGCCAGCGCGCTCCCAGCCGGGTCGTCCAGGTCCGCGGGCGCACCGAAGATCGCCAGCGCCGCGTCCCCCTCGAACTTGTTGACGAAGCCGCCGTGCCGGTCCACCTCGTCGACCACCACGTCGAAGAAGCGGTTGAGCAGGTCGACCACCTGCTGCGGGGGACGGGACGCCGCGAGCTGCGTCGAGCCCACCAGGTCGATGAAGAACACCGCGACCTCGCGCTCCTCGCCGCCGAGTTCGGGATTGCGCGCGATGGCGGCCTCGGCCACCTCGTGACCGACGTGCAGGCCGAAGAGGTCCCGGATTCGTTCGCGTTCGGACAGGCCCTCCGCCATCCGGTTGAAACCACTCTGCAGTTCCCCGAGCTCGGTGCCGTCGTACACCTGGATCCGGGTACCGAGGTGGCCCTTCTCGACCTCGGTCATGGCGGCGCGGACGGACCGGATGGGCGCCACGGTCGCGGCCACCCCTAGCAGGGTGAGCAGCAGTCCGAACACCAGCGCGGCGCCGCCGATGGCCAGGATCGACCACGCCAGCTGGTCCGGGCTGGCCTCCTCGTGCAGCAGCGAGAACAGCGCGACCAGGATCAGCCCGGTGACGGGTACCCCCGTCCCGAGGAGCCAGGCCAGCACGTTGCGGCCGGTGACGCCCGCGATCCGGACCCGGCGGGGATCGCCCGCCTCGAGTGCCCGAGCGGCGGCGGGGCGCAGGGCGAACTCGGCCAGCAGGTATCCGAAGGCACAGATGGTGGTGCCGCTCATCGCGATGGTCAGCGAGACCTTCGGGATGGTCTCGGGATCGACCATGGCGTAGGCGGTGGTGAACACCACCAGCCCGCCGAGCCACAGCACGATCTGGATACGGGTCAGTTTCCACGGCATCGACAGCGCCGCGGCCGCCTCCTCGCGGTTCGGCGCCCGGCCCTTGACGGCCCAGCGCAGCCCACGCAGGGCGCGCAGGGTGCCCCAGACCAGGCCGACGACGGTGGCCACGACGAGATAGGCCGGGCCGAGGACGGCGTCGACGAAGAGGAACTCCCGAGTCAGCAGTTCCGGTCCGGGGACCACCGCGATGAGCGCGCCGACCACGACGAATCCGACCAGGTTGGTCACCAGCAGGCTGACGGTGAGCAGCACCTGTACCCGCAGCCGCCGACGCCGCGGCGTCTCGGTGGGGGAACCGAGGAGGCGTGAGCCCAGCGGGGCTGTGGAAACTCCGGGAACTGCCATGATCGCCGAGCGTAATGGCTCCGGCCAGCTGTGGTCGGGACCGGCGCTGGCGTGCTCTAGTGTGGTCCGAGTGCGTCTCGTGATTGCCAACTGCCATGTCGACTACGTCGGCCGTCTCACCTCCCACCTTCCGAAGGCCCGACGGCTGCTGCTGGTCAAGTCCGACGGTTCGGTGAGCATCCATGCGGACGACCGTGCCTACAAGCCGCTGAACTGGATGAGCCCGCCCTGTTGGCTGGTCGAGGACGACGCCGGCGACGGCAAGCAGCTCTGGGTGGTGACCAACAAGGCCGGCGAGGAACTGCGGATCACCATCGACGAGGTGGAACACGACTCCTCGCACGAGCTCGGCGTCGACCCGGGTCTGATCAAGGACGGCGTCGAGGCGCACCTGCAGGAGCTGCTCGCCGAGCACGTCGAGACACTCGGCCCCGGCTACACGCTGGTGCGGCGCGAGTTCATGACGGCGATCGGCCCGGTGGACCTGATGTGCCGCAATGCCGACGGCGCGTCGGTGGCGGTGGAGATCAAGCGTCGCGGTGAGATCGACGGCGTCGAGCAGCTGACCCGCTACCTCGAACTGCTCAACCGGGACCCGCTGTTGGCCCCGGTCACCGGTGTGTTCGCCGCGCAGCAGATCAAGCCGCAGGCCCGGACGCTGGCGGAGGACCGCGGAATCCGTTGCATGACCCTCGACTACGAGGCGCTGCGCGGAATCGAGAGCACCGAGTTCAGGCTGTTCTGAGCGACATTTAGGCTGGATTCATGCCCCGCCGCAATCATCACCGTCGCGCCGAGCCGCCGTCGCCGCTGGGTGGCTCGCAGGCCCGTGTGGAGTCCGGCCCGGCCGGCTACGACGGCGAGCAGTACCAGGTCCGGCAGATCCCGGGCGCCCGCGCCACCAAGACCTACCGGTGCCCCGGCTGTGACCACGAGATCCGGCCCGGCGTCGCGCACCTGGTGGCCTGGCCGGCGGACGCCATCGGCGGAGCCGAGGACCGCCGGCACTGGCACTCAGGATGCTGGAACGGGCGCGGGTCCCGCGGGATCACCCGGCGTTGGTCGTGACGTCCCGCTCGGAGTCCTGGTACTCGTCCGCGGACCCGTGCTCGTCCTGGCCGGCGTCGTTCTGATCGGACTCGCCGTGAGCCTCGTCCTCGGCGGCCGCTGAGTCCCGGCGGTCCTTGCGCTCGGACTCGTTGACGCCGTCGAGCAGCTCGCCCTCCCGGTTGACCGAGGCCAGCATCGCCGGCACCGAATCGAGCTGGCCGCGAATGCCCAAGAGCTGCGCGAGGACCCGGCCCCGGAGGACCCGCAGCTCCTCGGCGAGCTCCTTGGCGTGGGCGATCCGCTTCTCGGCCTGTTCGGTGGCGGTCTGCAGCCGGCGCCGGGCCTCGTTGGTGGCGTCGGTGATCCGGCGGGCCGCCTCGGCCTTGCTGGTCGCCTCGAGCTCCTCGACCGCGCTGACCACCTTGGTGCGGCGTTCGCTCATGGTGATCTCGAAGTCCTGCTGGATCTGGCTGCGCTTGGTCTCGGACTCCGCCTCCATGCGGGCCCGCTCGCTCTGGGCGGCCTCGACGATCCGGGCGGCCTCGGTGCGCGCGGCGGCCATGGTCTGCGTGTGCTCGGTCTCGAGCGCGGAGCGGAGGTCGGCGAGCTCGGCCAGCCGGGTCTCGTGCTCGGCGCGCATCGCGGTGCTGTCCTGCTGGGCGATGGACACCATCTCGGCGGCCTCGGCCTGCGCATGGGCGCGCACCTCGGAGGCCTCGTCGGAGGCGAGGCGCAGCATCCGGGAGATGCGCTCACTCATGCCCTCGGCGGTGGTCGGCGGCACGGACAGCCGGTCGACGTCCTTGCGCAGGTCGTCGATCTCGTCGCGTGCGTCCTCGAGCTGCATCGCCAGGTCCCGGGCCTGTGCGGCCGCGGCGTCCCGGTCGGTTGCGGTCACCCGCAGCTCGGCGTCGAAACGATCGAAGTAGTGACGAACCTCGTCGCGGTCGTAACCCTTGCGTGCGACGGTGAAGGGGAGCGGAATCGATCCGCGGTCGTGCTCGTTGGCCATGCTCATAACCTACCGTCGCTGCGCTTGTGGTGTCGTCGCCCTGTCAGGCGTGATGAAAATACGCGAGACCGCCGCGCGGGAGGCGTTCGGCTCCCCGCACGGCGGTCAGGTGTGGTTGAAAGGGGGTGCTCAGTGCCCGCCGTCGGCGGCCGGCTCGACGAGCTCGACCAGCACGCCGCCGGCGTCCTTCGGGTGCAGGAAGTTGATCCGCGAGTTCGCGGTGCCGCGGCGCGGTGCGTCGTAGAGCAGCCGGACGCCGCCGGCGCGCAGGCGCTCGGAGATCGCGTCGAGGTCGGTGACGCGGTAGGCGAGCTGCTGCAGGCCCGGGCCGCTGCGGTCGATGAACTTGGCGATCGTGGAGTTCTCGTTGAGCGGCGCGAGCAGCTGGATCGCGGTGGAGCCCGCCGGGCTGCCGGGCACCGACAGCATGGCCTCGCGGACCCCCTGCTCCTCGTTGGTCTCCTCGTGCGTGGAGACGAGGCCCAGGTGTTCCGCGTACCAGGCGATCGCAACGTCGAGGTCGGGCACTGCGATGCCGACGTGGTCGATGGCCGTTACGAGGTCGGAGGCCAGGGGGGAAGTGGCCGAGCTGGGGGCAGAGTGTGTCATGACATTGACGTTAGCGTTACCGTCTTGGTAGTTCTCGTGGGGATGTGGCTTTAACCGGTGCCCGCCCGCACTGATCTTTGGAGGAAGCCGTGAGCAGTTCTGTAATCGTCGCCGGAGCCCGTACCCCGATGGGGCGGCTCCTGGGTTCACTCAAGGACTTCTCCGGGTCCGATCTCGGTGGCATCGCCATCAAGGGCGCGCTCGAGAAGGCCGGCGTCGCGCCCGAGAAGGTCGAGTACGTGATCATGGGCCAGGTGCTCACCGCGGGTGCGGGTCAGATGCCCGCCCGCCAGGCCGCCGTGGCCGCCGGCATCCCCATGGACGTGCCGGCCCTGTCCATCAACAAGGTGTGTCTGTCCGGCGTCGACGCGATCGCGCTGGCCGACCAGCTGATCCGCGCCGGCGAGTTCGACATCGTGGTCGCCGGCGGCCAGGAGTCGATGAGCCGCGCGCCGCACATGCTCGAGAAGAGCCGCGAGGGCTTCAAGTACGGCGACGTCACCCTGCGTGACCACATGGCCTACGACGGGCTGCACGACATCTTCACCGACCAGGCGATGGGGCTGCTGACCGAGCAGGTCAACCAGCAGGAAGCCAGCCACATCACCCGTGAGGAGCAGGACGCGTTCGCCGCGGCGTCGCACCAGAACGCCGCCCGCGCCTGGAAGAACGGCCTGTTCGACAACGAGGTCGTGCCGGTGCAGATCCCGCAGCGCAAGGGCGACCCGATCGTCTTCGCCGAGGACGAGGGCATCCGCGCCGACACCACCGCCGAGTCCCTGAGCAAGCTGCGTCCGGCCTTCAGCAAGGACGGCACCATCACCGCCGGTTCGGCCTCGCCGATCTCCGACGGTGCCGCCGCGGTGGTCGTGATGAGCAAGGCCAAGGCTGAGGAGCTGGGTCTGAGCTGGATCGCCGAGATCGGCGCCCACGGCGTCGTCGCCGGACCGGACTCCACCCTGCAGTCGCAGCCTGCCCGCGCGATCGCGAAGGCGTGCGCGAAGGAGGGCATTGCGCCCACCGACCTCGACCTCGTCGAGATCAACGAGGCGTTCGCGGCGGTCGGCATCGCGTCGACCCGGGAGCTGGGCCTGGACGCGGACAAGGTCAACGTGAACGGCGGCGCGATCGCGGTCGGGCACCCGCTCGGCATGTCGGGTGCGCGGATCGCCCTGCACCTGGCGCTCGAGCTGCAGCGTCGCGGCGGCGGTGTCGGCGCGGCCGCACTGTGCGGCGGCGGCGGTCAGGGCGACGCACTGATCATCCGCGTTCCCCAGCAGTAACTCGCCCGGTCAGCGGCCACAACTGCACCAACCGAATCCGACTACAAGGCGTCGTAGATCACACACGACGGCGCCTTGTTGTCCGATTTGCTCAGGCACAATGGTGGGCATGCCGAAGATCCTCGACGTGTCCACGCCCGCGAAGCGGTTCCGCCTGGTTGCCCAGTGGGAGGCCGTCACCTGGGCCGCCCTGCTGGTTGCGATGTTCTTCAAGTGGGTGCTCGGGTACGAAGAGGCCGTCCGGATCCCCGGAATGGTGCACGGCATCGCCGCCTTCGTTCCGTTCGTGTTGATCGCGCTGGTGACCGCGCGGTCGCTGAAGTGGGACCTGATGACCACCTTCTGGGCGTTGGTGTCGAGCGTGCCGCCGTTCGGGACGATCGTGTTCGAGCGCTGGGCCGTGCGCGGGGGCACTGCGCGTATCTGGGGGTCCGGGGGTTTCCGGGCGTACCGGGGTCCGGGTGGGAGGGGTTAGGCGCGCTGACACCGGGGTGGGCGTGCCAGACTGTTGGGTGTGACTCGACCTGGCTCTCGCCCGCCCGCACGTCCCTCGGCCGCCGCGGCCGCCGCCATGTCCGGGGCCGTGGACCTGTCCGCCCTCAAGGACCGCGCGCAGTCCCCGCCGCCGTCGCAGCAACCGACGGGCCCCGTCGGCGAGGCGGGCCCGACCGGGCTCGCGCCGGTCGTCGACGTCACCGAGGCCACCTTCGAGCCGGAGGTGCTCGAGCGGTCGTCCCAGGTGGTGGTGCTCGTCTCGATGTGGTCCGAGCGGAGCCCGTCGAGCGTCCAGTTCTCCGGGGTGCTCGAGTCCCTGGCCCGCCGGGGCGCGGGTGACTGGGTCCTGGCCCGGGTGGACGTCGACACGAACCCGCGGATCGCGCAGGCGTTCGGTGTGCAGGCCATCCCGACCGTGGTGGCCGTGGCCGCGGGGCAGCCGCTCGCCGACTTCGAGGGTGTCCAGCCCGAGGACCAGGTCAGTGGCTGGCTCGAGCAGGTGCTGCTCGCCACGGCAGGCAAGCTCGCCGGTCCGCCGGCGTCGGGTGGGGAAGAGGAGGAGCCCGAGGCCGAGGACCCGCGGTTCGTCGCCGCCGAGGACGCGCTCGCCGAGGGTGACCTGGTCGGCGCCGAGGCGGGCTACCAGGCGATCCTGGACGCGGAGCCGGGCAACACGGCCGCGCTCGGCGCCATCCGCCAGGTGCGCTTCCTGGCCCGGGTGCAGGACGTGGCGCCCGACGCGGTCGCCAAGGCGGACGCCGCCCCGACCGACGTGCAGGCGCAGCTCGACGCCGCCGACGCGCTGCTCTACACCCAGCAGGCCGAGGAGGCGTTCGGCCGGCTCATCGAGACCATCCGGCGCACCGCGGGCGACGACCGGACCGCGGCCCGGACCCGGCTGCTCGAGCTGTTCGAGCTCTTCGACCCGGCCGACCCGATGGTGGTCGCCGCGCGCCGCAAGCTGGCCTCCGCGCTGTACTGAGCCTGAACGCGTCCGGCCCCGCCTCGGTGAACGAGGCGGGGCCGGAACGGGTGTGGCTGTCTCAGCCGATGCTGAAGGGCTGGCCCCACAGGGTGGTGGTGCTGGTGACGGTGTCGGTGTTCACCGTGACGGTCGCGAAGGAGCGGGCC
>NZ_JBFUHZ010000076.1:0-7188 GCF_056402135.1 Rhodococcus sp. P4_C10 | reverse complement strand
GGATCGCGGCGCCGTGCGCGACCGCCCGGCCGGGCTCCGGTGCGGAGACGGTCGGCAGGTCGAGGGTCTGCGCGGCGAGTTCGGCGACCAGCGGCATGGCCGAACCGCCACCGGTCAGCAGCACCGTCCGCACGACGGCGGGTTCGAGTTCGTGGGCGCGGATGCTCTCCTCGACCATCGTCAGCGACCCGGCGACCTGGCCGCGGAGCATCTCGTCCAGTTCGGTCCGCGTCAGGGTGACGCTGGTGTGGACGCCCGCGACCTCGACGGGCACGGCAGCGGTGTCCTGCGTCGACAGTTGTTCCCGGGCCTCGCGGCAGCGTTCGCGCAGCGTCGTCAGTTGCGCACGGGTAGCCGGATCGGCGGTGTCGACCGGCCCGAGATCGGCGGCGACGACGGAGAGCACGTGCTCGACGACGGTGCGGTCGAGGCTGTCGCCGCCGAACAGGGTGGTGTAGGTCGACGGCCGCAGCAGCCCGGCGTCTTCGCCGGTGCGGACCAGCGAGACGTCCAGGCCCGCGGAGCCGAGGTGGTACACCCCGACCACGGCGTCGCCGAGCGGGCCGTGCGCGGCCTCGAGCCAGGCCACGGCGGCCACCGCGTCGGGCATCAGCGTCACCGACGCCTGGCCGACGTGGTCGAGCGCCTCGCGCAAGGCGGCCACGGTGGCGGCGTCCCAGTGCGAGGGGTAGGTGGCGACCACCGGGAGGGCGGCATTGGTCGGGAAGTCGTCGGGGAACTGCTCGGTGGCGGCCAGCAGCAGGCCACTGACTGCCGTCGCGACGAGGTCTTCCGCGAGGTACGACGTTCCGTCGGGCGCGCTCAGCCCGGCCGGGTCGCCGACCCGTGAGGTGAACCGCGACAGCACGCCCTCGCGGTCGGCCGGTGCGCCGAGGACCGCCGCGTCCTCGCCGAGCAACAGGGTTGCTGCCCGCACCACGGCCGGTGGCTCGTCGAGCAGGCCGCCGCCCCGCTGCAGGATGGCGGTGGCCGTGGTGTCGCCCACCCGCAGCCCGAGACCCGCGGTCATGTCGTGTCTCCTCGTGTTCGGCGGCGGTTGCCGCTACTGGCGTTCACCTTAACCAGCCGATTGCCTCGGGCCGTCGCCACCAGGGTCGTCTGCTCTCCCTGCGGTGGCGCCGGTGGTGTCCTACCCTCAGGTGGAGTGCGCGCACAGGCGGGAAAACCGCAGCCCCGCCGCGAACTTCCGGGAGCACGATGAGCCGCCCCGAACCGCAACCCGTCCTCGAACCACTCAGCTCGGCCGCACTGTTCCTGGTGGTGGCGGCGGGTCCCTCGCGAGCGGACGCGCGGCGGGTCCTGGAGGTGAGCGCGGACGTCGGATCGCTGGTGCGGGCGGTCGGTTTCCGCGAGTTGGCCGGCTCGCTGAAATGCGTCGTCGGCCTCGGCTCCGACCTGTGGGACCGGGTGGGTCCGCGGACCCGGCCGACGGGCCTGCATCCCTTCGTGCCGTTGCGGGGCGAGGTGCACAGCGCCCCGTCGACGCCCGGCGACGTGCTCTTCCACATCAAGGCGGCGCGCGCGGACCTCTGCTTCGAACTGGGCCGGCTGATCGTCGACGCGCTCGGCGACGCGGCGACCGTCGTCGACGACGTCACCGGGTTCCGCTACTTCGACGCGCGCGACCTGCTCGGCTTCGTCGACGGCACGGAGAACCCCGTCGGCTCCGGTGCCGGGGCGGCCGCCCTCGTCGGTGCCGAGGACGAGGAGTTCGCCGGCGGCAGCTACGTGATCGTCCAGAAGTACCTGCACGACATGGCCGCCTGGCAGTCGCTCACCGTCGAGGACCAGGAGCGGGTGATCGGACGGACCAAGGTCGAGAACGTCGAACTCGCGGACACCGTGAAGCCGAGCAACTCGCACGTCGCACTGAACACACTGGTCGACGCGGACGGCACCGAAAGGGAGATCCTGCGGGACAACATGCCCTTCGGCAGCCTCGGCGACGTCGAGTTCGGGACCTACTTCATCGGCTACGCCAGGGACCCGTCGGTCACCGAGGAGATGCTCCGACACATGTTCCTCGGCGACCCGCCCGGCAACTACGACCGCATCCTCGACTTCTCCACGGCCGTCACCGGCACGCTCTTCTTCGCCCCCAGCCTGGACGTCCTGGAATCGCTCGGCGGTCCCGAGACGACCGGCGCTGCAACGGAAGACGACGCGTCGTCAACCGCCGGCGCCGAGCCCGACCGGTACGGAATGTCCCTGCAGATCGGCGACCTCAAAGGAGTGGCGCAATGACTGATTCGAGCAACCTGCACCGTCGGCTGGCCCCGGTCACCGAGGCCGCGTGGGAGCAGATCGGCGAGGAGGCCGCCCGGACCTTCAAGCGGCACGTCGCCGGCCGACGGGTGGTGGACGTGGTGGGCCCGCTCGGGTACGCGTACTCCGCGCACAACCTGGGACGGGTGCGCCCGATCAGGTCCTCGGACAGTCGTATTCGCGCGCAGCAGCGCCAGGTGCACCCGTTGGTGGAGTTGCGGTTCCAGTTCACGCTCAGCCGCGCCGAGGTGGACGACGTGGCGCGGGGCTCGCTGGACTCGGACTGGCAGCCGGTCAAGGACGCCGCCAAGGCCGTCGCCTTCGCCGAGGACCGCGCCGTGTTCGGCGGCTTCGAGGAGGCCGGCATCCGCGGGCTCGGGCCGTCGAGCAGCAACCCGGTGTTCGAGATGCCGGCCGACCCGCTGGCCGTCCCCGACGCGGTGGCGTCGGCGCTGTCGGCGCTGCGACTGGCCGGGGTCGAGGGCCCGTACGCGGTGGTCCTCGACGCGGACGCGTACACCGCGGTGAGCGAGACCCGGGACGAGGGTCATCCGGTGTTCCACCACCTCGAGGACCTGGTGGCCGACGTCGTCTGGGCGCCGGCGGTGCAGGGCGGCTACGTGCTGTCGACCCGGGGCGGGGACAACCAGTTGACCCTCGGCGCGGACCTGTCGATCGGCTACGACAGTCACACCGACCGCGAGGTGACTCTCTACCTCGAGGAGTCGCTGACCTTCTCGTCGCTCACCTCGGAGGCGTCGGTCGTACTGCAGCGGTGAGGGTCTCGTGTCGCGGCCCGCGGTGAACTACGCTGGAACGGTGACTGCGGCGCAGAGCTATCGGGACACCAATCCGTTCTACAAGCTGGTGCGCGCCTCCGGGGGCAGCGCGCCGATGGCGTGGTTCTACGCGCGCACGCTGCACCACATCGACCGCCCGGTCTTCCGGATGACCAACGGCAGACGTACGTTCACCAGCATGCTGACCGGGCTGCCGATGGTCATGCTCACCACCACCGGAGCCAAGAGCGGGATTCGCCGCACCCTGCCACTAGTCGGCCTGCTCGACGGCGACCGCGTGGTGGTGATCGCGTCGAATGTCGGCCAGCACGGGAATCCGGCGTGGTTCTACAACCTGCGCAAGAATCCCGAGTGCACCGTGGTGGTGTCCGGGGGTGCGCCGCGGCAGATGTACGCGTACGAGGCCGAGGGCGACGAGCGGGACCGGTTGTGGCGCCGCGGCCTCGAGATCTACCCGGGCTGGGCGGGCTACGAGAAGCGGGCCACCGACCGGCGGATCCCGGTGATGGTGCTCGCGCCCGCTCCTCGCTGAGGCGGGCTACGGCGCCGGTTTCGGGTTGACGCTGATCACCTTGCACACGAACTCCTCGTACAGCCGAAGCCACTTGTCGAGGAACTCGGCGGTGGACTCGACGGTGACCTCGCCGTCCTCGGTGATCAGGCCGTCGTGGAACTGGATGTACGCCTCCGGCTGAGCCAGTTCCGGCGAGTTCACGAACGACAGCACGCTGCGCAGGTGCTGCTGCGCCACGGCGGTGCCGATGTGGCCCGGCGAGGTGCCGATCACCCCGGAGGGCTTGAGCGCGAACGAGTTCTGGCCCCATGGCCGAGAACCCCAGTCGATCGCGTTCTTCAGCGCGCCGGGGATGGAGCGGTTGTACTCGGGGGTGACGAAGATCAGCGCGTCCACGCTCGCGACGGCCGCCTTGAACGCCACGCCCACGGGCGGGTACTCGGCGTCGTAGTCGTGGTTGTAGAGCGGCAGGTCCCGGATCGGGATCTCCTGCATCGCCAGTCCGTCGGGACTCCGGCGCATCAGCGCCGTCGCGAGCCTGCGGTTGATGGAGTTCTTCGAGAGACTGCCGACGAACACGCCAACCCTGTACGGCATCGGCTTCACCCTTCCGGTCGTGCCCCTGGCAGGAGACCTCTTCGGATCGCGCACGTGCGGTTCCAAACGTAGTCCCGCGACGCGGACGGGGGAAGGTCTCCTACCCGCCGTAACCCATGGCCCGCAGCATCGAGAGCATCTCGGCCCGGGTCGGGGCGTCGAGCCGGCGTCGGATCCGCGCCACGTGGTGCTCGACGGTCTTCGCGGAGATGAACAACCGCGCGCCGATGTCCCGGTAGGTCAGGCCCGTCACCAGCAGGCGCGCCACGTCCGACTCTCTCTCCGTCAGACCGCCCGTCGGCACGGACTGCGCCGCGGTGCCCGACGCGGGTGCGACGTCGGCGGGAACCGGCGCAGCCGGGCGCAACGACCGTGCCACCTGCAGCAGGGCGGTCGCGGCGGGGGTGTCGGTGGCGCGCAGCGCGGCCTCGCCGGCCAACCGGGCGCCGTCCCAGGGCAGGCCGATCCCGGCCAGGGTGCGGGCGGACTGTTCCACCTCGGTCGCGTCGGTCACGCCCTGCAGCACCCGCAGCCAGGCGCGGCCGGCGCGGGCCAGTCCGGCCGCGTACGTGCTGGTCTCGGCGGCGACGCCGAGCGCGTGGGCGTGCGGCACCAGGTCGGCGGGTGTCTCGGCCAGGATGGCGGCCTGCACCCCGTACCAGTGCAGCGGCGAACCCCACAGCGGCGGCTCGCCGAGCCGCGTCAGCAGCTCGCGGGCCTGGTCCACCAGGTGTGCGACGCGGTGCAGTTCCTGCAGCCGGGCCGCGGCCAGCCACAGCTCGCCCAGCGGCAGCAGGCTCAGCAGGTCCACGCAGTGCTCGGCGACCACCGTCTGCGCCCGCTCCCAGGACTGGCGCAGTGCGCCGACGTCGCCGGTGCGACGGGCCAGGCCCACCCGCAGTGCCGCGGCGAACAGCGCGTCGCGGGGGTTCAGCTCGCCGGGCGAGACCGAGTTCAGTTCCTGCGCAGCGGAATCGAGGTCGCCATGGGTCATCGACACCCAGGCGAGCAGCAGCAGGTGCCGGGCCCGGCTCACCCCGCCCTCCGCGTCGGTGTCCAGCGCCCGCTGCAGCACCGCACGGGCCCGGTCGAGTTCACCGCAGTGCAGTGCCGCCAGGGCGGTGACCGCCGCGCCGGTGTCCGGCAGGAAGGTGGTGCGTGATGCGTTGGCGCCCAGGGACAGCGCGCGGGTCAGGGTGTTCAGGGCGATCGCGGTGGACCCGTCGAGTGACTGCCGCAGGCCGTCCGCGAGCAGGGTCGCGGCGGCCGCACCCGACGTGGGCGGCACCAGGCTCGGTGGAGGGCCACCAGTTCCGTTGTCGGACAGCGCGATGCCGGACATGACGGACGCCGACTCGGGTCGGCCGGCGGCCAGCAGCACCATCGCCGCGACCGGGCGGTCGACCCCGGCGCGCACCGGGCCGAGCCACTCGTACAGGTCGGCGCTGCGGGTCACCATGCCCTGGTGCGCGGCGACGCTCGCCGCAATCCGCACCGCGGCCGCCAGTTCGGCAGCCGGTAGGTCCGCGGCGTGCTCGAGCCGGCCGTCTGCCAACCGGACCGCGGTGTCCAGGTCGCCGCAGAGTCCGGCCGCCTCCGCTCGGCGCAGCGCCAGGCGCGGGCCGTCGGCGCCGGCCCGCAGTGCGGACGCGTACAGCTCGGCAGCCCGGCGGGGCGGGGCGAGTTCGGCTTGCTCGCACAGGAACTCGGCAAGGACAGGGTCCGTCACCCCCGCCTCGGCGAAGGCGCGGGCGGAGGGGAGGTCCAGCGTCCCCAGCGTGACCCGGGCCCGCAACGCCTCGGCCTGCAGCCCGGCCACCCGCCGGGCGCCGAGCAACGACCGCAGGGGTTCGTGCGCCGAGGCGAGCAGGGCGCCGGACGGCAGCACCAGCCCGCAGGCGCGGGTCCGGTCCACCAGGTCGCGGGCGGCGTCCGGCACGAGTTCGAGGGTTCGGCCGAGTTCCGCGGCATCCAGCCCGGCGCCGGTGGTCGCGACGGCCAGGGCGGCCAGCAGGTCGGCGTCGAGCCCGCCAAGCACGTCGTGGTGGCAGTCCGTGACCGCCGCTGTCACGGCCCGGTCGAGGCCGTCTCGGGTCAGGCCGCCGGCGCGCAGGGGCGCGAGGGCGGCGTCGACGCAGCGGGGGAGCCCGCCGGTGAGCCGGTGCACCAGCGTGACGACCTGCGGCGGCAGGCTCATGCCCAGCAGCAGTTCCGCATGCGCAGCGGTGTCACGGGGCGAGAGGTGCCCCAGGGCGACGGTGCCGTCGAGGGCGGCGGACAGCGCGCGCAGTGCGTCGTTGGCGGGGCGGGGTTCGGCGGCGACGACGAGGGTCACGTCGGGGCGGGCGGCGACCTCGGCCAGGGCCGAGAGGCTGCGCGCGGCGAGCAGGTGGGCGTCGTCGACCAGCACCACCGAGCCCGGCGGGGGCGCGGCACCGTCGAACACCGCACCGCCGGGCGCGGCGCCACTGAAAACCATTGCGTCCGAAGCCCTGTCGGCCGCATCCCGGACCGCCGCGAGCAGCGCGGACTTCCCGGTGCCCGACGCGCCCCGGACCAGTCGGTGGGGGTGCCCGTGGCGCGCGTCGGCCAGCAGCGCCCGGGCGGCCGCCGACGCGGTCGCGGGGGTGGCCACGGAGCCGGATGCCAACACCTTTGCCTCGCTCCTCACCTGGTCCGGCCTACTCGCCGCCGACGACGGCGCCGAGGACGTTGCCGACGCCGTTGCCGAGGCCGCCCACCACCCCGCCGAGGCCGCCCACGACGCCGCCGAGTCCCTGGCCGACCCCGTCGACCACGGCGCCCGCGCCGTTGGCCACGCCGCCGACGCCGTTCACGACGCCGTTCGCGACGCCGGCGCCGCCGTCACCGGAGGGCCCCGGCGCTGGGGCGGGTGCGGGCGCCGGAGCCGGTGCGGGGGCCGGAGCCGGAGCCGGTGCGGGGGCCGGGGCAGGTGCGGGGGCACCGGTGCGGGGGCCGGTGCCGGGGCTC
>NZ_JBFUHZ010000075.1:0-8125 GCF_056402135.1 Rhodococcus sp. P4_C10 | reverse complement strand
GGCCCGCTCCTTCGCGACCGTCACGGTGAACACCGACACCGTCACCAGCACCACCACCCTGTGGGGCCAGCCCTTCAGCATCGGCTGAGACAGCCACACCCGTTCCGGCCCCGCCTCGTTCACCGAGGCGGGGCCGGACGCGTTCAGGCGCTGAGGTACCCGCGCAGGACGGCGGTGACGTCGGTGATCTGCTGCACCGGGACGCGCTCGTCGCGCTTGTGCGCCAGGTTCGGGTCGCCGGGGCCGTAGTTCACCGCGGGGATGCCCAGCGCGGAGAAGCGGGACACGTCGGTCCAGCCGTACTTGGCCCGGAACTGCCCGCCCGCGGCCTCGATCAGCGCGGCCGCCGCCGGGGCGCCCAGACCGGGCAGCGCGCCGGGCGAGGAGTCGGTCACCTCGAGGTCGAGGTCCAAGCCACCGAGCACCTCGCGGACGTGCGCGATCGCCTGCTCGACGCTGCGGTCCGGCGCGAACCGGAAGTTGACGTCCACGTCGGCCGCGTCGGGCACCACGTTGCCCGCCACGCCCCCGGAGATCCGCACCGCCGACAGCCCCTCCCGGTACACGCAGCCGTCGATGTCCACCGACCTCGGCTGGTAGTCCGCGAGCCGCGCGAGGAGCGGGGCCAGCTTGTGGATCGCGTTGTCCCCCAGCCAGGACCGCGCCGAGTGGGCGCGGGTGCCGGACGCGGTGAGCCGCACCCGCAGGGTGCCCTGGCAGCCGGCCTCGATGAAGCCGCCGGACGGCTCACCCAGGACGGCGACGTCTGCCTGCAGCCACTCAGGCAGCTCGCGCTCGATGCGGCCGAGCCCGTTGTACTGCGCGGCGATCTCCTCGCAGTCGTAGAACACCAGCGTCAGGTCGTGCGCGAGGTCGGAGACGGTCGCGGCCAGGTGCAGGAACACCGCGTCGCCGGACTTCATGTCGACGGTGCCGCAGCCGTGCAGCACGTCGCCCTCCGCCGCGTCCACGGTGCGCCGGCTCGGCACGTTGTCCGCGATCGGCACGGTGTCCAGGTGCCCGGCCAGCATCACCCGGCTGGGCAGGCCGCGGTTGGTGCGGGCCAGCACCGAATTGCCGCTGCGGATCACCTCGAAGCCCGTCGTCTGCTCGCGCAACGCGGCCTCCACCACGTCGGCGATCAGCGATTCGTCCTGGGAGACGCTGGGGATGTCCACCAGCGCGGCGGTCAGGTCGATGGGGTCGGCGTGCAGGTCCACGCGAGGCAGTGAGGTCACCCGACCAGGTTAGGCGGCTCTGCCGCGCACGAGCGCTAGGCGCCTGTCTCGTAGATCGCGCCGTCGAAGCCGGCCCGGAACAGCCGGCCCGCCGAGAACCCGGACGCCCCGTTGCCGTAGGTGAGCACGCTCGAGCCCGGCAGTCCGGACGCCAGCGCGCAGAACTGCTCCGGACCGTCCACCCGGAGGATCTCGCCGCCGATGTCGGTCGGCACGATCGGCCGGCCCTGCGGGTCCAGCGTCAGGCCGTCCGGTGCGGCGATCACGTCACCGCCTCGGAAGGTCACCAGCGATTCCGGCGCACCGGGGTTGGCCACCGGGATGCGGCTCACTCCCGGATTGGCGAAGGTCCGCGAGACGTACAGGTACCGGCCGTCGGCGCTGAGCGCCGCGCCGTTCGCGCTGGGCAGCACCGCCCAGTCCGGCTGCACCACCCCGTTCGGCAGCACCCGCCCGACCAGCGAACCGAAGTCGTTGGTCGCGTAGACGGTGCCGTCCGCGGCCACCGCCATCCCGTTCGCCGCACTCAGGCCCGACGCGAACGGCCGGACCGCTCCGGTGTTCACGTCCACCTTCACGATGCCCGCGGACCGCGTCGCATCGCCGGTCAGCACCCGGGCGTCGGCCCCATAGCCGACCAGCAGCCCGCCGTCCGGCGCCCAGGCCAGCGCACCGGCACCGCCGCTGGGGACCGTCGCGATCGGCACCGCGGGCGCTCCGGGGCCGGCGAGGCGGAACACCCGGCCGCTGACCAGGTCGGTGACGTAGAGCCGGCCGGCGCCGTCCACCGCGGCGCCCTCGAGCACCGCGCCGGGCACGGTGCCCACCAGCACCGGGGCCCGCCCCGCGCCGGGGCAGGTCGGGGTCCCGCCCACCGACCCGGTCGGCGCCGCCGACGCCGCGCCCACCGGCAGGGCGGCCACCGCCGCCGCGAGCAGCAGTCCCACTCCCCCGAGCCGAATCGCCCCGGTGAGCCCCGTGCGTCCCCGTCGTGCCGTCATCCGTGTGGCCCTTCGTCGACCAAGATCATCTCGTCACTGCCCGTTCCACGGACGCGGGCCGGTAGGGGTTCACCGGCCCGGCCGGTACCCTGACTGCCCGTGAGCATTCAGGGAGCATCTGCAGTCGGCATCGCAAACGTGACCACGGGCGGCGTCGTCCTCGACACCTGGTACCCCGAGCCCGCCCTCGGCGAGTTCGACCAGGCCGGGACCGTCGTACTCGAAGCCGGCGACGTGCCCGCCGAGCTGTCCGCGCTGACCGGCGAGGACGAGGCCCGCGGGGTCCGCCAGGTCGCGGTCCGCGTGACCATCGCCGACCTGACCGCCGCCCCCCTCGATGCGCACGACGCCTACCTGCGCCTGCACCTGCTCTCGCACCGCCTGGTCCAGCCGCACGGTCTGAACCTCGACGGCGTCTTCGGCCTGCTCGCGAACGTGGTGTGGACGAACTTCGGCCCCTGCGCGGTCGAGGGCTTCGAGCTGGTCCGCGCCAAGCTGCGCGCCCGCGGCCCGGTCACCGTCTACGGCGTGGACAAGTTCCCGCGTCTGGTCGACTACGTGGTCCCGTCCGGCGTGCGGATCGCCGACGCGGACCGGGTCCGTCTCGGCGCGCACCTGGCGTCGGGCACCACCGTCATGCACGAGGGCTTCGTGAACTTCAACGCCGGCACCCTCGGCAACTCGATGGTCGAGGGCCGCATCTCGGCCGGCGTGGTCGTCGACGACGGATCCGACGTCGGCGGCGGCGCGTCGATCATGGGCACCCTCTCCGGTGGCGGCAAGGAGGTCATCTCGGTGGGCAAGCGCTGCCTGCTGGGCGCGAACTCCGGCCTCGGCATCTCACTCGGCGACGACTGCGTCGTCGAGGCGGGCCTCTACATCACCGCGGGCACCAAGGTGCAGGGCCCGGACGGCACCGTCGTCAAGGCCAAGGACCTCAACGGCACCTCCAACATCCTGCTGCGCCGCAACTCCGTCAGCGGCGCGGTCGAGGTCGTCGCGCACAAGGGCACCGGCGTCGAGCTGAACGCCGCCCTGCACGCGAACGACTGATGACCGCGAACTCGACCTCCCCGGCGCCGCTCGAGGAGCAGGGCGACACCAGCCACCTCGGCCACGGGCTCAAGGTCCGTCATCTGACGATGATGGGCCTCGGGTCCGCCATCGGGGCCGGCCTGTTCCTGGGCACCGGCGTGGGCATCGCGAAGGCCGGCCCCGCCGTACTGATCTCGTACGTGATCGCCGGCATCGTGGTGATCGCGGTGATGCGGATGCTCGGCGAGATGGGCGCCGCGATCCCGGCCAGCGGCTCGTTCAGCCACTACGCGCGCATCGGCATCGGCGAGTGGGCCGGCTTCACGATGGGCTGGCTTTACTGGTTCATGCTGATCATGGTGCTCGGCGCCGAGATCACCGGCGCCTCGGCGATCGTGCACGGCTGGCTGCCCGGGGTGCCGCAGTGGGTGGTCGCGCTGGTCTTCGTCACCTTCTTCGCGGTGGTGAACCTGGCAAAGGTCAGCAACTTCGGGGAGTTCGAGTTCTGGTTCGCGGCCATCAAGGTCACCGTCATCGTGGCGTTCCTCGTCATCGGCGTGCTGCTGGTCTTCGGGCTGCTGCCGGACACCGACCCGGTCGGGTTCACGAACCTGTTCGGCCAGGGCGGGTTCATGCCGAACGGCTTCGCGGGCATCGCCGCGGGACTGCTCGTGGTCGCGTTCGCGTTCGGCGGCATCGAGATCGTGACGATCGCCGCGGCGGAGTCGAAGGACCCCGAGCACTCGATCGCCACGGCCGTGCGCAGCGTGGTGTGGCGCATCAGCGTGTTCTACATCGGCTCGATCGCGATCATGGTGCTGGTGCTGCCCTGGGATTCGCCGCAGCTGCAGAGCGGGCCGTTCGTGGCCGTCCTGAACCAGGCGCACATCTCCTACGTCGCCGGTTTCATGGAACTGGTGGTCGTGGTGGCGCTGCTGTCGGCCTTCAACGCGAACGTCTACGGCACCTCCCGGATGGCCTATTCGCTCGCCCGTCGCGGCGACGGTCCTGCGCTGCTGGGCGGCCTGTCCAAGACCGGGGTGCCCACCAACGCGGTGGTGCTGTCCGTGTTCTTCGGTTTCGTCAGCGTGCTGCTCAACTGGCTGCTGCCGGACTCGCTGCTCTCGATCCTGCTCAACGCGGTCGGGGCCGCGCTGCTGGTGATCTGGATCTTCATCGTGGTCTCGCAGCTGCGGCTGCGCCGGCGGCTCGAGGCCGAGGGCAAGCTGACCCTGCGGATGTGGGGCTTCCCCTACCTGAGCTGGGCCACCCTGGCCGCCCTCATCGGGCTGATCCTGTTGATGCTCACCGACGCCGACGCCCGCAACCAGCTGATCTCCACGACGGTGCTGTTTCTCGTGATCGCCGGGCTGTCCGTGCTCAACGCGAGGCGGCGCAAGGCCGCGCTCTGACCGCCTCGCCCGACGGGCAGCGGACGGACACACATGCGGCCCGGAGCGGACCTCCGGGCCGCATGTGCCTCGGTCCCGCTCAGCGCGCGGTGAAGCCGCCGTCGATCGACAGAGCCGCACCGGTGACGAACGACGCCTCGTCGCTCAGCAGGAACGCGACGAACGGTGCGATCTCGTCCGGCTGCGCAACGCGGTTGACCGGATGCAGGGCGGCTATCTGCGCCATCGCCTCGTCGGTGGGTGCCATGGACCCGCGGGAGAGCGGCGTGTCGACCCCTCCGGTGGTGATGGCGTTGACCCGGACGCCCCGCTCGGCAACCTCCAGCGCGACGGACCTGGTCAGGCCCACGACGGCGTGCTTGGCGGCAACGTAGGGCGCGACCTCGGGGAGCGCGACGACACCCAGATTCGACGCGTTGTTGACGATCGCCCCGCGGGTCTCGAGGACCGCGGGAATCTGGTGCTTGAGGCAGTTGAAGACGCTGGTGACGTTCTGCGCGAGCTCCGCGTCCCAGTCGGCACCGTCGATACCGGAGACCGGACCGGACGCATTGACGCCGCCCGCGTTGTTGAATGCCCCGTCCAGCCGCCCGAACTCGGCGACCGCGGCGGCGACCAGCGCCGCGGCATCCGCCTCCACCGACACATCTGCCGGCACGAAGATCGCGGAACCGCCGGCGGCACGGATGTTCCGGGCAGCGTCTTCGCCGACGTCCCTCCGGCGAGCCCCCAGCACGACCGCGGCGCCCTCCGCCGTGAGCCGCCGGGCAACCGCGAGACCGATGCCGGAGGTGCCGCCGGTGACGATGAAGACCTTGGAGTCCAGGCGCGAAGACATGATGAGTCCTTTCGGGAGATCTGCTGAAGGTGGCGACGTGGTCGCCTGAATCAGACTGCGAAATCCCGGGACTCGGCGCTGGCGGGAATCGGACGACGCGTTTGGCGAGCGCGTCTCGTCGGGTTGGCGCCGGATACGCCGTAGTGTCGGCGCGATCTAACGTCCGTCGTCGAACAGGAGACCGGCAGTGAGCTTTGTCCTGGTCGAGCGGCCCCGCGAGAATGTGGCCCTGGTGACCCTCAACCGCCCGGAGCGGATGAACGCCATGGCCTTCGACGTGATGGTCCCGCTCAAGGAGTCCCTCGAGTCGATCAGCAACGACAACTCGGTGCGTGCGGTGGTGCTCACCGGCGCGGGCCGCGGGTTCTGCTCCGGCGCCGACCAGTCCTCCGCCGGCAGCCCGCCACACATCGACGGACTGACCAGGCCGTCGATCGCGCTGCGCGCCATGGAGATCCTCGATGACGTGGTGCTGGCGATCCGCCGCATGCACCAGCCGGTGATCGCCGCCGTCAACGGCGCCGCCATCGGCGGCGGGTTCTGCCTGTCGCTGGCCGCGGACATCCGGCTGGCCTCGCGCGACGCCTACTTCCGGGCGGCGGGCATCAACAACGGGCTGACCGCCAGCGAACTCGGTCTGAGCTATCTGCTGCCTCGCGCGATCGGCTCGTCGAGGGCGTTCGAGATCATGCTCTCCGGCCGCGACATCGACGCCGCCGAGGCCGAGCGGATCGGCCTGGTCTCCCGCCTGGTCGACGGCCCCGACCTGCTCGACGAGTCGTTCACACTGGCGGAACGGATCGCGGCCTTCTCCCGGCCCGGTGTGGAGCTGACCAAGCGGACGCTGTGGTCGAGCCTGGACGCGTCGTCGATGGCCCAGCACATGAACCAGGAGGGACTGGGCCAGCTGATGGTCCGGCTGATGACCGACAACTTCGAGGAGGCCACCCTCGCGCGGCGGGAGAAGCGGGAGCCGGTGTTCCGGGACAGCAAGTAGGTCGGCCGGGCCGGTGCCATCCACATCGTCGCCATCCCCCAGGCACGAACACCCAGTGGCGACGGATCCGCCTCGCAGTGAAATCGGGAGGCGACAGTTGGCCGGACGTAAGGGTTGGTCATGGCGAGCGGTGGTGGTTGCGCTGACCGCAGCCGCTGCAGTCACATGGCTGGTAGCCGTCGTGACCGCCGACATCCGCCGTGCGCCTGATGCGGACTGCATCGCTGTCGACTCCAGCCTGATGGACCTGATCGTAGGCAAGCCGGCCTCCGACCCCCTCGAGCCGCTCGAGGCAGTCGCTGTCCGCGACCCCTGGACCCGCAGCAAGGCATCCGTGTCGCCATTCGACAACTACTACGCAATCGCCATGCAGTTCCGGAGGAGCGACGGTTCGACCTCCCACGGCGTGTGGGGATTGGGCGGGGGCTCACTTCCCCCAGAGGGGCAAGCGCTGAAGGTGATCGCCGACAGCGCACCGCTCGTCAGTGTGGACCAATCAGCCCGACAGAGCACCGTCTGGCCAGAGACCGAAATGCATTTTCCAGAGGACGCCAACGCGGTGAAGGAAGCCCGACGATGCCTGGCATCCAGATCATGACCGGGCGAGTCACGAACAGGAAGATTTCCGGATCACATACCTTTTGACCAGCATAAATACACTAGAAATCGAATGTGCGTGCGAGTAGAATTCGATGTATGAAACTCGACGCCATGCTCACCGACCCCGCCGGGGTCGAGGCATGGCGACTCGACGAAACCGAGATACTTGCGGCGGTGCCGGAGCTGGTTCAGGACATGCGCAGACGCGAGGCACTCCTCGTCCGACTCGTGCACGAGGCGGATCAAAGATGCCTGCCCGAACACGCCGGTGCCGCGGACACCACCGCCTGGCTCGCCGGCACGACCCGGATGCACCCCGCCCACGCATCGCAGATCGTCCGCCTCTCCCGAGAACTGCCCCTGCACCCCCAGATCGCCGACGTCCTGAACGAGGGACGGATCGAACTCGGCCACGTGCAGGTGATCGTCAACTTCCTGGACCGACTCGCGAAACTCACCCGCGACTTCGACATCGACCCGGCACCCGACGGGACCGACTGGGAGCACCCCGACCCCAACAGCGCCCGGGCCGACGACTGCGAGGCCTACCTGCTCATCGCCGCCCGCGTCGAAGACCCCAAACAACTCCGCAACCGGGCCCGCGAGATGGAGATCCTGTTCGAGCGCGACAATGACCTCCCGTCCGACGCAGAGAACCCGGAACTCAACGAGTTTCACGCCAGCGCCACCCTCGGAGGTCGGGTGCTCGTGAGGGGCAGCTTCGACGCCGAGTCCGGCGAGGCCCTCCAGACCGCGTTGTCGGGCCTGTCGAAGCCGCACCCGGGCACCGACGAGGACGGCAACGCCACCCGGGACAACCGCTCGGCCCAGAAGCGCCGCGCCGACGCCTTCGCCCAGATCATCCGCGGACACCTCGACAACGCTCGTGGCCCGATGGAAGGTGGGGAACGCCCGCACGTCACGGTCACCATCGACGTCGACGCACTCAAGGACGCGGTGGCGGCGACGGCGCCCACCCCCGCGACCGGTGCCTGGGTGGGGAA
>NZ_JBFUHZ010000074.1:0-16023 GCF_056402135.1 Rhodococcus sp. P4_C10 | reverse complement strand
TGGCCCTCGGACACCCCGTGGGCAGCACCGGATCCCGGCTGATCACCACCGCGCTGCACGAGCTCGAGCGGACGGACAAGTCGACCGCGCTGATCACCATGTGCGCGGGCGGCGCGCTGGCCACCGGCACCATCATCGAGCGGATCTGACCGCCGCGGGAGCCGGCCGGGCTGCGGTCGGTCGACACGATCCCGCGGTCGGGTTGGAACCGAGGGGCCTCGAGTGGAGCGTGTCGCGCGACGACACCTCCGGGAATGAACCCGGCGCCGGTGCGGTTGACCCTGATGGTCGTAGTTTTTCTGTGTCTGTGTTTTCGCACGCTCGCAAGGAACTTTTGTCGAGCGGAACATTTGTTGCGCATGCTCTGTCTGCCTTCAGGAATCTGGAGACGCCGAGTTTCGAACCGGCCCGGGACGCCACACGGTGTGGGTCCCGCATCCCAGCCCCTGTAAGGAGAAAACATGACTCAGGGAACAGTGAAGTGGTTCAACGCGGAGAAGGGCTTCGGCTTCATCGCCCGCGCCGACGGACCGGACGTCTTCGTCCACTACTCCGAGATCGAAAGCTCTGGTTTCAAGAGCCTCGAGGAGAACCAGCAGGTGGAGTTCGAGGTGGTACAGGGACCGAAGGGTCCGCAGGCCGCCTCCGTGCGCCCGCTCTGACCGACCACGTTCGTACAGCGCCGCCGCGCTGAGCTGCACGAACCAGCGCGGCACTGACAGCAGCAGGCCCCCGMCGACTAGTCGGGGGCCTGCTGCTGTGTTGCCGCGCTGTCAGCTCACAGCGGGATGTTCTTGTGCCGTCCGCGGCCGGCGGGGGCGGCGGCCAGTGCGGCGGCCAGCGTGCTGCGGGTCTTGGCCGGGTCGATCAGCTCGTCGACGACACCGATCGAGATGGCGCGTCCGACGCCGCCCGCGATGGCCTCGTGCTCGGCCGCCAGGCGGTCGTGCAGGGCCTCGCGCTCCTCCTCCGGGACTGCGGCGAGGGCCCGCTTGTGCAGGATGCCGACGGCGGCCTTGGCGCCCATCACGGCAACCTCGGCCTCGGGCCAGGCGAACACCGCGGTCGCGCCGAGCGCCCGGGAGTTCATCGCGATGTAAGCGCCGCCGTAGATCTTTCGGGTCACGAGGGTGACGCGGGGGACGGTGGCCTCGGCGAACGCGTGCAGCAACTTCGCGCCGCGTCGGACCACGCCCTCCCATTCCTGGCTCACGCCGGGGAGGTAGCCGGGAACGTCGACGACGACCACCAGCGGGATCCCGAAGGCGTTGCACAGCCGCACGAAGCGGGCCGCCTTCTCGGCGCTCTCGGAGTTCAGGCAGCCGCCCAGGCGCAGCGGGTTGTTGGCGATCACGCCGACGCTGCGGCCGCCGAGCCGGCCGAGGCCGGTGACGATGCTGCGGGCGTAGTTGCCCTGCAGTTCCTCGAAGTCGGACTCGCCGTCCACGTTGTCGAGCAGTTCGTGCAGGATCGGGCGGACGTCGTAGGCACGCTTGGCCGAGGCCGGCATCAGCGCGCGCAGGTCGGTGTCGCCGTGCTCGGCGGCCACCAGGTCGAAGGTGCCCTGGTCGCAGAACATCGACACCAGACGGCGGGCGCGGTTGAAGGCGTCGGGCTCGTCGGTGGCCGCGATGTGCGCGACGCCGGACTTCTTGGTGTGGGTGTCGGGGCCGCCGAGCGACGCCATGTCGACCTGCTCGCCGGTGACGGACCGCACCACATCGGGGCCGGTCACGAACACGCGGCCCTCGGGCGCCATGATCACCACGTCGGTGAGCGCGGGACCGTAGGCGGCGCCGCCCGCGGCGAAGCCGAGGACGACGGAAAGCTGGGGGACGAGTCCGGAGGCGCGGACCATGGCTTCGAACACGAGGCCCACGGCGTGCAGGGCTTCGACGCCCTCCGCCAGGCGGGCGCCGCCCGAGTGCCAGATCCCGACGATCGGTGACTGTTCGCCGATTGCGGTGTCGATGGCGTTCACGATGTGCTTGCAGCCCTCGACGCCCATGGCGCCGCCCATCACGGTGGCGTCGGAGCAGTACGCGACGGTGCGCACACCGTCGATCGTGCCCGCGGCGGCCAGCACGCCCGACTTGTCGCGGGGGTGCAGGGGGACCGTGGTACCAGGGTCGAAGAGCTGTTCCAGCCGCGCCAAGGGGTCACGGGGATCGAGCGGGGTCTCGGATCTGCTGATCGGTTCCAGGATGGTCATCGCCGGTCCTCCTTGTGCGAGCCGCCTACGGGCGGTGGTCGGGGTGGGGGTCCCGCTGGCTGTGGAACCCCCACCGTTCGGGCTGTGCCGACCTGTCAGGCCCTACCGAAGGCGAGCGCGACGTTGTGCCCACCGAATCCAAACGAGTTGTTGATTGCGAAATCGATCTGGCCCTGACGGGGTTCACCCTTCACGACATCCAGGTCGATCTCTGGATCCTGATTCTCGAGGTTGAGCGTGGGCGGGACGATCGAATCCCGCACACTCAGGACCGTGAGCACTGCCTCGAGCGCGCCGACGGCGCCGATCGAGTGCCCCAACGCGGATTTCGGTGCGTACACCGAGGCGTGATCGCCGACCGCGGCCTTGATGGCAGCGGCCTCGGCGGTGTCGCCGATCGGGGTCGAGGTGGCGTGCGCGTTGACATGCGTGATGTCGGTCTTGACCAGGCCGGCCGTCTGGATGGCCCTGGTCATCGCCCGCGCCGCGCCGAGGCCCTCGGGATGAGGCGCCACGATGTGGAAGCCGTCCGAGGTGATGCCCGCACCCAACAGTCGTGCATGGATGGTGGCACCGCGCGCCTTCGCGTGCTCCTCGGTCTCGAGGACCATCATGGCCCCGGCCTCGCCGAAGACGAAGCCGTCGCGATCTTTGTCGAACGGACGCGACGCGGCCGTCGGGTCGTCGTTACGCGAGCTCAGGGCACGCATCATCGTGAAGCTCGCCATCGCGACCGGGTCGATGACGCCCTCGACACCACCGGTGACGATGATGTCGGCGTCGCCCATGACCAGCATCCGGTACGCGTGCGCAATGGCTTCGGAACCGGACGAACATGCCGACACGGGAGTGATGACGCCGGCGCGGGCGCCGAGCTCGAGCCCGACCACGGCGGACGGACCGTTCGGCATCACCATCTGGACCGCGAACGGCGACACCTTGCGGTAGCCGCCGGACTTCATCTTGTCGACGGCGTCGAGGAGGGCCTCGCCGCCGCCGAGCCCGGTGCCGAGGACGACGCCGAGACGGTCCTTGTCGACCTCGGGGCTGCCCGCGTTCTCCCACACCTGACGGCCGAGCACGAGCGCCAGGCGCTCGACGTAGCTCATCCGCCGGATCTCGACGCGGGTCAGGGAATCGTCTGGGCTCACCTTGAGGTGTCCGCCGATGCGGACCGGAAGATCGAACTCCTCGATGAACGGATCGTCGAGGATCCCGATCCCGGACTCACCAGCGAGCAGGCCCTTCCACGTGGCATCCACGTCACCAGCGAGCGACGTCGTGGCCGCGAGGCTGGTGACGACGACGTTGGGGAAGTTCCTGGTGGAAGTCACGGACCGACTCACTCCTCGTTGGTGGCGTCGAGCTTGGCCTTGACTGCCTCGGCAGTCTCGCCGCCCTCAATGTCGAGCTTCTCGATGTACGCGACGATGTCGCCGACGGTGCGCAGGCCGGCCAGGTCCTCGTCCGGAACCTTCACGCCGTACTTGTCCTCGGTCTGGACCGCGATCTCGACCATGGACAGCGAGTCGATGTCCAGGTCGTCGACGAAGGACTTCTCGATGGTCACCTCGGACGGCTCGATGCCGGTGACCTCCTCGATGATCTCGGCGAGTCCGGCGATGATTTCTTCCTGGCTGAGTGCCACTTGGGTGGCTCCCTTCTTGGTTGGTGAATCGTGGGTCCAACTTTCGGACGGTGCGGACACCGGCCAAAATGTTTCGGTCCGTCACCGCGAAGCGGCGACGCAGGATACTAACCGGCGGAGGTGAGCGCGGTGAGACCGTCGAGGTCCGCCGGCGTCTTCAGCGCCAGGGTCGGGGTGCCGCGCATCTCGCGCTTGGCGATGCCGACCAGGGTTCCGGCCGGCGGAAGTTCCGCGATGGCGGACACCGCGGCGGTACGGAGGTAGTCGGTGCACAGGTCCCAGCGCACGGGCCTGGTCACCTGTGCGGCCAGCTTGGTCAGTGCGTCGGCGCCGGACGCGACCGGCTGACCGTCGGAGTTGGAGAGCAGGATGCGGGTGGGCTCGGCGGGGGTGATCTGGGCCGCGGCCTTGCTCACGGCGTCCTGTGCCGGCGCCATGAACGCGGTGTGGAACGCGCCCGCCACGGGCAGTGCCCGGACGCGAGCCTTCTCCGGCGGCGTCGTCGCCAGCTCCTCCAACGCGCTGAGGAGGCCCGCCGCCACGATCTGACCTGCGGCGTTGCGGTTGGCGGCCTCGAGTCCCAGCTCGGCGAGCCGGGCGAGGACGACCTCCTCGTCGCCGCCGAGCACGGCCGACATTCCGGTGGGTTCGAGCGCGCAGGCCTTGGCCATCTCCGAACCGCGGATCGCGGCCAGGGTGACCGCGTCGTCCGCGGAGATGACGCCGGCGATGGCCGCGGCGGCCAGTTCGCCGACCGAATGCCCGGCGGCCACGACGTCGGCGGGCACCAGGCCGCGGCGTTCCATCTCCTCGAAGGCGAGCAGCGCGGAGGCCACCACGAGGGGCTGGGTGACCGCCGTGTCGGTGATCTCCTCCGCGGTCGCGGTGGTGCCGAAGCGCTCGAGATCGAGGCCGGAGGCCTTCGACCAGATGGCCAGGCGGTCGGCGGTGCCGGGCAGCTCCAGCCAGGTGCTGAGCATGCCGGGGGTCTGGGAGCCCTGTCCGGGGGCAAGCAACGCAATCACAAGCTAAGAGAACACCGTTCAGGCCAACCTGCGAGGTGTTGTTGACACTGAACCTTGGACAAGTGTTTTGTAGGGTTCCCACAAACGGCCACGTCGGCATTTCCCATCGGAAGTGGCCCGGTCTTCGTTACACCCGTCTGCCGGGAAAAGTTGCGGCTGTTGTTGAAGTGGCAGAATTCATCGTTCTGTTACCTGTTGGGGCCAGTCGGCCCACGGTTGCCGCCACTCTGAGCACGTAGGCGTCGCGGGGGTTGGTCGGATCCCGGCGCGTGATCTCGGCGATCTTCTTGAGCCGGTAGCGGACCGTATTTGGATGGACGAACAGTTGTCGGGCGCACGTCTCGACGGCCGCCCCGCAGTCCAGGTAGGCGTCGAGGGTGTCGGACAGGGACGAACCGGCGGCGGCCAGGGGCTGTACCAGCAGATCGTTGAGTAGGTCCAACGCCGCGTGGTCGCCGATCAGCGCGCGCTCGGGCAGCAGTTCCGCCGCGTGCACGGGCCGCGGCGCTCCGCGCCAGCCGGCAACCGCCTCCATTCCCGCCAACGCCTCCACGGCACTGAAGTGGGCGGCACCGAGGGTGGGGGTGGACGGGCCGATCACCACCGGGCCGCTGGAGAAGCTGGTCAACAGGTCGTCCATGAACTGCCGGCTCTCGGGTGAAGGTTGCATCTCACCGCTGACCACGGCGACCAGCCGCGAGCCCTGCACCACCGCGAGCGCGGCCCTGCCGTGCTTGTGGGCGATGGTGTGGATCGTGCTCACCACGGACACGCCCTGGTCGGGCGGCGGAGTCCCCACCAGGACCGTCGCCGGGGAGTTCGCATCCCAGTTCAGCGTCGCCGCGCGCGAGAGCATGTCGGGGCCGCTGTCCCCGCGGACCACCGCGTCGACCACAAGCGCCTCGAGCCGGGTGTCCCAGGCGCCGCGGGACTCGGCGGCGCTGGCGTAGACCGACGCGGCGGCGAACCCGAGTTCGCGCCCGTACCGCAGCACCGCCTCGGTGAGCGCCACGAGTTGCCGCTCGTTGCGGGCCAGCGCGGGCAGCCACTGCTCGAAGAACTCCATGGCCACCCGGACCATGTCGACGGTCTGCCGCAGGGTGAGCCGTCGGGCGAGGTCGTGCGGGATCACCTGGAAGGCGTCGAGGCTGAAGCGGATGTCGCTCTGCGGGTTCTGCAGCCACTCGAGGAAGTTGACCACCGACGTCTGCACCAGCATCTGCACGCTGGCGCGTTGGTCGGCGTCGAGGTCGGCGAAGAACGGCAGTTGCACCTGCATGGTGCTGACGGCCTCGGTGGACAGCCGCCCGGAGAACTGCTTGACCCGGCGCAGCAGCGCGTCCGGCAGCGGCTCGCGGGGCTGACGGTTGCGGGAGAACACCGCCGCCGCGGCCACCGTCACCGTCTCGTCGCCCCGGACACCGGCAAAACGGTGTCCGGGGCGTCCGGTGGGTGCGATTTGTCGCGGGGGTTACGCGCTCCCGGGGTCCTTCAGCGACGTCGGCGCGGACAGCACGTCGTCGATCCGGTACCGCTGCGCGGCGGTGACCGCGGTCAGGCGGTCGATCCGGCCCTCCTTTGCGAGGGCGACCAGGACGGCCACCACGATGGACTCGGCGTCGACGTTGAAGTACCGGCGGGCGGCGGTCCGGGTGTCGGAGAAGCCGAAGCCGTCCGTGCCCAGGGTGGTGTAGTCGCTCGGCACCCACTGCCGGATCTGGTCGGCCACCGAACGCATCCAGTCCGACGCGGCGACGACCGGGCCCTCGGCCGCGGACAAGGCCGTGGTCACGTAGGGGACCGGGGCCTCCTCGCCGGGGTGGCGCAGCGCCTCACGCTCGCACAGCACGCCGTCGCGGCGCAGCTCGCCCCACGAGGTCACCGACCACACGTCCGCCGAGACGCCCCACTCGTCGGCCAGCAGCTGCTGCGCGCGCAGGCCCTCCGGCATGGCGACACCGGAGACCAGGATCTGCGCCTTCGGGCCGTCCTCGTCGGACTTGCGGAACAGGTAGATGCCCTTGAGCAGGCCCTCGACGTCGAGGTCCGCCGGCTCGGCCGGCTGCACGTAGGGCTCGTTGTAGAGGGTGATGTAGTAGAAGATGTTCTCCCCGCCGAAGCCCTCGACGCCCTCGGTGCCGCCGTACATCCGGCGCAGACCGTCCTTGACGATGTGCGCGATCTCGTAGGAGAACGCCGGGTCGTAGGTGACCGCGGCCGGGTTGGTCGACGCCAGCAGCAGCGAGTGCCCGTCGGCGTGCTGCAGGCCCTCGCCGGTCAGCGTGGTGCGGCCGGCGGTGGCGCCGAGCACGAACCCACGGGCCATCTGGTCGGCCGCCGCCCACAGGCCGTCGCCGGTCCGCTGGAAGCCGAACATCGAGTAGAAGATGTACAGCGGGATCATCGGCTCGCCGTGGGTGGCGTACGAGGTGCCGACCGCGGTGAACGACGCCGTCGAGCCGGCCTCGTTGATGCCCTCGTGCAGGATCTGGCCGATCGGGCTCTCCTTGTACGCCAGCATCAGCTCGGCGTCGACGGAGGTGTACAGCTGGCCGTTGCGGTTGTAGATCTTCAGCGACGGGAACCACGAGTCCATGCCGAAGGTGCGGGCCTCGTCCGGGATGATCGGCACGATCCGCTTGCCGATCACCGGGTCGCGCAGCAGTTCCTTGAGGGTCCGGACCAGGGCCATGGTGGTGGCCACTTCCTGCTTGCCGGAGCCCTTGCGGACCGGGTCGTAGGTCGAGTCCGGCGGCAGCTGCAGCGGTGCGGCGTCGGTGTTGCGCGAGGGCAGGAACCCGCCGAGGGCCTTGCGCCGGTCGAGCATGTACCGGATCTCGGGGGCGTCCGGGCCGGGGTGGTAGTAGGGGGGAAGGTACGGGTCCTTCTCCAGCTCGGCGTCCGAGATCGGGATGTGCTGAAGGTCGCGGAACGCCTTGAGGTCGTCGAGCGTCAGCTTCTTCATCTGGTGGGTCGCGTTGCGGCCCTCGAAGTGCTTGCCCAGGGTGTAGCCCTTGATCGTGTGCGCCAGGATCACCGTCGGCTGGCCCTTGTGCGCCATCGCCGCGGCGTACGCCGCGTGGATCTTGCGGTAGTCGTGGCCGCCGCGCTTGAGGTTCCAGATCTCCTGGTCGCTGAGGTCCTTGACCAGCTCCTTGGTGCGCGGGTCGCGGCCGAAGAAGTGGTCGCGGACGAAGGCGCCGTCGTTGGCCTTGTAGGTCTGGAAGTCGCCGTCCGGGGTGACGTTCATCAGGTTCACCAGCGCGCCGTCGCGGTCCGCGTGCAGCAGCGCGTCCCACTCGCGGCCCCACACCACCTTGATGACGTTCCAGCCGGCGCCGCGGAAGAACGACTCCAGCTCCTGGATGATCTTGCCGTTGCCGCGCACCGGTCCGTCGAGGCGCTGCAGGTTGCAGTTGACCACGAAGGTCAGGTTGTCGAGGCCCTCGGTGGCCGCGACGTGTGCCAGACCGCGCGACTCGGGCTCGTCCATCTCGCCGTCGCCGAGGAACGCCCACACGTGCTGGTCGGAGGTGTCCTTGATGTCGCGGTCGTGCAGGTAGTGGTTGAAACGCGCCTGGTAGATGGCGTTCATCGGGCCCAGGCCCATCGACACCGTGGGGAACTCCCAGAAGTCGGGCAGCAGCCGCGGGTGCGGGTACGACGGCAGTCCGCCGCCCTTGTCGGCGTGGCTGTGCTCCTGCCGGAAGCCGTCCATCTGCTCGGCCGGGATCCGGCCCTCGAGGAAGGCGCGGGCGTAGATGCCGGGGGAGGCGTGGCCCTGGATGAAGACGTGGTCGCCGCCGCCGGGGTGGTCCTTGCCGCGGAAGAAGTGGTTGAAGCCGACCTCGTACAGCGCGGCGGAGGACGCGTAGGTGGAGATGTGCCCGCCGACGCCGACGCCGGGTCGCTGCGCGCGGTGCACCATGATCGCGGCGTTCCAGCGGATCCAGGCGCGGTAGCGGCGCTCCACCTCCTCGTCACCGGGGAACCACGGCTCGTTCTCGGTGGGGATGGTGTTGACGTAGTCCGTCGAGGTGAGGGCGGGGATCGAGACCCGGTTCTCGCCGGCGCGCTCGAGCAGTCGCAGCATGAGGTACCGGGCGCGGGAGGGGCCGGACCGCTGCAGCAGGTCGTCGAAGCTCTCGATCCATTCGCCGGTCTCGTCCGGATCGATGTCGGGGAGGTAGGACGCCACGCCCTCGCGAATGACTCGAACCCGGCCGTCGGCACTGGGAACGGGACGCTGCGATGGCGGTGTTACGGGGTCCTGGGTGTGGTCGGACAACTGTGCTCCTCATCCGCGATGGACGCTCGGGTGCGGCATCCAATCCTGATGGTCCACCCGTGTGACGGCGGACCACATCTGACGTTGATGGTGATCTCCCTCAATCTTGCCGTATGCCCCCGCATACGTGGCATCCGAGGCTCCATCCGGGGGGTTCGGAAAACATTTGTGGAACTTTTCGGCGCGGTCCGCTTGCGCGAGACGCGTTTACCCTGTTCGCTTTCACTACTGATCCACACGGAACGGGTGCTGGAGGTTGCAGCCCTGTCAACAAAAGGAGGACACCACCGTGGTCGCCGCGGCGGACGCCCAGAACTACGCCCAGAAGCTCGGCATTACCAACGACATGGTTGTCCAGGAACTGGGATGGGACGAGGACACCGACGATGACCTGCGGTCATCGGTGGAAGACATCATCGGTGGAGAGCTCGTTGACGAGGATTCGGACGAGGTGATCGACGTAGTCCTGCTGTGGTGGCGGGACGGCGACGGGGACCTCGTCGACGCGCTCATGGACGCGATCGCGCCCCTCTCGGACGAGGGATTCGTCTGGGTCCTGAGCCCGAAGACCGGTCAACCCGGACATGTCGAACCCAGTGAGATCGCCGAATCCGCACCCACCGCGGGCCTGACGCAGACGTCGGCCGCGAATCTCGGTGCATGGACCGGCAGTCGCCTGGTTCAGCCCAAGGCCCGACCGGCCAAGCGCTGACCCGCCGATCACGAAGGAGTCTCCATGCCTCTCGAGGTTGGTGCAGTCGCGCCGGAGTTCACGCTCAAGGACCAGAACAATCAGGAAGTCTCGCTCGCGGACTACCGCGGCAAGAAGAACGTCCTGATCGTCTTCTACCCGCTGGCCTTCACCGGCACCTGTCAGGGTGAGCTCTGCCGGGTGCGTGACGGACTGCCGAAGTTCGAGAACGACGATGCCGCCGTGCTCGCCGTCTCGGTCGGCCCGCCGCCGACGCACAAGATCTGGGCGTCCGAGCAGGGGTACACCTTCCCGTTGCTCTCGGACTTCTGGCCGCACGGTGCGGTCGCCCAGGCCTACGACGTGTTCAACGACAAGGCCGGGTTCGCGAACCGCGGGACCTTCGTCGTCGACAAGGAGGGCATCATCCGGTTCGCCGAGATGAACGGCCCCGGCGAGGCCCGTGACCAGGCGGCTTGGGAGAATGCGCTTGCCGCGCTAGATTCCTGAGTGTCATTCGGCGGGCTCCGGCCCGCCGAATTTCGGGCGTGTAGCTCAGTGGTAGAGCTCTGGTTTTACACACCAGCGGTCGGGGGTTCGAAACCCTCCGCGCCCACCGCCGTTCTGACGGGCGAGCTCGCTGTCGGACAGCAAGAAGCCCCCCGCCTCGACGAGGCGGGGGGCTTCTTGCTCGAGGAATCTGGGAACAGTTCTACCGGGGATCCCCGCCGACCCTCTCCGCTTCGAGGCGGTCGGCCACGCTCTGCGGCATCGCGGAGCAGCTGCCGGAGTCGTCGCCGAGCGTGTGGTCGCCGGCCGAGTCGGTGATGCCGACCGTGGCGACGACGCCCTCCCAACCGCCCATCTCGCGGATCCGCTGGGGCACCTTGTTCCGGGCGTTGGCGACGGTGCTGGCCACCAGCCACGTCCCGTCGCTCTCGATGTCGACGCCGCCGCCGGGAGCGCGCCGGACATCCTCGCCCAGCGGAAGCAGGCCGGCCAGAGTGGCTGCGTCCCAGGGGTTTCCGTCCCACGGCGGACGGTTGAAGTAGTACCAGCTCGCGGCGCAGACGCCGTACAGGTTCGGGCCGAACTGGGCGTAGTTCAGGTACAGCTCGAGCTGCCGCTTGTCGCCCATGAGGTTGTACGGATAGGACAGGACCGATTCCGCGACCTTTCGCGCCGCCTTGACGATCTGCCACTCGCCCCGGATCAGGAACATGTTCTTCACCAGCTGCTGCGGGATCGTCGAACCGGAGGGGTCCTCCTCGCCGGACAGGAACGCCCCGACGCGTTCGTTGAAAACGCCGACGTCGAACGGGCCCGTCCGGGTGCCCAGCCGGGCGTCCTCGTGGACGAGCGCGGCCGCGACGTAGTGCCGGCTGATGTGGTCGAGCGACACCGCCTGGAAGACGGTGGGGCCGCCGGCCTCGTCGGTGAGCATGAACATCGTCCGCGGCGGGGTCCAGACCCGGAACACGACCGGTGTCACGACGATCCAGACCAGGGCCGCGATCGCGACCCGTTTGCCCCATCGGAGCCAGGTGGCCCGGCGGCCGGTGTCGGGCGGCGTGGGCGTCGGAGCGCCGGGGGGACCGGGCCATGGTCCCGGCGTCCGTCCGGGAGGCGGCACCGGCCTCGACGGCTCGAACGGTGGCGCAGGGTGCGTCGGCCGGGGCGTGGGGCCGGGTGCGGCGCGAGGCGTGGGGCCGGGTGCGGCACGAGGCGTGGGTGGGACCAGGCGTCGCAGCCACGGTGGGGTGATCGTGGGCCGGGCATCGGGTGTCGGGCGGTTCGGGCGGCCGCCGAGTCGTGTGTTCAAGATGTCCTCGAGGGCGGTGTTGCAGGGCCGGAAGCCGGAACCGGCTCGTTCACTTGAACTTTAGACGTTGTAAGAAAGGTGGAGAAACCAGGCACTTCGTGCTCGTGCGCGGCCTACTTGTAGAAGCCGGCGCGCAGGTTGATGCCGTGCTCCACCCACACCTTCAGGGCGGCGAGCATGCCGGTCCATCCCTGGCAGTTGCCGAAGGCGTTGGTGGCGCCGTCGGTGGTCGGGAGCCAGGCGGACTCGGTGATGGTGACGAGTGTGCGGGTGTCGTCGTCCACCGGCTCGAACTCGAATGTCGTGGTGGTCCGGCCGTTTTCGCTCGCGGTGGCGGTGCCGGCCCACTCGATGACGATGCGCCGCGGCGGTTGCGCCTCGATCACGGAGACGGGGAAGGCGCCCGGGAAGTCGTGGAAGTCCCACGTGATCTCGGCGCCGGCCTCGAGGCGTCCGCGGGCGCCGCCAGTGGTGAAGTACCGGGACAGTTGCTCCGGGTCCGCCACCGCCTCGTACACCTCGGCGCAGGGGCGGGAGACGTGACCGGAGACCGTGAACGAGAGTTCGGTCAGGTTCGTCGAGTCATTCATGTTGTAATTTTACAACATGAATCGTGGTGAGGGTGAGGACGACGACCGGGTGTTCAAGGCGCTGGCGTCCGGCACTCGGCGACGGATGCTCGACGTGCTCAAGGGTGGTTCCTGTACGACGGGCGAACTCTGCGCGCACTTTCCCGAGCTCGACCGCACGACGGTGCTCCAGCATCTGCGCGTGCTCGAGCGGGCGGCGCTGGTCACCGGCCGCAAGGTCGGACGCGAACGTCGGCTCGCTCTCGCGCCGCTGCCGATCAAACGCATCCACGACCGCTGGATCGGCGAGTACGCCCGGGCGGCCGTCGACCTGCTGCACGATCTCGGCGGTGCGTGACCCGGGGCGAACCGGTCGCCTAGCGCAGATCACCTCCGGCGGCGTGCGGGTCACCCGCGCTTCGCCGCACGCAACTTCCGCTTTCTCTTCTTGCCGGCCTTCTTCGACTTCCTCGGCCGCGTCGCCGGGTCGTCGGCGAGGGTCGGCGTGGACTCGCGGAGCGACTCGGCGGCCGCCCTGCGGCGGAGGCTGTCCATCAGTTCGGGGGAGCGGAGCAGGAAGGTCGCCTCCTGCAGCGTCCGGTAACGGGCCGCGGAGATCAGGACGGCATTGGCGTTCTTGCCGGCGATCTCGACGGCGACGGTGTCGTCGTTCACCCGCCGGACCAGGTCCTTCAAACGCTTACGTGCGGTCTTCACGGTTGTTGCCGTCACCACCACCGACACTCCATTCGCTGCCTCCCGATTCCGGGGATACTGCCACCTCGTCGGCCCGATTCGCGGTACCTGCGCCCGCGCCGGGCGCGCCCGACGGCTCACCGGACGGGTGTCGCGGCGCCCGGTTCGGGAACGGAGAGCCCGGTGGGTGGCTGCGCGCCTTCCGCCAGGGTGAGCCGCCGCGGGCGATCACGGGGCGGCCGGACGGCGATGGCGGCCGCGCCGACCAGGACGACCGCGTAGGCCACGACGTAGAGGTTCACCAGCACGTCCCAGGGAATCCAGCTGGCGGGGAACAGGTACAGCCCGACGACCAACCGGTCGGGAAAGTGGTAGGCCCACGATCCGGCGACGCCGAAGAGCGCGACCAGCCCCAGCCACCACCATGTGTTCGTCAGGGCGCGGTGCACCGTCCAGACGAGCAGCGGAACGAACCACACCCAGTGGTGGCTCCACGAGAACGGGGAGACCACCGCGGCGGTGAAGCCGGCGACGGTGACCGCGAGCAGGGCCTCCCCGCGGCGGTGGAGTCGGGCCACCACCCACATGCTCACGGCGACGACGGCCGCCGCGAGCAGCAACCACAGCCACGTTGGTGCGGGGTCGCCGATGATCCGGGTGAGTGCCCCGCGCAGCGACTGGTTCGCGGCGTGCGCCTCGTCGGCGATGCGGCTGGAATCGAAGAACGTCGCGGTCCAGTACTGGCGCGAATCCTTCGGCAGCACAGCCCAGCTCACCGCGACGGTCGTGAGGATCGTGATGGTGGAGACCGCGGCGGCACGCCACTGCCGCAACGCGAGGTAGTAGAGGACGAAGTACGCCGGCGTCAGCTTGATGCCCGCCGCGATGCCGACGCCGACGCCCCGCAGCCGACTCGCCTCGCCCCGCGAGGTGTCCCACAACACCAGCAGCATCAGCACCAGGTTGAACTGGCCGAAGAACAGCGTGGTGCGCACCGGTTCGAGAAACACACACGCGAGGGAGAGCAACGCCGAGACGCCGACGACCCGGCCGGTGATCCGGTAGCCGAGGATCCGCCAGCACAGCGTGACGACGGCCACGAGCACGACGAGGTTGAACCCCATCCAGATGTACTTGCCGGCCTCGTCCGGCAGCAGGTCGACCGGGACGAACATCAGCGTCGAGAACGGCGTGTACGTGTAGAGCAGGCCGTGGATCACCGGCTCGGTGTAGAGCGGCAGTCCCGCCAGGACGTGACGGGCGCCGTCCCGGTACACGTCGAGGTCCATGCCGCCCATGAACAGTCCCGTGTCGGGCAGCCACGGGTCGACGGTGGCGACCAGCAGCACCGTCGTCGCGATCGCGACGACGGCGATCCCGGCCAGCGCGGGCCATCGTGCGGCCAGCCGCCGATCGCCTCGGGTGCCGGTGGCATCGGAGTCCGGTGCCGGCAGATCTCTGGTGCCCCCACGCATGATGAAAAGTCCCTCCCCCTGGACCTCGCCTCAGCCCCACTGCAAAGACGATGCCAATCCAAAGTAACGACCAGGCCGTGTGACACGAAATCGGGCGCGGTCGGTCGGCTAGCCTGATCCGATGACGTGTGCGCTGGTCACCACGTGGCGGGGCCGGGAGTTGCGACCCTCGGCCGCGGCGGCCGCCGGGGGCTCCGGGGCGACCCGAATCCTCGACTGGCACGACCCGGTGTTCGACGCGGCGAGTTCGGCGGTCGACCTTCCCGCGGACGGGGCGAGCGTCGAGTTCCTGCGGGCCGCACACCGCTTCGCGGGGCAGCGGGTGCGTGCCGTCTACGCGCTCGACGACACGCAGCCGGCGTCCGTGACCCTGACCCGGGGCCGGGGGTCGTGCAGCCAGCGGCTGGCGGTGGTCGAGGCGTTGGCCCGGCGCCGCGGTATCGCCACCAAGGTCGAGGGCCTCGTGCTGCGCGGGGAGTTCTGGTACCCGCGTTTTCGCCGGCTCCGGGCCCTGGTGCCCGACCGGGTCCCGCTGGCCTGGCCGAGCTTCGACGTCGACGGCGAATGGATCGACGTCTCGCAGGCCTTCCCGAACGCGACCTGCGCCGCGCCGCAGCAGTTCACCAACAGCGGGGAGGAGACGCTCTTCGACGCCGTCGCCCGCAGCCCGGTCAGCTGGAGGCCGACGAGTTCGCCCGGCTGCCTGGACCTTTCGGGGTACGTCGCCGCCACACTCGGCGAGTTCGGCTCGCGTGACGAGCTGTTCGCCCGGTACGGACAGACCCTGAACTGGCCGGTGCGGACGGTGCTGGAACCGGTGTTCGGCCGAAGGCGCGCGGCCTGACGGGGCTATCGTCACTGCTCGTGCGGCTCATCAACATCGTCCAGTCCTGGCGCCTCGTCCCCGTGTGGCTGCGCATCGTGCTGCTGCTGATCGGGGGAGCGCGGGTCTGGGGTGCGGGGATCTACGCCGGATGTCACTTCGGCGGCAAGGACATCCGGATGGGCCTGGGCACCTTCGTCAACCGGGGCGTGCTCTTCGACTGCACCGCGCCGATCACACTGGGCCGGCAGGTCGCGGTGGGTCACGGTGCCCGATTCATCACCAGCACCCACGAGGTCGGACCGCCCGACGGTCGCGGCGGCCGCGTCTACCACCTGCCGATCGTCGTCGAGGACGGCGCCTGGATCGGGGCCGGCGCGCTGGTGCTGCCCGGCGTGACCGTCGGCACCGGCTGCATCGTCGGGGCCGGCGCCGTGGTCACCAAGGACTGCGAGCCGAACGGCCTCTACGCAGGGAACCCGGCCCGGCGGGTGAAGGACCTGCCGGTCTAGGCGGTCCCGCGCAGGCCGCCGCGACCGGTGTTGATACAACTAGTCCTCGTGAAGTTGAGCGGCCGTGGAACGGCGAGAGCGGCCGGAATTCTGCTCGGGTACGCGGCGGACGTGGCCTTCGCGGACCCGGTGCGCTGGCACCCGGTGGCCGGGTTCGGCCGGGCCGCGGCCTGGCTCGAGACCCGCAGCTACCGCGACCGCCGGCCGGCGGGCGTCGCGCACACCGCGGTGCTGGCCGGCGCCGTGGTCGCGGCGGGGGCGG
>NZ_JBFUHZ010000073.1:0-10200 GCF_056402135.1 Rhodococcus sp. P4_C10 | reverse complement strand
GGTACGGCGAGGTCGTCACGGTCGACGACCCGTGGGGCTACGGCAACTCGCTCGAGTGGGCCACCAGCTGCCCGCCGCCGCGGCACAACTTCACCGAGCTGCCCCGGATCCGCAGCGAGCGCCCGGCCTTCGAGCTGCACTACCCGCAGATGGTCGAGCGGTTGCGCGCGGAGGCGCACGTCGGCACCCGCCACCGTGAGCAGTCGGCCGAGCTCGTCGAGGTCGGGGCGGACGCGCCCGCCGACCGCGCGCCCGATGACTGAGCTCGCCCGGGCCGCCGCGGCGGCGGCTTCCCGCTGGCGTCGGTACGCGGGATTCGGGCGGGTTCGGCCGGGGCCGTACCCTTGATGACGTGGACACGATCGACCGAGACCTCCCCGACACGGCACCGGCGGCACCCGGAGACCCCGCGACCACCGAGCCCCGGAGTTACGAGGTACGCACCTTCGGCTGCCAGATGAACGTGCACGACTCGGAGCGGTTGTCCGGTCTGCTCGAGGACGCGGGCTACACCAAGGCGGCTGCCGGCGCGCAGCCCGACCTGCTGGTCTTCAACACCTGCGCGGTCCGCGAGAACGCCGACAACAAGCTCTACGGCACCCTCGGCATGCTGCGTCCGACCAAGGCGTCGCATCCGGGGATGCAGATCGCGGTCGGCGGCTGCCTGGCGCAGAAGGACCGCGACACCGTCGTGAAGAAGGCGCCGTGGGTGGACGTGGTCTTCGGCACCCACAACATCGGTTCGCTGCCGACCCTGCTCGAACGCGCCCGGCACAACGAGCGGGCGGAGGTCGAGATCCTCGAGTCGCTCGAGGCGTTTCCCTCCACGCTCCCCGCCAAGCGCGAGTCCGCGTACGCCGGCTGGGTGTCGATCTCGGTGGGCTGCAACAACACCTGCACGTTCTGCATCGTGCCCGCGCTGCGCGGCAAGGAGGTGGACCGCCGACCCGGCGACATCCTCGCCGAGGTGCAGGCACTCGTCGACGAGGGCGTGCTCGAGGTCACCCTGCTCGGGCAGAACGTCAACTCCTACGGCGTCTCCTTCGTGGACCCCGACATCCCGCGCGACCGGGGCGCATTCGCCGCCCTGCTCAGCGCCTGCGGGAACATCGAGGGCCTCGAGCGGGTCCGCTTCACCTCCCCGCACCCCGCGGAGTTCACCGACGACGTGATCGAGGCGATGGCCGCCACCCCGAACGTGTGCCCGCAGTTGCACATGCCGCTGCAGTCCGGCTCCGACCGGGTGCTCAAGGCGATGCGCCGGTCCTACCGCAAGGCCAAGTTCCTCGGCATCATCGAGAAGGTGCGGGCCGCGATGCCGCACGCCGCGATCACCACCGACATCATCGTCGGCTTCCCCGGGGAGACCGAGGACGACTTCCTCGAGACCCTGGACGTGGTCCGGCAGGCCCGCTTCACCAGCGCGTTCACCTTCCAGTACTCCAAGCGCCCGGGGACGCCCGCGGCGGAGATGCCGGACCAGCTGCCGAAGGAGGTCGTGCAGGAACGCTACGACCGCCTCATCGCGCTGCAGGAGCAGATCACGCTCGAGGAGAACCAGAAACTGCTCGGCGCCGAGGTGGAACTGCTGGTCGCGGCGGGGGAGGGCCGCAAGGACGCGGCCACCCACCGGATGAGTGGCCGGGCCCGTGACGGCCGGCTGGTGCACTTCCGCCCGGAGGGCGCCGCGTCCGTCGCCGGCGACATCCGGCCCGGCGACGTCGTCACCACCGTGGTCACCGGCGCGGCCCCGCACCACCTGATCGCGGACGGCCCGGTGCTCACCCACCGGCGCACCCGCGCCGGCGACTCGCACGAACGTGGCATCACGCCGAAGACCCCACCCATCGGGGTGGGACTGGGACTACCGCAGATCGGCGCGCCCGCGCCGCTGCCGACCGCAACGGGATGTGGAGCATGATCAAGGACAAGCACGAGGACCCGATCGAACACATCCGAAAGGACATCGAGGCGGCCGAGCGGAGGGTCACCTCGGAGATCGATCCCGGCATCCGCGGCGTCGTCGTCGCGGCCGGTGTGCTGGTGCTGCTGCTCAGCTTCACCCTCCCGCACACGGGGTCGGCCTCCGGCTGGGACGTGCTGGTCGGCAACGACGTCGCCCTGGGCGAGTCCATCGCGCTGCCGTCCCGGATCTTCGTCTGGCTGGCGCTGGTGTTCGGTGTGGTCGTCGGCGCCCTGGCGCTGGTCACCCGGCGCTGGACGGTGGCCTGGCTGGCCCTCGCCGGTACCGCCGTCGCCAGCGTGTTCGGGATGCTCGCGATCTGGTCGCGGCAGACCCTGTCCCCGGCCGACCCCGGCGGCGGACCCGCCATCGGCCTGGTCCTCGGCTGGATCACCGTGATGGTGCTGACCTTCCACTGGATCAAGGTGGTGTGGACCCGCACCTCCGTCCAGCTCGCCGCCGAGCAGGCGCGCCGGGAGCAGACTGCGGAGGCCGAGCGCCGGTCGATCTGGGGCGACGACAACATCTGACACCGGAGTTCGCCCGGTCCCGGGGCCTCACCCGCCCCGGGCACGCGAAACACAGCCGGCCAGACCCGGTCGAGCCCGTGGGGCCCGTCCCGGTCTGGCCGGCTGTGTGCTGTGCGTGATCGTGCCGGTGGCGTCGGGCAGACGCCGGGCGGGCGTCAGCGCTCGTTGACCGCGCCCTCGGCCGCCTCTGCCCACTCGCGCCACTGCTGCGCCTGTGCGAGCGCCTTCTCGGCGTCCTTGGTCTTGCCCGCGGCGGTGGCCTTCTCGGCCTGCTCCTCGAACTGCGCGACCCGGTCGCGGAACTGCGCGGCCCGGGCCATCGCCTCCGGGTCGGTCCGGCGCCACTGCGAGTCGACCGCCTCGTGCACGGTCTTCTCGATGGCGCGCAGCTTGCCCTCGAGGTCGTGCATGCGCTCGCGCGGGACCTTGCCGATCGCGTCCCACTTCTCCTGCAGGTCGCGCAGTGCGTTCCGCGCCGCCTCGAGATCCCGTGCGGGATCGATGTTCCCGGCCTCGCGCAGCAGGGCCTCCTTGGCGACGGCGTTGTCCTCGAACTCGGCGTCCCGCTCGGAGGCGGCCGCGTTGCGGGCCGCGAAGAACACGTCCTGCGCGCCCTTGAACCGCTTCCACAGGGCGTCGTCGGCGTCGCGCGGCGCCCGTCCGGCGGCCTTCCACTCGGCCAGCAGGTCGCGGAACGCACCCGCGGTCGGGCCCCAGTCGGTGGAGTCGGAGAGCGCCTCGGCGCGCTCCACCAGCTCCTCCTTGTGGACCTTCGCGGAGGCGCGGTCGCGGTCGAGTTCCGCGAAGTGGGCGCCGCGGCGCCGGTTGAACGCCTCACGGGCCTTCGAGTACCGCTTCCACAGTGCGTCGTCGACCTTGCGGTCCACCCCGCGGATGGTCTTCCACTCGTCGAGGATCTCCCGCAGCCGGTCGCCGGCGACCTTCCACTGGGTGGACTCGGCGCCGATCTGCTCGGCCTCCGCGGCGAGTTCCTCCTTGCGGTGGGTGTGCTCCTCGCGCTCGTGCTCGCGCTCCGCCTTGGCCGCGACGGCGGCCTTCTCGGAACCCGCGATCACCACGTCGAGCCGCCGGGCCAGCGCGTCGAGGTCGCCGATCGCAGCGGCGGTCGGCAGCGACTCCAACAGCGCGACCGCCGCCGCCCGGGTCTTCTTCGCGTCGCCCGCCCCGGAGCTCAGCCGCGCCTCGAGCAGGCCCACCTCGGTGGCCATGTCGTCGTAGCGGCGGCCGAAGTGCGCGAGGCCCTCCGCGGCGTCGCCGGCCTGCCAGGATCCGATCTGGCGTTCGCCGTCGACGGTCTTGACCCAGGCGGTGCCGTCGTCGTCGACGCGGCCGAACAGGCTCGGATCGCTCGGCGGGGCCACCGACGGCGCATGCGCGACCGCGGGGCCGGGCCGTGGTGCCGCCGGCTTCGGGGCGCCGGGCCTGGGTGCGCCCGGCTTCGGGGCGCCTGGCTTGGGTGCGCTGCTGTCGGTCATGACTCCTCATCTCTGCCGCGCGTCACGGCTGCCGTGCCTCGTCTGTTCACACACCGTGCCCGCGGGGTTCGGCGTGTGCGGGTTCCATTCAACCCGGAACGAGCAGTAGGGACCATTGAAACAGTTCAGACCCCCAGAACGTGGATTCAAGGGTCGACTACCGTTGCGCAGTGTGTTCACCGCCGCGGCTCTGGTCTCCGCCCCACCCCTGTTGATTCCCGAACTTGCCGGTGCTGCGGCCGCCGAGACGGCGGACCTGCGGGCCGCCAGCCTGGCGGTCGCCGCCCGGCTCCGCGAGCTCGCGCCGCGCTGGACCGTCGTCGGGGTCGGCGCCACCGAGGCCGAGCTGGGCCCCGACACGTCGGGCAGCTTCGCGGGCTTCGGCGCCGACGTCCGGGTCGCGCTGTCCCCGGACGCCGCCGCGTCGTCGCGCCGTGACCTGCCGCTGGCGGTGCTGGTGGCGGGCTGGCTGCGCGCCCACGCCGCAGCCGACGCCACCGCCGACGCGATCGTCGTCGCCGCCGACACCTCGCCCGTCTACTGCGCCGAGGTCGGCGCCGGGCTCCGGGCCCGGCTCGACGCCGCGGACGAGCCCCACGGGGTGCTGGTGGTCGCGGACGGGGCCACCACGCTCACCGCCAAGGCGCCCGGCGCGTTCGACGACCGCGCCCCCGGCGCCCAGGCCGAGCTGGACGCCGCGCTGACCGCGGGCGACCTCGAGTTCCTGCGGCAGCTGGACCCGGTGGCCTGCGCCGACCTCGGCATCGAGGGCCGGGCCGCCTGGCAGGTGCTGGCCGGGCTGTTCGGCGACGACGCGCCGCGCTGCCGCACCGACTACCAGGGCGCGCCCTACGGCGTCGGCTACCACGTCGGGACGTGGGAACGGTGAGCGTGCGTCCGATCGCGGTGGTCGGGCCGACCGCCACCGGCAAGTCCGACCTCGGCCTCGACCTGGCGCAGCGCCTCGGCGGCGAGATCGTGAACATCGACGCCATGCAGCAGTACCGCGGCATGGACATCGGGACCGCGAAGCTGCCCGTCGACGAACGGCGCGGCATCGTGCACCACCAGCTGGACGTGCTCGACGTCACCGAGACCGCGACGGTCGCCAACTACCAGCGCTCGGCCCGCGCCGACGTCGAGGACATCGCCGCCCGCGGCGCGGTGCCCGTCATCGTCGGCGGGTCGATGATGTACGTGCAGTCGCTGCTCGACGACTGGTCGTTCCCGGCCACCGACCCGCAGGTGCGGGCCAAGTGGGAGGCCGTCCTCGCCGAGGGCGGCGTCGCCGCCGTGCACGCCGAACTGACCCGGGCGGACCCGCAGGCCGCCGCGACGATCCTGCCGACCGACGGCCGCCGGATGGTGCGTGCGTTGGAGGTGGTGGAGCTGACCGGGATGCCGTTCGCCGCGTCCGCGCCGACCATCGGGGAACCGCGCTGGGGCACGGTCATCCTGGGCGTCGACCGCGACACCGCCGAACTCGACGGCCGGATCGCCCTCCGCACCCGGGCCATGTTCGACGGCGGCCTCGTCGAGGAGGTCTGCGCGCTGACCGACGTCGGGCTGCGCGAGGGCGTCACCGCGTCCCGGGCCATCGGCTACGCGCAGGTGCTCGCCGCGATGGACGGCGAGTACGACCTCGACGAGGCGCACGAGCGGACGCTGATCGGCACCCGCCGGTACGTGCGCCGGCAGCGGTCCTGGTTCCGGCGCGACCCGCGCGTGCACTGGCTCGACGGCGCTGACGACGACCTGACCTCGCTGGCCCTGACGATTGTGGAGACCCCGTGACCAAGAAGACCACCCGCCCGACGCACGGCCACGACGCGAAGGTGACCGTGCGCAACGCGCGGTTCCAGCAGTGGCAGTCGTACCTGAGCACCCGGGCCAAGCGGACCAAGGCGGCCCGGTTCCTGATCCAGGGCGTGCGCCCGCTGACCCTGGCACTCGAACACGACTGGCCGGCCGAGGCGTTGCTCTACCGGCTCGACGGGCCGCCGCTGTCGGCGTGGGCGCGCGGCGTGCTCGAGGAGTGGCGGCACGAGAAGGTCGGCGTCAGCGGCGAACTCATGCGCGAGCTGGGGGAGAAGTCGGACAGTGACCCGGAGCTGATCGCTGTCGCGAAGACCCGTCAGCGCGGGCTCGCCTCGCTGACCCTGCGGGCCGCGGGCGACGCCGCACCGCTGCTGGTGGTCTTCGACCGGCCCACCTCGCCCGGCAACCTCGGCACCCTGGTGCGCTCGGCGGACGCCTTCGGCGCCGACGCGGTGATCGTCACCGGCCACGCCGCCGACCCCTACGACCCGCAGTGCGTGCGTGCCTCCACCGGTTCGCTGTTCGCGATGCCGGTGTACGCGGCGGCCGACGCGAGCGAGGTGCTGGCCTTCCGGGATCGCCAGCGGGCCGGCGGGGTGGACCTGCGTGTCGTCGGCACCGACGAGGACGGCGACGTGCCGGTCTTCGGGCACGACTTCACCGGCGGCACGATCCTGGTGGTGGGCAACGAGACCCGCGGCATGAGCACCGGCTGGCGGCAGGCCTGCGACGTCACCGTCAGCATCCCGATCGGCGGGGCCGCCAGCTCGCTGGGCGCGCCGTCCGCCGGGGCGGTGTGCCTGTACGAGGCGGCGCGGCAGCGGATCCAGGCGCCGGCCGGCCCTCGGTAGCATGAGCGGCATGGATTTCAGCAAGGGTCACGGCACCGAGAACGACTTCGTGGTGCTCCCGGACCCGGACGTGCGCCTGGACCTGCGGGCGGACCGGGTGGCCGCACTGTGTGACCGCCGCGCCGGGATCGGCGGCGACGGACTGCTCCGGGTGGCCCGGACCGGTGCGCTGGTCGCCGCCGGGGTGCTCGACGCGGCCCCGGCCGGGGTCGGCGCCGACGACTGGTTCATGGACTACCGCAACGCCGACGGGTCGATCGCCGAGATGTGCGGCAACGGCGTCCGCGTGTTCGCCCACTACCTGCGCGCCACCGGCCGCGAGAGCGCCGACGAGTTCGTGGTCGGCAGCCGCGCCGGCGCCCGCCCGGTGGTGGTGCACCGCTGCGACGGCGCCACCGGCGAGGTGACCGTCGGGATGGGCGAGGTGCGCGAGCTGGGCACCTCCACCGCGACCCTGGACGGGCAGACCCTGACCGGGCTCGGCATCGACGTCGGCAACCCGCACCTGGCCTGCGTGGACGAGGGCCTCACCGCGGCGAAGCTGGCCGCGCTGGACCTGACCACGGCCCCGGTGTTCGACGCGGACTTCTTCCCGCACGGGGTGAACGTGGAGGTCCTCACCCCGATGGCGGACGGGGCGGTGGACATGCGGGTCTACGAGCGCGGCGTCGGCGAGACCCGCTCCTGCGGCACCGGGACGGTCGCCGCGGCCGCCGCCGCGTTGCGGTCGGCCGGGCGCACCGAGGGCGAGGTGCGGGTACGGGTGCTCGGCGGTGAGGTGCAGGTCAGCGTGCGCGGCGGCGTCGCCGAACTGCGCGGGCCGTCCGTGCTCGTCGCGTCCGGGCAGGTCGACGACGCCTGGTGGGCGACGCTGGGCTGAGCCGCCGCGGGCGGCCGGCGGATAATCCGAGTGCGCCCGGGCGGGCCGACGTGGGACCATGGGTCTTGTATGACGAACACACATGAAGCAACGGAGAACTCCGACCGCGACCACGAGGCCGACACCGGCACCGGGCCCAGCCGGGACACCGGCTGGACGCGGCACGAACCGTCCACCGGCGAGATGCAGCTCGACGAGCGCAGCGCCCTGCGCCGCGTCGTCGGTCTGTCCACCGAACTCACCGACGTCACCGAGGTCGAGTACCGGCAGCTGCGCCTGGAACGGGTGGTGCTCGTCGGGGTCTGGACCCATGGCACGGCCGCGCAGGCCGAGGCCAGCATGACCGAGCTGGCGGCGCTCGCCGAGACCGCCGGCTCCGAGGTGCTCGAGGGGCTGGTGCAGCGTCGCGACAAGCCCGACGCCGCCACCTACATCGGCTCCGGCAAGGCCAACGAACTGCGCGACGTGGTGATGGCGACGGGGGCCGACACCGTCATCGCCGACGGCGAGTTGACGCCGGCCCAGCTCAACGCGCTGGAGAAGGTGGTGAAGGTCAAGGTCATCGACCGCACCGCCCTGATCCTCGACATCTTCGCCCAGCACGCCACCTCCAGCGAGGGCAAGGCGCAGGTCGCGCTGGCCCAGATGCAGTACATGCTGCCGCGGCTGCGCGGCTGGGGTGAGTCGATGTCCCGCCAGGCCGGTGGCCGTGCCGGCAAGGACGGCGGCGTGGGAACGCGCGGACCTGGCGAGACGAAGATCGAGACCGACCGGCGCCGGATCCGCGAGCGGATGGCCAAGCTGCGCCGCGAGATCAAGGAGATGAAGGGCGCCCGCGACACCAAGCGCACGCAGCGGCTGCGCAACGAGGTGCCGTCGGTCGCGATCGTCGGCTACACCAACGCGGGCAAGTCGAGCCTGCTCAACTCCCTCACCGGCGCGGGCGTGCTGGTGCAGAACGCGCTGTTTGCCACCCTCGACCCGACCACTCGCAAGGCGGAGTTCGAGGACGGCCGGCAGTACGTGCTCACCGACACGGTCGGCTTCGTCCGGCACCTGCCCACCCAGCTCGTCGAGGCATTCCGCTCGACCCTCGAGGAGGTCACCGACGCCGACCTGCTGGTGCACGTCGTCGACGGGGCCGACCCGCTGCCGACCGAGCAGATCAAGGCGGTGCGCGAGGTGATCACCGCGGTGCTCCGCGAGACCGACGCCCCGGCGCCGCCGGAACTGTTGGTGGTCAACAAGATCGACGCGGCGGACCCGGTCACCCTGACCCAGCTGCGGGGGCTGCTGCCCGGCGCGATGTTCGTGTCCGCGCGCACCGGGGAGGGCATCGCCGAGCTGCGCGAGACGCTCTCGGAGCTCGTGAAGTCGCCGGAGGTGGAGCTGACCGCCCTGGTCCCGTACACCCGCGGCGACCTGATGGCCCGAATTCACGCCGATGGGCGAATTCTCGGGTCCTCGCACGAGCCGGAAGGCACACTGGTGCGCGCGAAGGTGCCGGAGGCGCTGGCCTCCGCACTCCAGGAGTACCGACACAGCGCCTGACCGGACAGGAACGGACATGACGGAACCGGGCACTGCTGCCTGTGTCGACGCCGCGGGCACCGCGGCCGGATCAGCCGGGCACGCCGATGCGTAGCCGGCTGGCGCTGCTCGCGCTGGCGGTGGTCGGGTCGGCCGTGGTGACCGCGGCCCCGGCCGGGGCCGCGCCGGACTCGAGCGGTTCCACCGGCTCCGCCGGTTCCTCGACCGGTTCCCAGGTGTCCGACGCCCGTTTCGAGACGCTCTGCACCCCAACCGATCCCGGTCTCGCGGAGATCTCCGGACTCGTCTCGACCGGCGGCACGATGTACGCGATCGGCGACAGCGGCACCGACGACGAGGTGTGGGTGCTCGACGACCAGTGCCAGGTCACCGGCACGGTTTCGGTGCCGCCGACCCAGTTCGACGTCGAGGACATGGCCATGGCCGGCGGCCGGCTCTGGCTCGCGGACACCGGCGACAACACCAAGGTCCGCCAGCAGGTGTCACTGACCGACGTGGACCCCGTCACCGGCGCCGGCGCGAGGCACCTGCTCACCTACCCGGACGGCCCGCACGACGCGGAGACGCTGCTGGTCGGCAGCGACGGCCGGCCGGTGATCGTCACCAAGGAGGTCCTCGCGGCCAGCGGCATCTACCGACCGGCCGGCGGCGCGACGCTGGACCAGCTCGGCCCCGGCCCGGCGCCGCTGCAGCGCATCGGGCAGCTCGCCTACGCACCCACCGACACACCCGGCAGCCCGATGCCGGTCGCGGGGTCGATCCTGGTCACCGGCGGCGCGGTGAGCGCCGACGGCCGGGTCGTCGCGGTGCGCACCTACACCGACGTCTACCTCTACCCGGCGCCGGACGGCGACATCGCGGCCGCGCTGACCGGCGCGACGCCGGTGCGGGTCCCGATGCCGAACCAGCCGCAGGGCGAGGCCATCGCCTTCACCCCGGACGGCGACCTGCTCAGCGCCTCGGAGGCGAACGGCGGTCCGCTGCCGCCGATCCAGATCCTGCGCGGCGCCACCGGGCTGGTCGACCTCCCCGCGCCGCCGCCCCCCGTGGTGGCCGCGGCGCAGGCCGACTCGGGCGCAACGGGCGCGGTGGTCGCGGTCGCGGCCGGCGG
>NZ_JBFUHZ010000072.1:0-10204 GCF_056402135.1 Rhodococcus sp. P4_C10 | reverse complement strand
GCGGCAGGCCGGCGCGCCGTCGGCCCAGTTCCGCGCCCGGCTGCTGCAGATCCCCGGCGTCGGCGAGGGCGCGCCCGGCCGCCGCTCCCGGTCGCGGTCCCCGCAGGGCCGCACCGTCCGCTCCACCGCCGAGCGCGGGCACGGGCTGCACCTGGTCGGCACCCTGTTCGCCGCCGCTGAGCACCAGGTGGTGCGTGGCCGGACGGCGGGCCGAATGAAGTTGGCGCCCAGTGACATCCGGGGTGCACACCGTGAGGGCCGCGAGGGAAACCTGGTGCTCTTCGTGGTCGACGCGTCGGGCTCGATGGCCGCCCGGGACCGGCTCTCCGCGGTCACCGGCGCCATCGTCTCGCTGCTGCGCGACGCCTACCAACGCCGCGACAAGGTCGCCGTGATCACCGTCCGCGGCAGCTCCGCGGAGCTGGTGCTGCCGCCCACCTCGTCGGTGGACGTCGCGGTCCGGCGGCTGGCGTCGTTGCGCACCGGCGGCAAGACCCCGCTGGCGCAGGGATTCCTGGAGGCCCGCAGGGTCGTCCTCCGGGAGAAGGTTCGGGACCCGCAACGACGCGCGCTGGTGGTGGCGCTGACCGACGGCCGCGCCACCGGCGGCGTCGACCCGGTCCAGCGGGCGAAGGTCGCCGCCGGCCTGCTCGCCGACGCGTCGGTCGCCTCGGTGGTCGTCGACTGCGAGTCCGGGATGATCCGGCTCGGGCTGGCCCGCGAGCTCGCGACGGCGCTGCGCGGCGCGTACGTCCGGCTCGACGAGCTGTCGGCAGAGCAGGTGGCCGGCGTGGTGCGCGCCGGCACGTCCAAGTTCGCGGCCTGAGTTCGGCCGGAAGAGAAGGAGTCGTCACGATGCCCAAGGGAGTCCCGCTTCCCGAGAACGTCCCCGACGACGGTCTGACCACCCGGCAGCGCCGCAACGCGCCGGTGCTGGCCGTGCACACCGGGCCCGGCAAGGGGAAGTCGACCGCCGCGTTCGGGATGGCGTTGCGCGCCTGGAACCAGGGCTTCGACATCGGGGTGTTCCAGTTCGTCAAGAGCGCCAAGTGGAAGGTCGGCGAGGAGGCCGCGTTCCGCGCGCTCGGCGACCTGCACACCGCCACCGGCGTCGGCGGCCCCGTGCAGTGGCACAAGATGGGCGAGGGCTGGTCGTGGACCCGGAAGAAGGGCAGCGACGAGGACCACGCGCAGATCGCGCTGGAGGGCTGGCAGGAGATCGCCCGGCGAATTGCCAACGAGGAGCACCGTTTCTACGTCCTCGACGAGTTCACCTACCCGCTCAAGTGGGGCTGGGTGGACGTCGACGAGGTGGTGCGGGTGCTGCGGGACCGGCCCGGCAACCAGCACGTCGTGATCACCGGCCGGGACGCGCCGCAGGCGCTGATCGACGCCGCCGACCTGGTCACCGAGATGACGAAGGTCAAGCACCCGATGGACGCCGGCCGCAAGGGCCAGCGCGGTATCGAATGGTAGAGCCGAGCGGAGCGACGAGGAGTGTCACCACACCCGCAGTCGTGATCGCGGCCCCGGCATCGGGCAGCGGAAAGACCACGGTGGCAACTGGTCTGATCGGTGCACTGCGCGCCGCCGGGGACCGGGTGGCGCCGTTCAAGGTCGGCCCGGACTACATCGACCCCGGCTACCACGGCCTGGCCGCGGGCCGGGTCGGCCGGAACCTGGACCCAGTGCTGGTGGGCGCCGACCGGATCGGCCCGCTGTACCGGCACGGCAGCGCCGGCTGCGACATCGCCGTCGTCGAGGGCGTGATGGGCCTGTTCGACGGCAAGATCTCCGACGTCGCGCCCGACGGGGCCGCCGAGGGGTCCACCGCGCAGGTGGCCACCCTGCTGGGGGCGCCGGTGGTGCTGGTGGTCGACGCCCGCGGCCACAGCCAGTCGCTGGCCGCGACGCTGCACGGCTTCGCGACCTTCGACGCCGGCGTGCGGATCGGCGGGGTGATCCTCAACCGGGTCGGCAGCGAGCGGCACGAACAGGTGCTGCGGCAGGCCTGCGAGCGGGTCGGGGTGCCGGTGCTCGGCGCGGTCCCGCGGCTCGCCGAGCTCGCCGTCCCGTCCCGTCACCTCGGGCTGATCACCGCCGTCGAACACGGCGACGCGGCCACCGACGCGGTGGCCGCGATGACGGAGCTGATCGCCCGGCACGTGGACCTCGCCGCCGTTCGCGCGCTGGCCCGCGCGGGGGCGCCCGGCCCGGCCTGGGACGCCGTCACCGAGGTGGGCGGGCCCGGCCCCGCCGCACCGGTGGTGGCGGTGGCGGGCGGCGCGGCCTTCACCTTCGGCTACGCCGAGCACCGCGAGCTGCTCGAGGCCGCCGGCGCACGGGTGCGGGTGTTCGACCCCACCGTCGAGCAGCTGCCCGCCGGCACCGCGGCGCTGGTGCTGCCTGGCGGCTTCCCGGAGGAGCACGCGCCGCAGCTCGCCGCGAACGCGGAGCTGCTGACCTCGGTGCGCGAACTGGCCCGGCGCGGGATGCCGATCCACGCCGAGTGCGCGGGCCTGCTCTACCTGGCCCGGCGGCTCGACGGGCACCCGATGGCCGGGGTCATCGGGGTCGACGCCCAGTTCGGCACGAAGCTGACCCTCGGCTACCGCGACGCGGTGGCGCTGGGGGACTCCGTGCTGCTCGAGGCCGGTGCCCGGGTGACCGGCCACGAGTTCCACCGCACCCGTCTCGACGTCACCGAGGTGGACGGCTGGACGCCCGCCTGGGGCTGGCGGGCCGCGGGGGCGTCGACCCGGGAGGGCTTCGCCGGCGGCGGCGTGCACGCGTCGTACCTGCACACGCACCCGGCCGGAAGTCCGCGGTCGGTGCGCCGATTCGTGGCCGCAGCAACAGAATTCGAGGTATCTCATGGGTGATCTGGTGGTAGGAATCGGCGTCCGGGACGGGATGGACCCGGACGAGGTGCTCGCCGCGATCAGCGAGGTGATCGACGACCCGCAGGACCTCTACGCACTGGCGACGCTCGAGCGCAAGGCCACGGAGTCGTCGATCGCCGTCGCGGCCGCCGAGCTCGGGGTGCCGGTGCTCGGCTTCACCGCCGACGAGCTCGAGGCGGTCGAGGTGCCCACCCCGTCGGGCCGGGTCGCGGACGCGGTCGGCACCCCCAGCGTCGCGGAGGCCGCCGCGGTGCTCGGTTCGGGCGGCGGCGACCTGCTGGTGCCCAAGCGCGCCAGAAATGGCGTGACCGTGGCGGTGGCCCGTAATGTCTGGTGACCTACGAGACCTACCCCTGTGAAGGAGACCGAAGTGCCTGCAGCGGCCGCTGACGAGCCCAACTACCTGGTTGGACTCAACCTGACCGACCGTCGGGTGGTGGTCGTCGGCGGCGGCACCGTCGCCCAGCGTCGACTCGGACTGCTCGTCGCGTCCGGCGCGCGGGTGCACGTGGTCAGCCGGGCCGTCACCCCGGCGGTCGAGGGGATGGCCACCGGCGGCCAGATCACCGTCGAGCTGCGCGACTACGCGGACGGCGACCTGGACGGCGCCTGGTACGCCATCGCGTGCACCGACGAGCCGGAGACCAACGCCGCCGTCGTCGCCGAGGCGGAGCGCCGCCGGATCTTCTGCGTGCGTGCCGACAGCGCCCGCAACGGCACCGCCGTCACCCCGGCCACCGCGACGTTCGACGGCCTCGAGGTGGGCGTGCTCGCCGGCGGTCGGCACCGGCGCTCGGCCGCGGTGCGCACCGCGATCGTCGACGCGCTGCAGTCGGGTTCGATCTCCGACGACGCCGAGCCGCACGTCGCGGGCGTCGCGCTGGTCGGCGGCGGCCCCGGCGACCCGGACCTGATCACCGTCCGCGGCCGGCGGCTGCTGGCCCGCGCCGACGTGGTGGTCGCGGACCGGCTGGCCCCGCCGGAGCTGCTGGCCGAACTCGGCCCGCAGGTCGAGGTCATCGACGCCGCGAAGATCCCGTACGGCCGGGCGATGGCGCAGGAGGCCATCAACGCAGCGCTGATCGACAACGCCAAGGCCGGCAAGTTCGTGGTCCGGCTCAAGGGCGGCGACCCGTACGTCTTCGGCCGCGGCTTCGAGGAGCTCGAGGCCTGCGCGGCGGCCGGGGTCCCGGTCACCGTGGTGCCCGGCATCACCAGCGCCATCTCGGTGCCGTCCGCGGCCGGCATCCCCGTCACCCACCGCGGCGTCACCCACGAGTTCGTGGTGGTCAGCGGACACGTCGCGCCGGACCACCCGGACTCGCTCACCGACTGGTCGGCGCTGGCCCGGCTCAAGGGCACCCTGGTGCTGCTGATGGCCGTCGAGCGGATCGAGAAGTTCGCGGACGTGCTGATGGCGGGCGGCCGGCCCGCCGAGACGCCGGTCACCGTGGTGCAGGAGGGCACCACCCGCTCGCAGCGGGTGCTGCGCGCCGACCTGGCGACCGTCGCGGCCCGGGTCCGCGAGGAGGAGATCCGGCCGCCGGCGATCATTGTCATCGGGCCGGTGGCGGGCTTTTCTGTTGACGCTGGGTAACGTGATCGTCCGTGCCTGAAACCACCGCAGTGAAGTACCCCGTGACGACGAGGGCCTTCGGGCTGGCCATAGTCGTCCTCGGCGGCATGCAGCTCATGATGGTGCTCGACGGCACCGTCGCCTCCCTGGCCCTGGCCCGCATCCAGGACGACCTCATCCTGAGCGATTCCGGTCGGAACTGGGTGATCACCTCGTACGCGCTGACCTACGGCGGCCTGATGCTGCTCGGCGGCCGGCTCGGCGACGCATTCGGGCGCAAACGGGTCTTCATCGGCGGTGTCGCGCTGTTCACCCTGGCCTCGCTGTTCTGCGGGATCGCGGTGGGGGAGTTCACCCTGATCGCCGCGCGCGCCCTGCAGGGCGTCGGCGCCGCGATCGCCTCGCCCACCGCGCTGGCCCTGGTCGCGACGACGTTCGCGCCGGGACCCGTGCGCAACCAGGCGATCGCCATCTTCGCGGCGATGACCGGGATCGGGTCGGTCACCGGCCTGATCGTCGGCGGGGCGCTGACCGAGGTGTCCTGGCGGTGGATCTTCCTGATCAACGTGCCGATCGGGCTGCTGATCATGGGGCTGGCGTTCGGCTCGCTGGTGGAGACCAGCGCCGAGCGACTGCGCCTGGACGTCCCCGGCGCGATCCTCGCGACCCTGGGCTGCACCGGCATCGTGTTCGGGTTCACCGAGGGCGCCGAGCTGGGCTGGGCGAGTCCCGCGGTGATCGTCGCACTGGTCGGCGGAGCCGCGCTGCTGGCGGCGTTCCTCGTCGTCGAGCGCCGGGCCGAGAACCCGCTGCTGCCGTTCTCGCTGTTCCGCAACCGGGACCGGGTCGCGACGTTCGCGGCGATCGCCCTCGTCGGCGCGGTGATGTTCAGCCTGGCGCCCTTCGTCGCGCTGTTCGTACAGGACATCCTCGACTTCACCCCGCTGCGCGCCGGCCTGGCGTTCGTGCCGTTCGCGTTCGGGCTCGGCGCGGCGGCCTTCGTGGCGTCCAAGCTGGCGGTGCGGATCCAGCCGCGCTGGCTGGTGGTGACCGGCACCGTTATCACCGCGCTGGGGCTGTTGTACGGCTCCACGCTGGACTCCTCGTCGAGCTACATGCAGGACATGTTCGCGCTGGTCGTGGTGATCGGCTTCGGCGTCGGCCTGGCCGTCGTGCCGCTGCCGCTGTGCGCGATCGCCGGGGTCGGGCAGCACGAGATCGGCCCGCTCGCCGCGATCGCCCAGGTGGCGCAGGTGCTGTTCGGCCCGATCGGGTTGGCGATCGTCGGCGCGATGGCCACCTCGCGGACCCTCTCGCTGGGCGGCATCTCGGGCCCGGCGGCCGACATGACGCCGGACCAGCTCGACGCGCTGAGCTCGGGCTACACCTTCGCGCTGCTCGGCTGCGCGATCTTCGCCGCGCTGGCCGCCGTCGTCGCGCTGTTCATCCGGTTCACCCCCGAAGAGGTCGCGCAGGCGCAGGCCGCAGAGAAGGCCGCGCAGGAGGCGTAGGCGGCTGCGCCGCCCGTGCGCGGATGTCCTCGGACCCGTCAAACGCGAGACCAGCGGAGCTGCCTGGTCAGCGCCGGGCCGCGGCCGGCGGGCGTTCGCGCACCGCGCCGTAGGCGAAGAAGTAGCCGGGCAGCCGCGACAGGCCGGGGGTCGCCATGATCGCCCGCACCACCCGCGGCGCAGTCCGTGCGCCGTCCGCGGAGACGGTCCCCGCCAGCACCGGCGAGATGACCTTGGCGTGCGCGAGGCGCTGCAGCGCCTGCGTCGCGGCGGCGGTCGGCCAGCGGCGGCGCTGGACCCGGCGCAGGTCCCCCGAGGTGACCCTGCCCGTCATCAGGGGCGCGGCGAGATGCCGGGCGGCGGCGACCGCGTCCTCGACGGCCAGGTTGATGCCGATGCCGAAGATCGGCGACATCGCGTGCGCCGCGTCCCCGATGCACAGCAGTCCCGGCAGGTGCCAGTGCCGTAGCCGGTCGAGCCGCACGTCGAGGAGTTGCACCTGGTCCCAGGACCGCAGCGCGTGCACGCGCTTGCCGAGCCAGGGTGCGGTGTCCGCGAACTGGCCCAGGAACCGGTCGAGTCCGGCGGCCCGTCGCTCGGCGTCCGTGCCCTTGGGGATCATGACGGCGCACTGCCAGTAGTCGCCGCGGTCGATCATCGCGGTGAGGAAGCGGTCTCCGGCGTTGCCGACGAGTCCCTCCGCGTCCTGCGGTGAGCGCGGCAGCCGGAACCACCAGGCGTCCATGGGGCAGCGGAACTGCCGCAGTCGCAGTTCGGGAAGTTGCCGCGCCAGCGAGCCGCGGCCGTCGCACGCGACGGTGAGCGCGGCACGCAGTTCGCCGACGGTGCCGTCCGGCGTGCGGTACCGGACGCCGGCGACCCGCCCGTCCTCGCGGAGGAACGAGGTCGCCTCGGTGCTCATCCGCAGGTCGAAGTCGAGTTCGTTGCGTCCCTCGTCCGCGAGCAGGTTCAGCAGGTCCCACTGGGGCACCATCGCGATGTACTTGTACCGGCCGGGCAGCGTGTCGAAACGGCCGACGGTGAGCCGCGTCCCGTCCCGGCCGATGGGCAACTGGACCGTGTGCACGTGACGCTGGGGCAGCCGCGCAAACCGCTCGCCGAGGCCGAGATCGTCCAGCAGCGACAGCGTCGAGGGATGCACGGTGTCACCACGGAAATCACGGAGAAAGTCGCCGTGCTTCTCGAGGACCGTGACCGGCACCCCGCACCGCGCGAGCAGCAGCCCGAGGACCATCCCGGCGGGACCCCCGCCCACTACGCAACACGTGGTCCGCTCCATCCGCACCGTTCCCCTCCCGTCCAGTCTGCGCCCGTGCGCCCGCGACGGCGTCAAACAGGTCTGGCCTCCGCTCCGGAGAGCGAAGGCCAGACCCTGGTGGTGGAGCGGTTTCAGTTCAGGTGCGACGTCACAGCCAGGCCAGCACCGGAGCGACCGGCAGGCTCTTGCTGACGATGGAACTGATGCTGGTGACGGTCTGGCTCTGGGGAGCACCAGCCGCCGTGACCGCGGGTGCCGCGAAGCTCACCGGGGTCTTGGTGTCCTGGGTGCGGTCGGCGGAGCCGTGGGCGGCGACGGTGTAGATCGAGCAGGTGTTGGCGAGGCAGTCCGAGCCGTTGACGGCGGCGGCGTCGACGGTGGCGGTCCATGCGCCGCCGACGATCTGGGTCGGACGGATGAATGCGGTCGTCATCCAGGCGCCGGCGTCGGTGACGGAGTACTTGCTGTCCTGGACGAGGCCGACGTAGATGCCCGGGCCGGTGCCGGAGAAGCCGGTGCCCGAGACGGTGATGGTCTCGCCGGCCGCGGCGACGTCGGTGGCCTTCGACAGCGTCACTGCCGGTCCGACGGGTACGACGACGGGTGCCTTGAAGGTGACCGGGGTCTTGGTGTCCTGGGTGCGGTCGGCGGAGCCGTGCGCGGCGACGGTGTAGATCGAGCAGGTGTTGGCGAGGCAGTCCGAGCCGTTGACGGCGGCGGCGACTTCGATGGTGGCGGTCCAGGCGCCGGCAGTGATGTCGGCGGGCTTGAGCCACTTGGTGGTCATCCACGCGGTCGAGTCGGTGGCGGAGTACTTGCTGTCCTGGATGAGGCCGACGTAGAGGCCCGATCCGGCGCCGGAGAAGCCCGTGCCCGAGACGGTGACGGTGTCGCCGGCGGCGGTGAGGTCGGTGGACTTCGACAGCGTCACTGCCGGTGCCGGATCCCCGGTCCCCGGGCCTTCGGGCTCCGGGGCGCTGGAACCGACGCTGCCCAGCGATCCGGTGTCGATGTCGCCGAACGGGGTGGTGAACGCTCCTGCGACGCCGGCGGACATCGTCCACGCGATCGTGGCGGCAACGGCCGCGGTCGCTGCCTTGTTGAACGTGCGCATGTTCCTGCTTTCTTGTGTGAGCCGCCGTGACGGCACCAGCTGACGGGGTGAGAGTTAGGAAAAGCTAACCTAAATTCTGATGGTTTGTCCAGGGATGAACTGGACAGATCTCACTACGTTCGACGGCAATTCGTGGGCATAAATCTGCAGGTCACGGCAGATTTGGGCGCGCGAGTACCCGGCCGTCGGTCGGTCGTGTGCGAACGGGCAGTCAGGAACTCCGGCGGCGCATTGCGAACGTCGTTGCCACGGCGATCGCGGCTCCGACGCCGCCCCCGATCAGGAGCGGTGCGATCCAGGCGGTGCCCTCCGTGAACGTGCTGGAGAGACTGCGGAGCGCGGCGGGGGAGTCGGAGTCGGAGCCGCCCGACGCCGAGGTTCCGTCGGCCGCGGCCGCGGCCAGTGCGGCCTCCTTTGCGCCTGCCGGGTCGTCGCCGAAGGTGACCGGCGTCTGGCTGTCCTGGCTGCGGTCACTCGAGCCGTGCGCGGCAATGGTGTAGACGGAACAGGCGTTCTTGGTGCAGTCGGAGTCGCCCTTGACGGCCATCACGTCCATGGTGGTGGACCAGGCGCCGTCGACGATCTTGTTCGGCGTGATGAACGCCGTGGTCATCCAGGCCCCCGCGTCGGTGGTGGAGAACTTGTCGTCCTGGATCAGGCCGGCGTAGATGCCGGGGCCGCTGCTGGAGAACCCGGTGCCCGAGATGGTGATGGTGTCGCCGTCGACCTTGAGGCCGCTCGACTTCGACAGGGTGACTGCCACGGTGTTTCCCGCTCCCACTTTGCCCTTCGTCTACACCGCCGTGCCCACCTTTGCCCCGCCCGCCGTGTTGTTGGATGCGGGATTGACCGCCAGCTTGCCGGTCGTGTCCGGCGCGACGCCGCCGGCGAAGCTCACCGGGGTTCGGGAGTCCTGGCTGCGGTCACTCGAGCCGTGTGCGGCGACGGTGTAGATCGAGCAGGTGTTGCTCATGCAGTCGAAGTCGCCCACGACAGAGGGGAGTTCCATGGTCGTGGACCAGTTGCCGCCGGAGATCGACTCCGGCTCGAGGAAGGCGGTCGTCATCCACGCCGACGCGTCGGTGGCGGAGAATCGGTTGTCCTGGACGAGGCCGACGTAGAGGCCGGGTGCCGCTCCGGAGAGTCCGGAACCGGAAATGGTGACGGTCTCGCCGGCCGGCGCGAGGTCGGTGCCCTTCGACAGCGTCACCGACAGGTTGGGGTTGGAGGTCACCGTGCCGCCGCCGGTTCCGGGACTGCCTCCCGCGGGGGTGCCGGGACCGGCGGGTGCGTCGGGTGATCCCGGGGTTCCGGGTGCTCCTGGGGTACCGGGCCCGGCCGGTGCGTCGGGTCCTGCCGGGGTTTCGGGGGTCCCGGGTCCGGCGGGTGTGCTTGGTCCCGCCGTGCCGCCGCCGAAGCTGATGCGGGTGACGGTGTCCTGGCTGCGGTCGGACGACCCGTGGGCGGCCAGGGTGTAGACGGCGCAGGCGTTGGCGATGCAGTCGCTGCCGGCGAACGTGGACGAGACGTTGAGCTTTGCCGACCAGGATCCGCCCGGCATGTCGGACGGCTTGATGAACTTCGCGTCCTGGAAGACCGAGGCGTCGGTGACCGAGAACCGGTTCATCTGGGCGACACCGATGTAGAGACCCGGCCCGGAGGTCGAGAAGCCGCGGCCCGTGACGGTGATCGTGTCGCCGGCGGCGCTGAGTCCGCTGGTCCGGTCGGCGCTCACGCTCGGCCCGTTGCCCGTCGGGGGCTTGGCGGTCGTCGTGGGCGGCTTGGTGGTGGTGGGTGGCGTCGTGGTGGTCGGCGGCGGCG
>NZ_JBFUHZ010000071.1:0-11228 GCF_056402135.1 Rhodococcus sp. P4_C10 | reverse complement strand
GGAGTACCAAATAATTTGGCACTGACATTCATCGGCACACTGTTGAGTTCTCAAAGAACACGCACACACCTTCACACCCGAGATTAGCTCTCTCGGTGTTCCGGGGCAACTTTTCCAGCCTAACTCATCACTGCCGCCGGCGCAAACCGACTGGATTTTCTGGCTGAAAGGGGTTCTTGTCAGGCTTTCGACGTCCTACCTCGTGTCCCGTACCTCTCGGTCCGGGTCGGTGTCCGTGTCGCTCTGACTCGACAAAAGTTACGTGAGCGTGAACCCGGACGCAAATCCCCAGGTCACCGCCGGACCAAGCGACATCACCGCAGGTGAACGCCTCGACCGGCGCCCGGATGGTGCGAATCCGGACGAATTACGTCGTTGTGACTCGCACCACCCGGGCCGGCGGTCACGCCGGCAGCACCTGGACGCCGGCGAAGTTCCGCTTGCCTCGCCGGATCACCAGCCACTGGCCGTGCAGCAGGTCGGTGGTCTGCGGCTCCCAGTCCTCGGCGTTGATCCGCCCGTTGTTCACCGAGGCCCCACCCTCCTTGACCGTGCGGCGGGCGGCACCCTTGCTCTCGCACAGCCCGCTCGCGACCAGCAGGTCCACGATCGTGGTCGCGTCGCCCGGACGGACCTGCGCCACCGACGCCTCCCGGAGCGCCGCGGCCAGCGTCGGCTCGTCGAGGTCCGTCAGCTCGGCGCGACCGAACAACGCCTGGCTCGCCAGTTCGACGGCGGCGGTGTTGTGCGCGCCGTGCACCAACGTCGTCATCTCCGCGGCGAGACGCTTCTGCGCGGTCCGGGCCTGCGGACGCTCGGCCGTCTCGGCCTCCAGCTCCGCCAGTTCGGCCTCGTCGAGGAAGGTGAACCAGCGCAGGTACTTGACCACGTCGGCGTCGCCGGTGTTCACGAAGTACTGGTACCAGGCGTACGGGCTGGTCATCTCCGGGTCGAGCCACAGGCTGCCGCCGCCGGTGGACTTGCCGAACTTCTTGCCGTCCGACGAGGTCACCAGGGGAACGGTCAGGGCGTGCACCGACTCGGCGTCGACCCGCCGGTTCAGCTCGACACCGGCGATGATGTTGCCCCACTGGTCGGACCCGCCGACCTGCAGCGTGCAGCCGTGCTCGCGGCGCAGCTGCAGGTAGTCGTTCGCCTGCAGGAGCATGTAGCTGAACTCCGTGTAGGACATGCCGTCGGACTCGAGCCGGCGCTTGACGGTGTCGCGCGCCAGCATCACGTTGACGGAGAAGTGCTTGCCGACGTCGCGGAGGAAGTCGATGGCCGAGAGCTTCCCGGTCCAGTTCATGTTGTTCTCGACGATCGCGGCACCCGGGCCGTCGAAGTCGACGAAGCGCTCGAGCTGCGAACGGATCCGCCCCGCCCACTCGGCCACCGTGTCGGCGGAGTTCATCGTGCGCTCCCCCACGTCACGGGGGTCGCCGATCAGACCGGTGGCGCCGCCGGCGAGCACGATCGGCCGGTGTCCCGCCAGCTGGAAGCGCTTGAGCGCCAACAGCGGAACCAGGTGGCCCGCATGCAGGCTGGGCCCGGTCGGGTCGAACCCGGCATAGAGGGTGACCGGACCAGCATCGGCGTCGCGTCGAAGTGCGTCGAGATCGGTCGATTGCGCGATCAGTCCGCGCCAGCTCAGTTCGTCGATAATGTTCGCAGTCACGTGCTCGATCATCCCGTACCCGGCGGTGCCGGTGCACGCGGGCTGCGCCGGTAGGCCGAGACCGCGGCCGATCCCGGAAGCCACAACCGCCACGGCCGGTCGGCCGCCCGCGATATCCCGACCCTCGGCCCGGCCGACGCACCGTCCGCCGGGTCCAGCTCGAGCCGGACCCGGGATCGACCGGTGAGCAACTCGGAGCCGTTGTCCGCCAGCGTGATCCCGACGGCCTGGCCCAGGTTCCCCGGTCCCCGGGCCAGGTCCCGCGGCCGCCGGCCGGGCCCGCGCCGCGACCGGACCACACCCTCCCCCTCAATCACCTCGGCGGCCCGGAGCAGTACCGCCCCCGCAACCCCGTCGCCCGCACAGGTGACATTCATGCAGAAGTGCAGGCCGTGACTGCGGTAGACGTAGAGCCGGCCCGCCGGACCGAACATCACCGCGTTGCGAGCGGTCGGGCCCGGGTACGAGTGCGCCGCCGGGTCGGGCCACGGACCCGCCTCGTCGCCGCCGTACGCCTCGACCTCGACGATCCGGACGGTCACCTCCCCGACGCTCAGCCGCGCGCCGAGGACCAGGTGCGCCGCGCTCAACGGGTCCGCAAGGGCCAGTTCGCGCTGGGCCTGCCGCTTCCGGGTGGACTGCCGCGCGGGTTCGCTCACCAGGCGATTGTGCGCTTTCCCGCCCGAGTTCGACCGTTGACCGCGGGTACCGGACGGCGGTAAATTCATCAGACGATGAGTTCATCGCTCGATGAATTGAGGCGAAGATGACTGGACCGGCCCACGAACGGGCGGCCACCGCCGCTCCCCTTCCCCTCCGACAAACTGCCCCCGTGCCCCCGGCCGACGCCACCATCGACATCCGGAACCTGGTGGTCCGGCGAGGCGGCCGGGAGGTCCTGCGGGACCTGACCCTGCGCGTCGGGCGCGGCACCATCACCGGACTCCTCGGCCCGTCGGGCTGCGGCAAGACCACGCTGATGCGCGCGATCGTCGGCACCCAGATCGTGGCGTCCGGCTCCGTGACCGTCCTCGGGCTGCCCGCCGGCTCGCGTCCCCTGCGCAGCCGCGTCGGGTACGTCACCCAGAACCCCACCGTCTACCTCGACCTGTCGGTCCGCGACAACGTCCGGTACTTCGCCTCCCTGTACGGCCGGTCGAGCCAGGCCGCCGCCGAGGCGATCGAGGCCGTCGGGCTCACCGCGCACACCGACCAGCTGACGCGCGACCTCTCCGGCGGTGAACTCAGCCGGGTGTCGCTGGCCTGCGCGCTGGTCGCGAAGCCGGACCTGCTGGTCCTCGACGAACCGACCGTCGGTCTCGACCCGGTCCTACGGGCCGAACTGTGGGGACGCTTCGCCGATCTCGCCGCCGACGGGGTGACGCTGCTGGTGTCGAGTCACGTGATGGACGAGGCCGAGCACTGCGGCGAACTGCTGCTCATGCGCGAGGGGCTGCTGCTGGCCCAGCTCACGCCGGCGCAACTGCGCGAGGAGACCCACGAGTCGAGCCTCGAACACGCCTTCCTCAGCCTGATCCGCGCCCATGAATCGGAGGCCGCGCGATGAACGTCGGAATCTACGCGTCGAGCACCGGGCGGATCCTGCGGCAGCTACGGGGCGACCACCGCACCGTCGCGATGATCCTGCTGGTTCCGACGCTGCTGATGGTCCTGCTCTACTTCCTGTACGTGAACGTGCCGCCGACCCCGGGCCAGCCGCCGCTGTTCGACCGGATCGCGATCACCATGCTCGGCATCCTTCCGTTCGTGGTGATGTTCCTGATCACCTCGATCGCGATGCAGCGCGAACGCGGGTCCGGCACCCTCGAACGGCTGCTGACCACCCCGATGGCCAAGCTCGACCTGCTCGGCGGCTACGGCACCGCGTTCTCGCTGGCCGCCGCCGCGCAGGCCGGGCTGGCCTGCCTGGTCACCTTCGGGCTGCTCGGACTCACCATCGCCGGCAGCGTCGGATGGGTGGTGCTGATCGCGGTCGTCGATGCCGTCCTCGGCGTCTCCCTCGGCCTGCTGTGCAGCGCGTTCGCCCGCACCGAGTTCCAGGCGGTGCAGTTCATGCCGGTGGTGGTGATCCCGCAGCTGTTCCTCTGCGGCCTGCTGGTGCCGCGGGACCAGCTGCCGCAGTGGCTCGAATGGATCTCGAACGTGATGCCGCTGAGCTACGCCGTCGACGCGCTGCAGCAGGTGGCGAGGCACCCGGGCGCGACCGCGCTGATGTGGCGCGACCTCGCGGTGGTGGCCGGGTTCGCCGTGGTCGCGCTCTGCCTGGCGGCCGCGACGCTGCGCCGGCGGACGCCGTGACCGGGCCGGCCACCACCGGCACCCGCAGTGGTCGACGCCCCGGCAGCCCGGCCACCCGCGACCACATCCTCGCCGTCGCCCGCAGCCGGTTCGCCGAGCAGGGCTTCGACCAGACGTCGGTGCGGTCGATCGCCGCCGCGGCCGAGGTGGACCCGTCCCTGGTCCACCACTACTTCCGGTCCAAGCGCGAGCTGTTCCTGGCCGCCGTCGCGATTCCCGTGGACCCCGAGGTGGTGCTGGCGACCGTGCTCGACGCGCCGACGGACGAACTGGGTGAACGCCTGCTCCGGGTGGTGCTCTCGCTGTGGGACTCGCCACAGGGCGAGGCGCTGCTCGCCGCGTTCCGCACCGCGCTCACCGGAGAGTCGGTGGGGCTGATCCGCACCTTCATCACGGAGGTGGTGCTCAGTCAGATCGCCGGCCGAGTGGACCAGCCGCCCGGCTCCGCGCCGCTGCGCACCGGGATGGTCGCCACCCAGATGTCCGGGATCGTGCTCTCGCGCTACCTGCTGCGCATCGACCCGATCGCGACGCTGCCCGCCGACCGGCTGGTCGCCCTCGCCGGCCCGGTCCTGCAGCACTACCTGACCGGCGACCTCGACGGCTGAGCGCGCCGCGCTACTGCTGCGGCGCCGACTCCGCGCGGGCGAGGAGCGCCAGGTGCTCGTCCTCGGCTACGTCGCGAGCCTCGTCGACCAGCAGCACCGGGATGCCGTCCTCGATCGGGTAGGCGCGACGCAGCCGCGGGTTGTAGAGCAGTTCGTCGTCGACCAGCAGGAGCGGGCCCTTGTCCTGCGGGCAGGCCAGGATGCTCAGCAGGGTGGGGTCAAGCGCCACGGAAGATCCCTCTCGTCACCGGAATGTCTCGGCGCCCACGCTACCGTCGCTACCCGGTCAGCGCCGCACTGCCCCGCTCCCGGAGTTCGGTCACCACCGCGCGGGTCAGTCGGCGGTACCTGTCCTGCTCGCTGTCGTAGAACCACGACCGCACACCGGGTTTCGGTAGGCCCGTCGCCCGGATCTCGGTGCGGCGCAGCCGGTACGAGTTGCTGATCGGGATCTCGGGCAGGACGTGCACGAGATCGGGTCGCTGCCGTGGCGCCAGGTGCGCGAAGGCGTCCGTCAGGTCCAACGCGGTCAGCGAGGCGTCCGGCAGCAGCCGCACCGCGACCGCCGACAACTCCTCCTCGCCGAGCGGAATCCCGTAGGCCAGCGAGACGTCGACCTGGCCGAGGGCGCCGAGCGCGTCGACGATCGGCTGGTTGAACACCGGCCCGCGCCGCGCCCGGACCACGGTGGACCGGTCGTCCATCAACCAGAAGTCGCCGTCGGCGTCCTGCCGGAACAGGTGCTCGGTGGGCACCCAGGCGTCACCGGCCGCGAACACCCCGCGCTGGGCGCCGTCGAGGGTCTCGCTCGCCGTGGCCTGGCCGAGCAGCAGCCCCACCTCGCCGGGAACGCACTCGCGGACCAGGCCTCGCTCGTCCTCGAGGTAGGTGCCGGCGATCGGGTCGTAGGCGGCGATCCGGACGGGCGTGCTGCCCGGCAGCCGCCGTCCCTTGGAGCCCGGCTTGGCGCCCGAGACGTTGGCCAGCACCACCGCGCCCTCGGTGGAGGCGTAGAACTCGAGCACCTGCGCCGGCGCAAACCGCTTCATGGTGCGCAGCCACAGCCCGCGCGGCATGCCGGACCCGACGAAGAGCCGGATCGAATGGTTCCCCGCCAGGCCGAAGGCCGGGTTGTCGACCAGTTCGCGCATCATCGTCCAGGTGTAGGCGACAACGGTGACGCCGTACCGGTGCACCTCCGCCTCGAACCGCTCCGGGTCCAGCCCCCGCGACAGCGCGATCCGGGCACCGCCCGCGATCGCGCCGCCGAGCGTCGCCAGCAGGACCGACGAATGGTAAAGCGGGGCAATGGAGTACACGGTGTCGCCGCGACCGAGATTGGCCGCGGTGGCGGTGCCGAAGGCGGACAGCGCCCAGCGGTAGTTGGTCACCCGCTTGGCCTCCAGGCGTCCGCCGGACCGGCCGAACAACACGAAGGCCAGCTCGTTCGCACGGCCGGGGTTGGGCTGGTACCACGCGGGCAGATCCACCTCGTCTGGATCGATCTGCTCGAGATCGACCGTGCCCGAGTCCGGTTGGGTGTCCAGCAGCCGGGACTCGCCGCCACCGAGCACCAGCACCCGGGCGCCGAGCGACTCGGCCGCGGCCAGGTTGTCGGGGTCGCAGACGACGACCCCGACCCCGCTCAGCTCGGCCGCCGCGACCAGGTCGGCGGTGGGCGGGAGCAGCACGGCGACCGCACCGATCCGCGACAGCGCCGCGATCGCGGTCAGCGCGCTGGGCCGGGTCTCCATCAGCACGCCGATGCGCGCCGCCGGACGCACCCCGCACAGGATCAGCCCCCGCACCACGTTGTCGATCCGGGTGTTGACGGACTTGTTGGTGTACGCCCGGTCGTCGAACAGGAAGCACTCACCCTGCGGAGACTTGGCGCCGGCCTCCTCGAGCAGCCGCCCCAGCGAGATGGTGGTGTTCGTCTGGATCTGTCCCAGCCGGACCAGACGCGGCAGCGCGCGGGCGGCCTCGACGGACAGCTCGCGGGTGCCCCGAACGGCCTGGGAGGTGACGTCGACGACGCCCCGGGTGATGCCGACCCCGACCTCCGCGATGGAGGCGCCGGTGTGCAGGATCCGGTCGCTCACCGAGACGCCGGTCTCGTCGGCGGGCTGCTCCACGCAGGTCATCTCGTCGACGGCCTCGGGCCGCGGCCCCGACCCGTCCTGCCAGCGCACCCACTCGCCGGCGGTCGGCCAGGTCTGCGCGGCCGCAAGCGACCCCACGACCAATCCGAAATGGCCTGCACGCAAGGTGGACTCGAAGACCTCCGCCTTCGGAGCGGCCTTCCGGATGCCGCGCACGGCCACCGGCTGACCGATGTCGTCGACCTCCCCGACGAAGGCGAGGATGGGGCAGGTCAGCTCCGCCAGCGAAACCGGCCGGTCGCCGATCACGAACCCGCCGGACATCATCCGGTTGTGCACGATGAACTGCTGGAGCAACTCCGCGACGGCCGGACCGGACCAGGCCACCCAGCCCTCGGTGGACAGGAACCGGCGCTGCTGCTCCCGGGGCAGGAGCGCCTCCCGGTCGTGCAACTGACGCAGGAAGTCCAGCCTGGACTTCGCCGTCTTGACCGGATCGAGTAGCTGGAATCCCGTACGGGCCATCCATCCCGCGATGGAGAGCCGGGTGAACACGTGGTCCGCGAGGAAGTCCGCGGCGCGGGTGGCCAGGCCGGCCGGGATCCCGAGCGGCAGCGCGGCCAGCGTGTCCACCGGTGCGCCGAAGGTGACGAGGCTGGCGATGTTCTTGCACCGTCGGTACGCGGCCGCCTGGTAGCAGAACATGCCGCCCTGCGAGTACCCGGACAGGTGCACGTCCCGTCCGGTGTGCTTGTGCACCCGGTCGACGATGTCGCTGATCGCCACGACGTGGTCGGTCAGGGTGCGGTCCCAACCGCCGTCCTCCGTTGCGGGCGAACCGAAGTCGACCACCCAGGGGTCCAGGCCCATGCCGTGCAGGATGCCGACCGCGCCCTGGTCCTGGGTGACGTCGTAGACGTCGGCGGACATCATCATCGGGGGCACGAGCACGATCGGCGGCCGTGCGACGTCGGCGGCCTCGTCGGCGAAGTAGCGGCGCAGCCGGTACATCGGTTCGCGTTCGACGACCCGGAACTCCGACGGCTGGGCTTCGGTCTCGAGGCCACCGAGCCGCATGACCTCGAGACCGTTCTGGGCGGTGGCGACGACCCGCCGCACGGAACCGTTCAGAACCTCCGGATACCAACCCACTGTGCCCCCAATGACTCGACGATCACGCTGGGGTCACTATATTCTGCGCCGCCACGCAGGGCCGATCAATGCGTGAGCCAGCCCCGCAATGTGTCCAGCGACTCACGCACACCGTCGAGCTGCCGTGCGACCTGGACCCCGGCGGTGCCACCGCGAGCGTCCCGCGAGGAGATCGAGCCCTCGACGGTGAGCACCTCCCGCACCCCCGGCGTGAGTGCCGGGTCGACGCCCGCCAGCTCCTCGTCGGTGAGGTCCTCGAGCCCGACCCCGCGCGCCTCCGCGACCCGGACGCACGCGCCGGCCGCCTCGTGCGCGACCCGGAACGGAACGCCTTCGCGCACCATCCATTCCGCGATGTCGGTGGCCAGGGTGAAGCCGGCCGGGGCCAGCTCCGCCATCCGCTCGGTGTGGAACTCGAGGGTGGAGACCAGTCCGGTGATCGCCGGCAGCAGCAGTTCGAGCTGTGCGACCGAGTCGAAGACCGGCTCCTTGTCCTCCTGCAGGTCCCGGTTGTACGCGAGCGGCTGCGCCTTGAGCGTGGCGAGCAGGCCGGTCAGGTTGCCGATCAACCGGCCCGACTTGCCGCGCGTCAGCTCCGAGACGTCGGGATTCTTCTTCTGCGGCATGATCGACGATCCGGTCGACCACGCGTCGGCCAGCGTGATGTACCCGAATTCCGGTGTGCTCCAGATGATCACCTCTTCGGCCATCCGGGACAGGTCGACGCCGATCATGGCGAGCACGAAGGCCGCCTCCGCCGCGAAGTCCCGGGAGGACGTCGCGTCGATCGAGTTGTCCGCCGCCGCGTCGAAGTTCAGCTCCGCGGCGATCGCGTCCGGGTTGAGCCCGAGCGACGAGCCGGCCAGCGCGCCCGACCCGTACGGCGAGACGGCGGCCCGCTTGTCGAAGTCGACGATCCGCTGGACGTCCCGCAGCAGCGGGTGCGCGTGTGCGAGCAGGTGGTGCGCCAGCAGCACCGGCTGAGCCGCCTGCAGGTGCGTCTTGCCCGGCATCACCGCGGCCGGGTGGGCCGCGGCCTGGGTGGCCAGCGCGTCGACGACGTCGAGCACGCCCGCCGCCACCCGGCGGACCGCGTCGCGCAGCCACATCCGGAACAGCGTGGCCACCTGATCGTTGCGCGAGCGACCGGCCCGCAGCCGCCCACCCACCTCGGGACCGACACGGTCGATCAGGCCGCGCTCGAGGGCGCCGTGGACGTCCTCGTCGGACTCGCTCGGGGTGAACGCGCCGCTGGCGACGTCGGCCGCCAGCCGCTCGAGCCCGTCGAGCATCGTCGCCAGGTCGGCCTCACCGAGCAGTCCCGCCGAGTGCAGGACCTTCGCGTGCGCCATCGAGGCGCGCGTGTCGTAGGGCGCGAGCACCCAGTCGAAGTGCGTGGACTTGCTCAGCGCCGCCATGGCGGCGGCCGGTCCGGACTCGAACCGGCCGCCCCAGAGGGCACCCTCGTTGGTGCCGTGTTCGGCCATCGTTACAGGCCCAGATCCCGCTTCGCGGCGACCTTGGAGGACAGGCCGTGGATGTTGACGAAGCCCTTGGCGTAGGACTGGTCGAAGGTGTCGCCCTCGTCGTAGGTCGCGAGGTTGAAGTCGTACAGCGACTCCGGGCTCCGGCGGCCGTTGACGGTGATGGCGCCGCCGTGCAGGAACAGGCGGATGTCGCCGGTGACCCGCTCCTGGGTCTTCGCGACGAAGGTGTCCAGCGCGTCCTTGAGCGGGGAGAACCAGAGGCCGTCGTAGACCAGCTCGGACCAGCGCTGCTCCATCTGACGCTTGTACCGGCCGAGCTCGCGCTCGAGGGTGACGTGCTCGAGCTCCTGGTGCGCGGTGATGAGCACCATCGCGCCGGGGGCCTCGTAGATCTCGCGGCTCTTGATGCCCACGAGACGGTCCTCGACGACGTCCAGGCGGCCGACGCCCTGCGCACCCGCGCGCTTGTTCAGCTCCTGGATGGCCTCGAGCACGGTGACGGGCTTGCCGTCGATCGCGACCGGCTTGCCGGCCTCGAAGCTGATGATCAGCTCGTCGGGGGCGTTCCAGTTGACCGTGGGGTCCTGGGTGTAGTCGTAGACGTCCTTGGTCGGCGCGTTCCACAGGTCCTCGAGGAACCCGGTCTCGACCGCGCGGCCCCACACGTTCTGGTCGATCGAGAACGGCGACTTCTTGGAGACGTTGATCGGGATGTTGTTCTCTTCGGCGAACTTGATCGCCTTCTCGCGGGTCCACGCGTAGTCGCGGACCGGTGCGATGACCTCGAGGTCGGGCGCGAGGGCGCCGAAGCCGACCTCGAAGCGGACCTGGTCGTTACCCTTGCCGGTGCAGCCGTGCGAGACGACGGTGCCGCCGTGCTCGCGGGCCGCCTCGACGATGTGCTTGACGATCAGCGGACGGCTGATGGCCGACACCAGCGGGTACCGGTCCATGTACAGCGCGTTGGCCTGGATGGTCGGCAGGCAGTACTCGTCCGCGAACTCGTCGCGAGCGTCCACCACGACCGACTCGACGGCACCGCAGTCGAGGGCACGCTGACGCACGACCTCCATGTCCTCGCCGCCCTGGCCGAGATCGATGGCGACGGCAACAACTTCCTTGCCCGTCTCCTTGCCGATCCAGCTGATGGCCACTGAGGTGTCAAGCCCGCCCGAGTAGGCGAGTACGACGCGTTCAGCCATGGTCTTTGTGCTCCTTAAGGTTGGAAAGCCTCGCCAGTACGTGAGGCGAGAGGTTCAGTTGTCGGGCCGTCGATCGGCCCGTCAGGCCAGCTTTTCGATCATGTCGGCGAGCTGCGCACCGGTGCGCGGTTCGCGGGCGATAACAAGAATGGTGTCATCCCCGGCAATGGTTCCCACAACCTCCGGCAGCGAAGCCCGGTCCAGGGCGCTCGCCAGGTAGTGCGCGGCGCCCGGCGGCGTGCGCAGCACGGCCAGGTTTCCGCTGGCGTCGGTGGACACCAGCAGCTCCCCCAGCAGCCGGGCGAGCCGGTCCGTCCCGCCCGAGACGCCGCGCACCGGGCTGCCGTCCTCCGGCACCACGTACACCCCGGCACCGCCGTCGGCGGCGCGCAGCTTCACCGCGCCCAGCTCCTCGAGATCGCGGGAGAGGGTCGCGTTGGACACCTCGATACCCTCGGCTGCGAGCAGCGCGGCCAGCTCCGGCTGGCTACGCACCTCGTGGGTGGCGAGCAGCGCGGTGATCCGCGACTGCCGGCCCGCCCGGGTGTGGGCGACGGTCTGCGACCGCGCCGACTCGGACCGGGCGGTGGTCACGGCCTCGTCCCGTCACCCTGCACAGTCCCGTCACCCTGCGCAGTCCGGCTGTTCTGCTCGAGCAGCCACACCAGCAGTGCCTTCTG
>NZ_JBFUHZ010000070.1:0-34765 GCF_056402135.1 Rhodococcus sp. P4_C10 | reverse complement strand
GTTGTGTGTTGTTTGAGAACTGCACAGTGGACGCGAGCATCTTTGTTGTAAGTAGTTAAGAGCGTACGGTGGATGCCTTGGCACCAGGAGCCGATGAAGGACGTAGTAGGCTGCGATAAGCCTCGGGGAGCTGTCAAACGAGCTGTGATCCGAGGGTCTCCGAATGGGGAAACCCAGCACGAGTGATGTCGTGTTACCCGCGCCTGAATATATAGGGCGTGTGGAGGGAACGTGGGGAAGTGAAACATCTCAGTACCCACAGGAAGAGAAAACAACAGTGATTCCGTGAGTAGTGGCGAGCGAAAGCGGAAGAGGCTAAACCATGGATGTGTGATAGCCGGCAGGTGTTGCATTTGTGGGGTTGTGGGGCCTTTCTTCCCGTTACTGCCGTGACGGGCGAGAGTAAGAAACCGAGTTGTTAGTCGAAGTGGTCTGGAACGGCCTGTCGTAGAGGGTGAGAATCCCGTAGACGAAAACTTCTCGGCTCTCGTGATTGGTACCCAAGTAGCAGCGGGCCCGTGAAATCTGCTGTGAATCTGTCGGGACCACCCGATAAGCCTGAATACTCCCTGGTGACCGATAGCGGACTAGTACCGTGAGGGAAAGGTGAAAAGTACCCCGGGAGGGGAGTGAAATAGTACCTGAAACCGTGCGCTTACAATCCGTCAGAGCCTTCGAGCAGCTTGCTGCTGGGGGTGATGGCGTGCCTTTTGAAGAATGAGCCTGCGAGTTAGTGGCATGTGGCGAGGTTAACCCGTGTGGGGCAGCCGTAGCGAAAGCGAGTCCGAATAGGGCGTTCCAGTCGCATGCTCTAGACCCGAAGCGGAGTGATCTACCCATGGCCAGGGTGAAGCGACGGTAAGACGTCGTGGAGGCCCGAACCCACTTAGGTTGAAAACTGAGGGGATGAGTTGTGGGTAGGGGTGAAAGGCCAATCAAACTCCGTGATAGCTGGTTCTCCCCGAAATGCATTTAGGTGCAGCGTCGCGTGTTTCTCACCGGAGGTAGAGCTACTGGATGGTCTAGGGGGCCCACAAGCTTACCGAAATCAGCCAAACTCCGAATGCCGGTGAGTGAGAGCGCGGCAGTGAGACTGCGGGCGATAAGGTTCGTAGTCGAGAGGGAAACAGCCCAGATCGCCAGCTAAGGTCCCTAAGCGTGTACTAAGTGGAAAAGGATGTGGGGTCGCGAAGACAACCAGGAGGTTGGCTTAGAAGCAGCCACCCTTGAAAGAGTGCGTAATAGCTCACTGGTCAAGTGATCCTGCGCCGACAATGTAGCGGGGCTCAAGTACACCACCGAAGCTGCGGCATTCATGCAATACACCTCGGTTTTCCTGCGGGAAGGCCGGCAGTGGTATGGATGGGTAGGGGAGCGTCGTGCAGCCATGGAAGCGCCGGAGTGATCCAGGTGTGGAGGCTGCACGAGTGAGAATGCAGGCATGAGTAGCGAAAGAAGAGTGAGAAACTCTTCCGCCGAATGACCAAGGGTTCCTGGGCCAGGTTAATCCGCCCAGGGTGAGTCGGGACCTAAGACGAGGCCGACAGGCGTAGCCGATGGACAACGGGTTGATATTCCCGTACCCGTGTGAACGCGCCCATGGTGAATCAGTGATACTAACCGCCCTGAAGCCGGCTGTGTTCCTTCGGGAATGTGGTCGGGGGATGCGCGGGACCTGATCTGGTAGTAGCCAAGCGATGGGGTGACGCAGGAAGGTAGCTGGGCCAGTGAGTGGTAGTACTGGTGTAAGCGTGTAGGGAGTGACATAGGCAAATCCGTGTCGCACATATCCTGAGACGTGATGCGTAGCCGTTGAGGTGAATTCAGTGATCCTATGCTGCCGAGAAAAGCCTCTAGCGAGCTTTCACACGGCCCGTACCCCAAACCGACACAGGTGGTCAGGTAGAGAATACTAAGGCGATCGAGATAACTATGGTTAAGGAACTCGGCAAAATGCCCCCGTAACTTCGGGAGAAGGGGGGCCTCGGCTGGTGACGGAACTTGCTTCCTGAGCTGGTTGGGGCCGCAGAGACCAGTGAGAAGCGACTGTTTACTAAAAACACAGGTCCGTGCGAAGTCGTAAGACGATGTATACGGACTGACGCCTGCCCGGTGCTGGAAGGTTAAGAGGACCGGTTAGCCCTTCGGGGCGAAGCTGAGAATTTAAGCCCCAGTAAACGGCGGTGGTAACTATAACCATCCTAAGGTAGCGAAATTCCTTGTCGGGTAAGTTCCGACCTGCACGAATGGCGTAACGACTTCTCAGCTGTCTCAACCATAGACTCGGCGAAATTGCATTACGAGTAAAGATGCTCGTTACGCGCGGCAGGACGAAAAGACCCCGGGACCTTCACTATAGCTTGGTATTGGTGTTCGGTTCGGTTTGTGTAGGATAGGTGGGAGACTGTGAAGCGGGCACGCCAGTGTTCGTGGAGTCGTTGTTGAAATACCACTCTGATCGTATTGGACCTCTAACCTCGGACCATGATCTGGTTCAGGGACAGTGCCTGGTGGGTAGTTTAACTGGGGCGGTTGCCTCCCAAAATGTAACGGAGGCGCCCAAAGGTTCCCTCAGCCTGGTTGGCAATCAGGTGTCGAGTGCAAGTGCACAAGGGAGCTTGACTGTGAGACTGACAGGTCGAGCAGGGACGAAAGTCGGGACTAGTGATCCGGCACCGGCAAGTGGAAGCGGTGTCGCTCAACGGATAAAAGGTACCCCGGGGATAACAGGCTGATCTTCCCCAAGAGTCCATATCGACGGGATGGTTTGGCACCTCGATGTCGGCTCGTCGCATCCTGGGGCTGGAGTAGGTCCCAAGGGTTGGGCTGTTCGCCCATTAAAGCGGCACGCGAGCTGGGTTTAGAACGTCGTGAGACAGTTCGGTCTCTATCCGCCGCGCGCGTTAGAAACTTGAGGAAGGTTTCTCACCCACTTGTGGGGTAAGGCCCCCGGCAGACCACCGGGTTGATAGGCCGGAACTGGAAGCCCAGTAATGGGTGTAGGTGACTGGTACTAATAGGCCGAGGACTTACCACAAAGAAGCTACGCGTCCACTGTGCGGTATCTGAGACAACACACAGATACCCTTTTCCCCCGCTGGGGCACCCGTTTTGTCGGGTGTGCCGGTCCGGGTGGGGAGAGGGGTGTGTGACAGTTTCACAGAGTTACGGCGGCCATAGCGGAGGGGAAACGCCCGGTCCCATTCCGAACCCGGAAGCTAAGCCCTCCAGCGCCGATGGTACTGCACTCGACAGGGTGTGGGAGAGTAGGACACCGCCGTACAATCGTTACCGAAAGGGGACCCGACATACTGGGTCCCCTTTCGTGTTTTCTCAAGCGTATGTTGTCTTAAAGGAGATGCTGTGTCGGACAACAACGATGATCGTCGTTCGTATGGGAACGGCGGTTCTGATCGTGGTCGCTCGGGCGAGAACCGCGGCGGCAACGCCGGCGGCCCCCGTGGCGGGCGAACCGGTGGCCCCCGAGGCAACACCGGTGGCGGTCCCCGTGGCGGGAGCGGCGGCGCAGGCCGCCCCGACCGTCGTGGTGACGGACCGCCGAGGCGTCGTGGCGGCGAGGGCAGTTTCGGTCCGCCCCCGCGCGACGGTGGCGCGTACGCCGAGCGTCGCGCTCCGCGCCCCGAAGAGCCGGACCTTCCCGAGGACGTGGAGGCCGGCGAGCTCGACCCGACCGTGCGTCGGGACCTGCTGAGCCTGGACAAGTCCAATGCGAACGCCGTCGCCCGTCACCTGGTGATGGCAGGAAAGCTGATCGAGGACGACCCGCGCCTGGCCCTCGCGCATGCCCGGGCCGCCCGGCAGCGTGCCGGCCGGGTCGCTGTGGTCCGTGAGACCGCCGGCATCACCGCGTACCACGCGGGCGAATGGGCCGAGGCGCTCTCCGAGCTGCGCGCCGCCCGCCGGATGGCAGGTGGACCCGGTCTGCTCGCCGTGATGGCCGACTGCGAACGTGGTCTCGGTCGTCCGGAGCGGGCCATCGAGCTCGGTCGCAGCGAGGAAGCCCGCGCACTCACGGGCGACGAGGCCACCGAGCTGCGGATCGTCGTGGCCGGCGCCCGGATGGACCTCGGTCAGTTCGACCAGGCCGTGGTCACGCTGCAGACGCCGGAACTCGACGCGTCCGCGTCCGGACCCACCGCCGCCCGCCTGTTCTACGCCTACGCCGACGCGCTGGTCGCGGCCGGTCGGGTGGAGGACGGCCTCAAGTGGTTCCTCAACTCGGCAGCGGCAGACCTCGACGGCGACACCGACGCAGAGGACCGCGTGGCCGAGCTCTCGGGCGAACAGTGACCTCTGGGTCCTCGACCACCGAGAACGACCGGTCCCTGCGGCAGCGTCACGACGTCCTGCTGCTGGACCTGGACGGCACCGTCTACCAGGGCGCCGAGGCGATCCCGGGTGCTCGGGAGGCGTTGGAGACCGGCGAGAGCCGGTTGTTCTACGTCACCAACAACGCGAGCCGGAGCCCCGCGTCCGTCGCCGCGCACCTGCGTGAACTGGGTTTCGCGGCCACCGAGGACGAGGTCGTGACCAGCTCGCAGTCCGGCGCCCGGTTGGTCGCCGAACATGTCGCCGCAGGGTCGGCGGTGCTGGTCGTCGGGACCGAGGCCCTGGCCGACGAGGTCCGGCAGGTCGGCCTCGTGCCGGTCCGCCGGTTCGAGGACGGCCCGGCGGCCGTCGTGCACGGGCACTCGACCGAGACGAACTGGTCGATCCTGGCCGAGGCCACCCTGGCGATCCGGGCGGGTGCAGTCTGGGTCGCCACCAATGTCGACACCACCCTGCCCACCGAGCGCGGTCTGTGCCCCGGCAACGGCGCGCTGGTCGCGGCGGTGCGGGCGGCAACCGACCGGGAACCGCTGGTGGCCGGCAAGCCGGCCCGACCGCTGATGGACGACGCCCTGCGCCGCAGCGGCGCCGTCAACGCGCTGGTGGTGGGCGACCGGATCGACACCGACATCGCCGGTGCCAACGCCGTCGGCCTGGACTCGCTGCTCGTGCTGAGCGGGGTGAGCCGGCCCGCGGACCTGCTGCGTGCGCCGCTCGGGCACCGGCCGACGTACCTGGCCATGGAACTTGCGGCGCTGGACCGGCCCGCCGAGGACCTCGTAATCGCGCCGCACCCCGGTGTCACGGTCCGTCGCGACGGCGGAACCCTGGTCGTGGCCTGCGATCCGACCGGGTCCGCGGACCGCGCCGACGTCCTGCGTGCGGTGCTGTTCGCCGCCTGGGAGGGCCCCGAGGTGACCGACCTGCGCGGTGAGGACCCGCTCGCGGTCGAGGTCGTCGTAGACCTGCTCGGCTGACCGCCGCGCGCCACGAATCGGCGTGCCTGAATGTGGGGCGCATCGACTCGCGTTGGCCGCCGCGCGCCACGAGTCGGTGTGCGCGAGTGTGGGGCGCATCGACTAGCGTTGACGGCGATGAGTACGCCGATTCCCCGTCCCGGGCAACACCTGCCGGGCCCGCCGCCGACTGTCGACCCCGCCCGGATCCATGCGGAGGTCGACGAGCTGCTGGCCGGTCTCGACACGGCCTCGGCCGTTCACGACGATCCGACCGGTCTGGGCCAGCTGCCCCGGCAGGCACATCTGCTCGAGCAGGCGCACGACGTGTTGGTCCAGGCGCTCGCGACCGTGGACAAGATCTGACGTGGCCAGGCGAGCACGCGTCGACGCCGAGTTGGTTCGGCGGGGGATGGCGCGATCCAGAGAACATGCGGCACAACTGATCTCCGACGGCAGGGTGCTGATCGCCGGGTCGGTGGCCGTCAAGCCCGCGACCGCCGTCGAGGCCGGCACCCCGCTGCTGGTCACCGACGAGGTCGACGAGGTGTCCTGGGCGTCGCGCGGCGCACACAAACTTCTCGGCGCTCTCGAGGCCTTCGAACCGCTCGGCCTGTCCGTCGACGGCAAACGCTGCCTCGACGCCGGCGCGTCGACCGGCGGCTTCACCGACGTCCTGCTCAGCCGCGGGGCGCGCGAGGTGGTCGCGGTCGACGTGGGATACGGCCAGCTGGTGTGGCGCCTGCAGTCCGACGACCGGGTCACCGTGGTCGACCGCACCAACGTCCGGTCCCTGGAGGCCGACCAGATCGACGGTCAGGTGGACGTCGTGGTCGCAGACCTCTCGTTCATCTCGCTCAAACTGGTGCTGGGTGCGTTCGTCGCCTGTGCGGCCGACGGCGCCGACCTGGTACCGATGGTCAAACCGCAGTTCGAGGTCGGCAAGGACCGCGTCGGCTCGGGCGGCGTCGTGCGTGATCCGGCGCTGCGGGTGGAGGCGGTCTACGAGGTGTCCCTCGCGGCTGATGCGCTCGGTCTGCGCACCGTCGGCGTGGTGGCCAGTCCGCTGCCCGGGCCGTCCGGCAACGTGGAGTACTTCCTGTGGCTGCGCAAGCAGACCGAGCCGGGAGTGGAATCGGTGCGTGAGGTCATCGAGCGTGCGGTGCAGGACGGCCCGCAGTGACTTCGGCACCGGAAGGGCAGCGTCAGGAACGGGAAGGGCAGAGCCCGGAACGGGAGATCCTGGTCGTCGCGCACACCGGCCGCGCGGAGGTCACCGCGACCGCGCGCCGGGTCGCCGCGATCTTCGAGCAGGCCGGCATCGGGCTGCGACTGCTCGCGAACGAGGTCGACCAGACCAGTCCGGTCGGTGCCCCCGACGAGTCCACCGCATCGGACGTGGACCTGACCATCGTCGAGGCCGGCCCCGCGGCCGCTGACGGTTGCGAACTGGTGCTGGTGCTCGGCGGCGACGGCACCTTCCTGCGTGGGGCCGAACTGGCCCGCGAGGCCGGGATCCCGGTGCTCGGAATCAACCTGGGGCGCATCGGTTTTCTCGCCGAGACCGAGGCCGAGCATCTCGAGGAGGCCCTCGCTCTCGTGGTCCGCCGGGAGTACCGGGTGGAACACCGGATGACGCTCGACGTGACCGTCCAGGTCGACGACAAAGTGGTCGGCCGCGGCTGGGCACTCAACGAGGCGAGCATCGAGAACGTCTCCCGGCTCGGCGTGCTCGAGGTGGTGCTCGAGGTCGACGGCCGACCGGTCTCCTCGTTCGGCTGCGACGGCGTGCTCGTCGCGACGCCCACCGGGTCCACCGCCTACGCGTTCTCCGCGGGCGGGCCGGTGGTGTGGCCGGAACTCGAAGCGCTACTGGTGATTCCGAGCAACGCACACGCGTTGTTCGCGCGGCCGCTGGTGACCAGTCCCGAGTCGCTGATCGCGATCGAGACGTTCTCCGAGGGGCACGACGGTCTGGTGTTCTGCGACGGCAGCCGGACGCTGTCGCTGCCGGCCGGCGGCCGGGTCGAGGTGGTGCGTGGTCAGCACCCGGTGAAGTGGATCCTGTTGGACTCTGCGCCCTTCGCGGACCGGATGGTGCGCAAGTTCGCGCTGCCGGTCAAGGGGTGGCGCGGCCGCCGGACCGATGGGGAAGGGGACGGTGCGCATGCTCGCTGAGATCCGGATCGACGGCCTGGGCGTCATCTCGCAGGCGAGCGCCCAGTTCCACGAGGGTCTCACCGTCCTCACTGGTGAGACGGGCGCGGGCAAGACGATGGTGGTGACCAGCCTGCACCTGCTCAGCGGCGCCCGTGCCGACGCCGGACGGGTCCGCCAGGGCGCGGCGCGGGCCGTCGTGGAGGGCCGGTTCTCCACCGCGAACACCTCGACGCGGGCCGCCGAGGAGGTCGACCGGCTGCTCGAGTCGACCGGGGCGGAACGTGACGAGGACGGCACCGTCATCGCGGTCCGCACCGTGAGCAGCGACGGTCGCTCCCGGGCGCACCTCGGCGGTCGCAGCGTGCCGGCGGGCGCGCTCGCGGAGCTCACCGCGCCGTTGCTGACCGTGCACGGCCAGAACGACCAGCTCCGGCTGCAGCGACCGGACCAGCAGCGCCAGGCGCTCGATGCGTTCGGGGGCGCCGCGATCGGCTCCCTGCTCGACAAGTACCGGTCCCTGCGCGCGCAGTGGATCGAGGCCCGCGACGAACTCATCGAGCGCACCCGCAGCGGCCGTGAACTCGCGCAGGAGGTCGACCGGCTCGAGTTCGCGCTGAACGAGATCGACTCCGTCGCACCACAACCCGGCGAGGACGCCGAGATCGTCGCGAATGTGCGCCGGCTGACCGACCTCGACTCGCTGCGCAGCGCGGCGGCCGCCGCGCAGGCGGCTCTGGTCGGTGGCGCCGACGCGGAGCTCGGCGGCGACACCGGGTCGGAGGCGGCCGGAGCGCTGGACCTGCTCGGCGAGGCCCGCGCCCGGATCGAGTCGTCCGACGACCAGCAGCTGACCGTGCTCGGGCCCCGGCTGGCCGAGGCGATCACCGTGCTCACCGACGTCTCGTCGGACCTGGCGGGGTACCTCGCGGACCTGCCGTCCGACCCCGGCGCGCTCGACACCCTGCTCGGCAGGCAGGCGGAGCTGAAGTCCCTCACCCGCAAGTACGCCGCGGACGTCGACGGCGTGCTGGAGTGGGCCGCCCAGGCCCGCGACCGGCTGTCGCGGATCGACGTCTCCGCCGACGCGCTGGCCGCGCTGACGGCCCGCGTCGAGGAGACCGCGGCCGCGCTCGCGGCCGCCGCGAGCGCGCTGAGCAAGGCCCGGGCCAAGGCGTCCGTCAAGCTCGGCAAGGCGGTCACCGCGGAACTGGCCGGCCTGGCCATGGGCAAGGCACGGCTCGAGGTCGCGGTGCGTCCGATCCCCGCCGGCCCCCAGGACACCGCGCCGCTGGCGGTGGACGGTCAGGAGGTGCACGCCGGCTCGGCCGGCGTCGACGAGGTCGAGTTCCGGCTCGCCGCGCACAGTGGCGCGACGCCCCTGCCGATCAGCCGCAGTGCGTCGGGCGGTGAGCTCTCGCGGGTGATGCTGGCGCTCGAGGTGGTGCTGGCGGGGGCCGAGTCCGGCGCGACCATGGTCTTCGACGAGGTCGACGCCGGGGTGGGCGGCCGGGCCGCCGTCGAGATCGGCCGCCGCCTGGCTCGTCTCGCACGCACCCACCAGGTCATCGTCGTGACGCACCTGCCGCAGGTCGCGGCCTACGCCGACACCCACCTGGTGGTGGACAAGGTGGACGGGGGCAAGGGCGCCGACAGCGGCGTGCGGACCCTCACCGACGAGCAGCGGGTGGTCGAACTGGCCCGGATGCTCGCCGGCCTCGACGACACCGAGACCGGCCGGGCGCACGCGGAGGAGTTGCTCGCGACCGCCATGGCCGACCGGGCGGGGTAGCCGGGCGCCGCCGCGCGGCGGCACCCGCGTCGGGCGCACTCCGCCGGGCGGTGCCCCGACCAGGAGTTGCTTCGGCGCGCCTCCGTGGGTGAAGGCCCGCGCGGCGTCATGATCGAAGTCATGAAGATGCCCGCTCTGTTGTCACGAAACACCGAATCGCTGCCGGGAACGACCGGCATCGCCAGGGTTGACCGCAACACGGCGAAGCTGTTGCGCCGCGTCGGCCCGGGCGACATCGTCGTCCTCGACGAGCTGGACCTGGACCGCGTCACCGCGGACGCGCTGGTCGCGGCGGGGGTGACGGCCGTCGTCAACGCGTCGCCGTCGATCTCCGGGCGCTACCCGAACCTGGGACCCGAGGTGATCGTCGCGAACGGCATCATCCTGGTCGACTCCGCCGGCGAGGAGGTGTTCAAGAAGGTCAAGGACGGCGCCAAGGTGCGTCTGCACGAGGGCGGCGTCTACGCCGGTGAACGCCGCCTCGCGAAGGGCACCGAGCAGAGCGAGGCGGAGATCTCCGACCTCATGATCGAGGCGAAGACCGGCCTGGTCGACCACCTCGAGGCCTTCTCGGGCAACACCATCGAGTTCATCCGGACCGAGAGTCCGCTGCTGATCGACGGCGTCGGCGTGCCCGACATCGAGGTGGACCTGCAGGACCGGCACGTGGTGATCGTCGCGGACGGCGCGGACCACGTCGCGGACCTGAAGAACCTCAAGCCGTTCATCAAGGAGTACTCGCCGATCCTGATCGGCGTCGGGGCGGGCGCGGACGCGCTCACCAGCGCCGGCTACCGGCCCGACCTCATCGTCGGCGATCCCGACGAGATCACCGCCGACACCCTCAAGTCCGGCGCCGAGGTGGTCCTGCCCGCGGACCCGGACGGGCACGCGCAGGGCCTCGAACGGATCCAGGACCTCGGCATCGGCGCGATGACCTTCCCGGCGTCCTGCGCGCCCGCGGACCTCGCGCTGCTGCTCGCCGACCACCACGGGGCCTCGCTGATCGTCACCGTCGGCTCGACCGTCTCGCTCGACGAGTTCTTCGACCGCGGACGCCGGGACAGCAACCCGGCCGCGTTCATGACCCGGCTCAAGGTCGGATCGAAGCTGGTCGACTCGAAGGCGGTCGCGACGCTCTACCGCAGTCGCGTCTCCGGCGCGGCGATCGCGCTGCTGGTGCTCGCCGCCCTCACCGCGGTCATCGTGGCCCTGGTGGTCTCGAACGTCGGCGGCGAGGCGTGGGACTGGTGTGTCCAGACGTGGAACAGCTTCGCGCTCTGGGTCCAGGGAATGGTCAAGTGATCTCTGCTCGTCAGCACGCGATCTCCCTCGCCGCGGTCTTCCTGGCACTGGCCGTCGGTGTGGTGCTCGGCTCGGGCACCCTCTCCGGCGGCCTCCTCTCGGGTCTGCGCGACGACAAGTCCGACCTGCAGAACCAGGTGAACGCACTGCACGACACGAACAACCAGCAGGCCGAGCAGCTGACCGCGGCGGACAACTTCGACGCCGCGATCTCCGGGCGGGCCGTCCGCGACGCCCTCGGTCAGCGCTCCGTGGTCCTGGTGACCACCCCGGACGCCGACCCCGGCGACCTCGACGCCGTGACCCAGCTGATCGGCGCTGCCGGCGGGTCGGTGACCGGCCGGGTCTCGCTGACCGACTCCTTCGTCGACGCGGCGAACAGCGACCAGCTGCGCACCACCGTCACCAACGTGATCCCGGCCGGGGTCCAGCTCCGGACCGGCGCCGTCGACCAGGGCAGCCTCGCCGGTGACCTGCTCGGCTCGGTGCTGCTGCTCAACGCGCAGACCGCACAGCCGCAGAGCACCCCGGAGGAGCTCACGCTGGCCCTCGAGGCGCTGCGCGCCGGTGGCTTCGTCGGCTACGACAACGGCGCGGTCGCGCCCGCCCAGCTGGCACTGGTGCTGACCGGTTCCGGTGCCGCCGACGGCGCGGCATCCGGCAACCGCGGGTCGATCGTCGCCCGGTTCGCCGGCGCACTCGACGCGCGTGGCGCGGGCACCGTGCTGGCCGGGCGGCCCGACTCGGCGGTCGGCAACGGACCCGTCGCCGTCACCCGCTCCGACACCGCGCTGTCGACCGGCGTCACCACCGTCGACAACGTGGACCGCGAGTCCGGCCGGATCACGACGGTGCTGGGCCTGCAGGAGCAGCTCAGCGGCCACGCCGGCCGGTACGGCACCGGGCCCAACGCGACCGCGGTGACGGTCGGCGCGACGGTCGGCTGACGCGCGTGCGAGCCCTGCGTGTGGCGGACGCCACGGCACTTCGGGGGCCGTGGGTGCGCGCCATGCAGAGGTTCGCCCCGACAGGTGTTACCGTGAAGTCCCGTGGGTCGGCAGGCCCCAGCACTACCATTGGTCAAGCCCTGCAAGGTCGTCACGGGAGCCCTTTTGTCACTGTCACGCAGTAATTCGCGTACCGCCACCAAGCACATCTTCGTGAGCGGGGGCGTCGCCTCCTCACTCGGCAAGGGTCTGACGGCCTCGAGCCTCGGACAGCTGCTGACCGCCCGGGGAATGCGGGTGACCATGCAGAAGCTGGACCCGTACCTCAACGTGGATCCGGGCACCATGAACCCGTTCCAGCACGGTGAGGTGTTCGTCACCGAGGACGGCGCCGAGACTGACCTGGACGTCGGGCACTACGAGCGTTTCCTCGACCGCGACCTCTCCGGCGACGCGAACGTCACAACCGGGCAGGTGTACTCGACGGTCATCGCCAAGGAGCGCCGCGGCGAGTACCTGGGCGACACCGTCCAGGTGATCCCGCACATCACCGACGAGATCAAGAGCCGCATCCTCGCGATGGCGGGACCGGACGGCGAGGGCCAGCGCCCCGACGTGGTGATCACCGAGATCGGCGGCACCGTGGGCGACATCGAGTCGCAGCCCTTCCTCGAGGCAGCCCGCCAGGTGCGTCACGACATCGGCCGCGACAACGTCTTCTTCCTGCACGTCTCGCTGGTGCCGTACCTCGGCCCGTCCGGCGAGCTCAAGACCAAGCCGACCCAGCACTCGGTGGCGGCGCTGCGCAACATCGGCATCCAGCCCGACGCCCTGATCCTGCGCTGCGACCGGGACGTGCCCGAGCCGCTCAAGCGCAAGATCGCGCTGATGTGCGACGTGGACGTCGACGCCTGCATCTCCACCCCCGACGCCGCGTCCATCTACGACATCCCGAAGGTGCTGCACAGCGAGGGCCTCGACGCCTACGTGGTGAGCAAGCTCGGCCTGCCGTTCCGGGACGTGGACTGGACCGTGTGGGGCGACCTGCTCGAGCGCGTCCACGAGCCCCGCGAGACGATCCGCGTCGCCCTCGTCGGCAAGTACGTGGACCTGCCCGACGCCTACCTGTCGGTGACCGAGGCGCTGCGCGCCGGCGGTTTCGCGCACCGCGCGAAGGTCGAGATCTCCTGGGTGCCCTCGGATGCCTGCGAGACCGAGGCCGGCGCCCACGAGGCGCTCGACGACGTGGACGCGGTCCTCATCCCCGGCGGCTTCGGCATCCGCGGCATCGAGGGCAAGCTCGGCGCCATCCGCTTCGCCCGCACCCGCCAGGTGCCGCTGCTCGGCCTCTGCCTGGGCCTGCAGTGCGTCGTGATCGAGGCCGCCCGCTCGGTGGGCCTCGACGACGCCAACTCGGCCGAGTTCGAGCCGGACACCAAGCACCCCGTCATCTCCACCATGGCCGACCAGGAGCAGATCGTGGCCGGCGAGGCCGACCTCGGCGGCACCATGCGCCTCGGTGCCTACCCGGCGGTGCTCGACAAGGGTTCCGTGGTGGCACGCGCCTACGGCTCCGAGAGCGTCTCGGAGCGGCACCGGCACCGCTACGAGGTCAACAACGCCTACCGTGACCGCATCGCGAAGAGCGGCCTGAAGTTCAGCGGCACCTCCCCGGACGGGCACCTCGTCGAGTTCGTGGAGCTGCCCGCGGACGTGCACCCGTTCTTCGTCGCCACCCAGGCGCACCCGGAGCTCAAGAGCCGTCCGACGCGTCCGCACCCGCTGTTCGCGGCGTTCGTCTCGGCAGCGCTGAAGTACAAGGCGGCCGAGCGGCTCGAGGTGGACGTGCACCCGGAGTCGACCCTCGAGGTCGCGATGCACGAGGCCGCGGACGACGACGCGGTCGACGCGCCGAGCGCGAGCTGACCCACCCGCGATGAGTCGGCCCGGCGAGCACGAGTTCGAGACCCACGACACCCGCACCGCGTACGAGGGCGCGATCTTCGCGGTGCGGGTGGACCGGGTCGCCATGCCGGGCGGCACCGCCGCGCTCCGCGACGTCGTGGAGCACTACGGCGCGGTCGCGGTGGTCGCGGTCGACGAGCGGGATCGGCTGGTGCTGGTCAACCAGTACCGCCATCCCGTGGGCCGGCGGCTGTGGGAGCTGCCCGCCGGCCTGCTCGACGAGCCGGGCGAGGACCCGCTCGACGCCGCCCGCCGCGAGCTGGCGGAGGAGACCGGCCTCGCCGCAGAGCACTGGTCGGTACTGGTGGACGTCGCGGTCAGCCCGGGATTCACCGACGAGGTGGTGCGGGTGTACCTCGCGACCGGGCTTCACGAGGTGGAGCGGCCGGACCCGAGCGACGAGGAGGCCGACCTCGAGATCGCCCGGGTGCCGGTCGCGGACGCAGTCGACCGCGCACTGTCCGGTGAGATCGTGAACGCGACCGCGCTCTCGGGCATCCTGGCGCTGGCCGCGGCCCGCGCCCGGGACGGCCCGCGCCCGGGACGGCCGGGACGCGACCGGCCGGCCCGCCGACGCGCCGTGGGCGGACCGGCCGGAGGCGTTCGCGCGGCGTCGCCACGGCGGCTGAGGTGCTCGCCGACCAGGTCGCCGGCTACCTCGACCACCTCGCGGTGGAACGCGGGGTGGCGGAGAACACCCTCAGCTCCTACCGGCGGGACCTGCGCCGGTACCAGGAGTTCCTCGGCACGCGGCGCATCGACGACCTGGGCCGGGTCTCGGAGCGGGACGTCAGCGACTTCGTGGTGGCGTTGCGGCGCGGCGACCGGGACGCGCAGGTGCGGCCCCTCGCGTCCAGTTCCGCGGCCCGCGCGCTGATCGCGGTGCGCGGCCTGCACAAGTTCGCGACGTTGGAGGGCATCGCGAACGTGGACGTCGCGCGGGCCGTGAAGCCGCCCGCGCCGGGCCAGCGGCTGCCCAAGTCGTTGCCGTTGGACCAGGTGATCGCGATGCTCGAGGCGACCGGCGGCCCGGACGCGTCGGACCAGGCGCGCGGGCTGCGCGACCGCGCCCTGCTCGAGGTGCTCTACTCCACCGGCGCCCGGATCTCCGAGGCCGTCGGCCTGGACATCGACGACGTCGACGGTGCGGACCGCGCGGTGCTGCTGCGCGGCAAGGGCGGCAAGGAGCGGGTGGTCCCGATCGGTCGGCCCGCGATCGCCGCGCTGGAGGCATACCTGGTGCGGGGGAGGCCCGCGCTGGTGTCCACCGGCGGACCCGCGATCTTCCTCAATGCGCGCGGCGGCCGGCTCTCACGGCAGAGCGCCTGGCAGGTGCTGCGTTCGGCGGCGGACCGGATCGGACTCGCCGACGGGGTGTCACCGCACACCTTGCGGCACTCGTTCGCCACCCACCTGCTCGAGGGCGGCGCCGATGTCCGGGTGGTGCAGGAACTGCTCGGCCATGCGTCGGTGACCACCACGCAGATCTACACGCTCGTCACCGTCGGCTCGTTGCGTGAGGTCTGGGCAGGGGCGCACCCGCGGGCGAGGTGAGCCGTCGTACCCGGTGACGGGTCGGTGACGTTCGGAGGACACGGCCCGTAAAGCCCCGGGCCCCGCGGTGCCGTCGGCCTAGACTCCGCGCAGCGGTGAGCGGATCCCCGCGCCTGCCGGACGAGCGTAAGGACCTCCCGATGCCCGTTTCCTCCCGTGTCCGTCCACTGGCGGTGCTGCGCCGGGCGGGGCGCGCGGCCGTCGCGCCCGCCCTCGTCGCGTCCGTTCTCGGTGCGGTGCTCGTCGCGCCCGCCCAGGCAGACCCGGCGGCGCCCGGCGGCGCGGCACGGGTGCTCTCGCAGTCGCAGGTCAATGAGGTGCGGACCCGGCTGTCGGTGTTCTCGCCGTCGATGGACCGGCCGATCACCGTCGACCTGCAACGCCCGGTCGCGGCGTCCGGCATCCGGCCGACGCTGTACCTGCTCGACGGCGCCGAGGCGCACGAGGAGGAGAGCGGCTGGACCGCCATGACCGATGCGGAGAACCTGGCCCGCACCGCGAACGTCAACGTGGTGCTTCCCGTCGGCGGGGCGCACAGCTACTACACCGACTGGCGCAACGTCGACCCGGTGATGGGCAGGCTGTCGTACGAGACATTCCTCACTCAGGAGCTGCCGCCACTGATCGACGCGCAGTTCGGGGGGAACGGCGTCAACGCGATCGCGGGCGCGTCGATGGGCGGCGCGGCGGCGCTGACCCTCACGGCCCGGCACCCGGGGCTGTACCGGGGAGTGGCCGCCTACAGCGACTGCGCAGGCATCAGCAATCCCGTGAACCAGCTGCTCGTCCGGTGGGACGTCGCCCGAGGCGGCGGCGACGTGGCCAACATGTGGGGTGACTTCGACGATCCGGCCTGGGCCGCGCACGACCCGCACCTGCTCTCCGGGAACCTGCGGGGCAAGCAGATCTACCTGTCCTCGGGCAACGGCCTGCCGGGCCGGTACAACAACCTGCTCGCCGACCCGCCGATGGAGACGGTCCAGGGCATGTTCGGCGAGTTCGGGGCGATGGTGTGCACCGCGCAGCTGGGAGCCGCCCTGTCCGCGCAGGGGATCGGCCACACCACCAACCTCCGCCCGACCGGCACCCACAAGTGGGGTTACTGGAACGACGAACTGCACGCGTCGTGGCCGACGCTGATGGGGGCACTGACCTCCCGCTGAGCCGGCCGTGGGCCGCGGTGGGGGTGTCTCGGCCCACGGAAACCCGCGCGTGTCCGTGCCGGGTTGTCGACGGCAGGCGGTAGCGTCTGCTGCACAGGCAATCGGACGACAGGGGAGCATCGAACCGTGGTGACACCGCAGCCGCCCGCGGCGGAGTCAGAGCGCCCAGGGCAGGAGAGAGCGCTCTTCGACAGCCGGAACTTGGACGTAGCAGGCCGTGCAGACGGCGATCACGGGGTCGGGGACGAGGAGAACCTGGGGCCGACGGGACGGCCGTTGCGGTTCGTGCCCGAGCCGCAGCCGCTGGCCTCGCACGGGCCGGCGAAGATCATCGCGATGTGCAACCAGAAGGGTGGCGTCGGGAAGACCACGTCGACCATCAACCTTGGCGCCTCTCTCGCGGAGTGCGGGCGCAAGGTGCTGCTGGTGGACCTCGACCCGCAGGGCGCGCTGTCCGCGGGACTCGGCGTCGCGCACCACGACCTCGAGCTGACCGTGCACAACCTGCTGGTGGAGCCCCGGGTCTCCATCGACGAGGTGCTGATGCGCACCCGCGTCGAGAACCTGGACCTGCTGCCGAGCAACATCGACCTGTCCGCCGCGGAGATCCAGCTGGTCAACGAGGTGGGACGCGAACAGACCCTCGGCCGGGTGCTGCACCCGGTGCTGGACCGCTACGACTACGTGCTCATCGACTGCCAGCCGTCGCTGGGCTTGCTCACCGTCAACGCGTTGGCCTGCGCGGAGGGCGTCATCATCCCGATGGAGTGCGAGTACTTCAGCCTCCGCGGGCTGGCGCTGCTCAACGACACCGTCGAGAAGGTCCGCGACCGGCTCAACCCGCGGCTCGAGATGTCCGGCATCGTCGTGACCATGTTCGACGCGCGGACGCTGCATGCCCGCGACGTGATGTCCCGGGTCGTCGAGGTGTTCGGCGACCTCGTCTACGACACCGTCGTCAACCGCACCGTGCGCTTCCCGGAGACCAGCGTCGCCGGCGAACCCATCACCACCTGGGCGCCGAAGTCCGGTGGCGCGCAGGCGTACCGGGCGCTCGCGCGCGAGGTGATTCACCGGTCCGGTCGGTAGTGGGCGACGAGACCGCACCGTTCGAGAGCGAGTCGACCGATCCCGTCCCGGTCAATCCTGAATTGGTAGATCCTGAAGTGGCAGTTCCTGAAGTGGCCGATCCTGGGCCGACGGAGACTGCGGGGCTGTCGGCTCCGTCGACCGTGGAGAGCGGATTCCGGGTCCGGCTGCGGAACTTCGAGGGCCCCTTCGACCTGCTGCTCAGCCTGATCAGCCAACGCAAGCTCGACGTCACCGAGGTGGCGTTGCACGCGGTCACCGACGAGTTCATCGCGTACACGCGGCTGCTGGGCAGCGACATGGGCCTGGACCAGACCACCGAGTTCCTGGTGGTCGCGGCGACGCTGCTGGACCTCAAGGCGGCGCGGTTGCTGCCCTCCGGCGACGTCGAGGACGCGGAGGACCTGGCGCTGCTCGAGGCCCGGGACCTGCTCTTCGCGCGGTTGCTGCAGTACCGCGCGTACAAGCAGGTGGCGCAGCTGTTCGCGGAACTCGAGTCGGCGGCGCTGCGGCGGTATCCACGGTCCGTCTCCCTGGAGGACAAGTTCGCGGGGCTGCTGCCCGAGGTGTTGCTCGGTGTCGACCCGCAGCGGTTCGCGGAGATCGCCGCCACCGCGTTCGTGCCGCGGCCGGTCCCCATCGTCGGACTCGACCATCTGCACGTGCCGACGGTGTCGGTACCCGAGCAGGCCGCGATAGTGCTGGACCTGCTCAAGGCCCGGGGGATCGGCGAGTGGGCGACCTTCGACGAGCTGATCGTCGGCTGCGATGTCACCGTGCAGATCGTGGCAAGATTTCTGGCGCTGCTCGAGCTCTACCGTGAGCAGGCCGTGGCGTTCGAACAGCCCGAGCCGCTCGGCGAGCTACGGGTGAGCTGGACCGGTGACGTGGACGCGGACGGGCGGACCCTGGTGAGTGCGGAGGACTACGGATGAGCGCGGTCGACGAGAGCCGGGAGGAGGCCGGAGCGGCCTCCGAGTTCGACGTCGGTGGTTTCGACGTCGGTGGTTTCGAAGCCGCGGGCGTCGGCGACGATGGTTTCGACGACGACGGTTTCGGCGACGCGGAGGCGCAGGACCGGCTCTCGGACGGTGAACTCGACGCCGCGCTGGAGGCAGTGCTGCTGGTGGTGGACTCGCCGGCGAGTAACGACGCGCTCGCGTCAGCGGTCGGCGACAAGCCCGCGCGGGTACGCGGGCGACTGCGTGCGATGGCGGCGGCACTGACCGCCCGGCGCAGCGGAATCGACCTCCGGTACGCCGGCGACGGCTGGCGTTTCTACACCAGGAACGAGTACGCGCCGTACGTCGAGCGACTGCTCCTCGACGGTGCCAGGTCGAAGCTCACACGTGCGGCGTTGGAAACCTTGGCGGTTGTTGCGTACCGTCAACCCTTGACCCGTGCACGGGTGAGTGCGGTTCGCGGTGTGAATGTCGACGGCGTGATGCGTACCCTGCTTGCCCGCGGACTGGTCTCGGAGGCCGGTGTGGACTCCGAGACCAATGCAACGACCTACGCGACGACCGAGCTGTTCCTTGAACGGCTCGGCCTCGCGTCGCTGGCAGACCTGCCGGCACTGGCACCGCTGCTACCCGACGTCGACGTCATCGACGACATCAGCGACGACATGGAGTCAGACCCGCGGTTCACCAAACTGGGAACCGGCCGGGCGGGATCCAAACCCGATTTGGACACCCGAATTGATAGTGAAGAGTGACAGGACCCTCAAGTGAACAAGCCCGCTCGCCGAGATGGCACACCGGACCGTGGCAGGAGCAATCCCGCCGACAGAAATTCGTACCAGAAGGACTCACCCCGCACGGGGTCGGGTTCGCGGGGTGGCGCACCCCGCAGTTCCTCCCCGCGCGATTCCTACCAGCGCGATGACTCCCCGCGTGGCGGCGCCCCCCGCGGCGGCAGCACCCGCGGCTCCTCCTCCTACGATCGCGGCGCGGCGCCCCGTGGCGGTGCTCCCCGTGGTGGCGAGTCGCGTGGTTCCTACGACCGCGGCGCGGCCCCGCGTGGTGGCGCTTCCCGTGGCGGCTACGAGCGTGGCGGCGAGTCGCGTGGTTCGTACGACCGCGGTGCGGCGCCTCGTGGCGGCGCTCCCCGTGGTGGCGAGTCGCGTGGTTCCTACGACCGCGGCGCGGCACCCCGTGGTGCGGCCCCGCGTGGCGGCGCTCCCCGTGGCGGCTACGAGCGTGGCGGCGAGTCGCGTGGTTCGTACGATCGCGGTGCGGCGCCTCGTGGCGGCGCTCCCCGTGGTGGCGAGTCGCGTGGTTCCTACGACCGTGGTGCGGCGCCCCGTGGCGGCGAGTCGCGTGCTCCGTACGAGCGCACTGAGCGTGGTGCTTCCCGTGGCGGCGATTCGCGTGCTCCGTACGAGCGCACTGAGCGTGGCGGCGCCCCCCGTGGTGCGGCTCCCCGCGGTGCCGCCCCTCGTGGCGCGAGCCAGCCGCCGGCGGATCAGAACAAGTACGGCAAGCCCAAGGCCGCCAAGCCGCAGCGCGCCCAGGCGGCCACGCCGAAGATCAGCAACGCCAAGCCCGCACGGCACCAGCACACCGACGAGGGCTCCGGGCCTCCGCGGATGGCGTCCGGCGAGGGCATGCGGCTGCAGAAGGTGCTGGCTCAGGCCGGCGTAGCCTCGCGGCGTGCCGCCGAGGAACTGATCGACCAGGGACGCGTCGAGGTCGACGGCCGCATCGTCGTCGAACAGGGACTGCGTGTCGACCCCGAGAACGCGGTGGTCCGTGTCGACGGCGTCCGCGTCGTCGTCAAGAAGGACCTGGTCCACATCGCGCTGAACAAGCCGCGTGGCTGGCAGTCCACGATGTCCGACGACCTCGGTCGCCCGTGCATCGGCGACATCGTCTCCGAGCGGGTGTCCGCCGGGCAGCGTCTGTTCCACGTCGGCAGGCTCGACGCCGACACCGAGGGCCTGATCCTGCTGACCAACGACGGCGACCTGGCTCACCGGCTGATGCATCCGTCGTTCGAGGTGCCGAAGACCTACCTCGCCACGGTGTCCGGCACGGTCGAGCGCAGTCTCGGCAAGACGCTGAAGGCGGGTGTCGAGCTTGAGGACGGCCCGGCCAAGGTCGACCAGTTCGCGCTGCTCGACATCGGTGAGGGCAAGTCGCTGGTGAAGATCGTGCTGCACGAGGGACGCAAGCACATCGTGCGCCGGCTGCTCGAGGCCGTCGGACACCCCGTGGTTCGGCTCGTGCGCACGGACATCGGACCGGTCGCGCTCGGCGACGGGCGACCCGGCACCCTGCGGGTGCTCGGGCGTGGTGAGGTCGGCGGCCTGTACCAGGCGGTCGGCCTGTGACCGGAGCGAGCGCGGCGACCGAGACCGCTCAGAGGACCGGTAGCCGACTCGTCGTGGCCATGGACGGACCGTCCGGCACCGGCAAGTCGAGCGTGTCCCGACGCCTCGCGATCGGGCTGGCCGCGTGCTACCTCGACACCGGTGCGATGTACCGGATCGCCACGCTGCACGCGTTGCGCTCCGGCGTCGACGTGTCCGATCCCGCGGCGGTCGCCGCGGCGACCGAGTCGCTCGAGCTGAACGTCGGCACCGATCCGGAGTCGGACCGGGTGCTGCTCGCGGGCGAGGACGTCACCGACGAGATCCGCGGCGCCGCGGTGACCGCCGCGGTCTCCGCGGTCGCGGCGGTGCCGGAGGTGCGGACCATCCTGGTGGACAAGCAGAGGCAGCTGGTCGCCGGCACCGAGCGGATCGTCGTGGAGGGCCGGGACATCGGCACCGTGGTGCTGCCCGACGCCGACGTGAAGATCTACCTGACCGCGTCCGCCGAGGCGCGGGCGCAGCGGCGAAACGCACAGAATGTCGGCGAGGGTCGCGGTGACGACCTCGCGGCAGTGCTCGCCGACGTGAAGCGGCGCGACCATCTGGACTCGACCCGTGAGGTGTCCCCGCTGCGGCCCGCAGAGGACTCGGTGACCGTCGACACCAGTGAACTGGGCATAGAAGACGTGATCGGCAGGTTGCTGCTGGTGGTGCGCGAAAGAACTGGAGCAGTGCAGTGACCGAGAGTGTGGACATCGGCGGAGCGAGTTTCGCCGGAGATGGCGTCTGGAACGAGGAGTCGGACTGGGAGCTTGCCGACTTCGTCGACGGTGAGGAGGGCTTCGAGGACGTTGCCGTCCCCACCCTCGCGATCGTCGGCCGCCCCAACGTCGGCAAGTCGACGCTGGTCAACCGGATCATCGGCCGCCGTGAGGCCGTCGTCGAGGACATTCCGGGCGTGACCCGGGACCGTGTCTCGTACGACGCAAACTGGGCCGGCCGACGCTTCCTGGTGCAGGACACCGGCGGCTGGGAGCCCGATGCGAAGGGCCTGCAGCAGTCGGTGGCGCGTCAGGCCGAGCTGGCGATGTCGACCGCCGACGCGATCATCCTGGTGGTCGACGCGGTGGTCGGCGCGACCGCCACCGACGAGGCCGCCGCGAGGGTGCTGCGTCGGTCGAAGACGCCGGTCATCCTGGTGGCCAACAAGGTCGACGACGAGCGCACCGAGTCCGAGGTGGCCGCACTGTGGTCGCTCGGCCTGGGCCAGCCGTACTCGGTGAGCGCGATCCACGGCCGCGGCACCGGCGACCTGCTCGACCAGGTGCTGGCCGACCTGCCGGAGACCCCTCGTGAGGGCACCGCCGGACAGGGCCCGCGCCGCGTCGCGCTGGTCGGCAAGCCGAACGTCGGCAAGTCCAGCCTGATCAACAAGCTCTCCGGCTCCGAGCGGTCCGTCGTGCACGACGTCGCCGGCACCACCGTCGACCCGGTCGACTCGCTGGTGGAGCTGGGCGAGAAGGTGTGGCGTTTCGTCGACACCGCGGGCCTGCGCAAGAAGGTCAGCCACGCCAGCGGGCACGAGTTCTACGCCTCGCTGCGCACCAAGGGCGCCATCGAGGCGGCCGAGGTGGCGATCCTGCTGATCGACGCCTCGCAGCCGATCACCGAGCAGGACCTGCGGGTGCTGTCGATGGTCTCCGACGCGGGCCGGGCGCTGGTGCTGGCCTTCAACAAGTGGGACCTCGTCGACGAGGACCGCCGGTTGATGCTGGAGAAGGAGATCGACCGCGAGCTGGTGCGGGTGCCGTGGGCGCAGCGGGTCAACATCTCCGCACACACCGGCCGGGCCGTGCAGAAGCTGGTGCCCGCGCTGGAGACGGCGCTCGAGTCCTGGGACAAGCGAGTCCCGACGGGCCGGCTGAACACCTGGCTCAAGGAGGTCGTGGCCGCGACGCCGCCGCCGATGCGTGGCGGCCGGCTGCCGCGGATCATGTTCGCCACCCAGGCGGGCACCCGTCCGCCGACCTTCGTGTTGTTCACCACCGGCTTCCTGGAGGCCGGCTACCGCCGGTTCCTGGGGCGACGGCATTGTGCCGTCGCCCCGTTTCGTTTGCCGCGGTGGTGTCCGGGGAGGCGCTGTCGGACGGGTGAAACAGGCCGCCGACCAGTCGATTCGCGATCCGGAGTGCCACTGATGTAATCTCATCGAGCACCCGCAAGGGGGCAAACGGGCTGTGGCGCAGCTTGGTAGCGCACCTGACTGGGGGTCAGGTGGTCGCAGGTTCAAATCCTGTCAGCCCGACAGTTGAAGGCGGTTCCGGAGAAATCCGGAGCCGCCTTTTCTGTATTCCGGGGCGGGTGGATTCCCGTGTCGTCCGGAACTCGGCGCTCGGGACTCGAGTCGTTCGGGCCTGTCGCTCGGACCTGCGGTCCGGAACCGCACCGGGCCGCTACTGTCGGTCCATGGACGCACCGACCCTCACCCGCGAGTCCTGCGCCGCCGCCCTCGGGGCGTTCGAGACGCGCACCGTCGACCTGGGCGGCCGACGTCACGCCGCGGTCGCGCTGGCCGTGGTGACGCGGGCAGGAGCGGAGCCGACCCTCCTGCTCACCCTGCGCCCGAGCAAGATGCGCGCACACCCCGGCCAGTTCGCGCTGCCGGGCGGCGCAATCGACCCGGGGGAGACGCCGCCGGAGGCCGCGATCCGGGAGCTCGAGGAGGAGCTGGGGGTGCGGGCCGCGCCGTCGGGGGTGCTCGGCCGGCTCGACGACTTCGTCACCCGCTCCGGGTACGTCATCACCCCGGTGGTCGTGTGGGTCGGTGACCTGGACGCGCCGCTCGCACCGAACCCCGACGAGGTGGCCCTCGTCTTCGAGGTGACGATGGCCGAACTGGATCGCGAACCGCGCTTCCACGCGATCGCCGACAGCCCGGAACCGTTGATCCAGTGGCCTTTTCGCGGTGAGTACCTGTTCGCGCCGACCGCCGCGGTCATGCACCAGTTCCGGGAGGTGGTGCTGCGCGGCAGGCACACCCGGGTGGACGCGTTCGCCCAGCCGGATTTCGCGGCCCGCTGATCGGCGACCCTAGACGGACCCGACGGCGCGAAGGTAGCGGCGGGTGATCACGGACTGAACCATCCGGTTCGCGGGACCGGCCAGCCTGATGAGCCGGTTTCCGGGCCGCGAGAACGCGGTGATGCGGGTCAGCACGTCGCCGGAATCGGGGTCGAGCTCCACGACGAAGGACTCCTCGCCGCATTCGGGATGGCCCGGGAGGGTCCCGTACGCGAATCCCCGGCGCAGCGGCTCGTCGACCACGTACACGACGCGGCACGGGACCCGGAGCGGCCCGAGGCCCAGCACGGCGACGGCGCCGGGCTGCGCCACCGGCGTCGACGCGGTGACGCGCAGTCCGGCGCCCCGGTGCACGTCCCAGCCGAGAACCGTCGCTGCCGCACGTTCGAACGTCGCGGCCCCGTGGCCGACCGACCGCGCCTCGTGCACGTGGTGATATCCCGCGGGCATGCGGCCGCGGGTGGCCCCGACCTCCGGGTAGGTCAGTGGCTTCGACTCGTATGCGGCGAGGTTCACGTGTCCATGGTGCCCGAGCGCGGTGATCACGGCAGGAGCGGCGATCGCCGCGCGCCGGTGCCGCGGCGCGTCTACCGTTTCGGTCATGGGCATCGTGTACTCGGCACTGAGGCGGCTCGATCGGACCGGCGTCGAGCCGGTGGCCTGGCACGCGCCGACCCCGCCCCCGTTGACGGGAGTGCTGGCGCCGAACACCGAACTCGACGCCGCGGAGCGCTGGACCATGCCCGCCGGCCGCGGACCGGAGGACGTGGCCGTCGACCACGAGGGCCGGTTGGTCACCGGCACCGACGACGGCAAGGTGTGGCGCTTCGACGCCCCGGGCCGGGCCACCGTCGTCGCCGACACCGGCGGCCGCCCGCTCGGGGTGGAGGTCCTCGACGACGGTCGGTACCTCGTCTGTGACGCCGAACGCGGCGTGCTCCGGGTGGACGACACCGGCCGGATCGAGACACTGACGGACACCGCCCTGGGCACCCCGCTGGTCGCCTGCAACAACTCCGCCGTCGGCCGGGACGGGGCCGTCTACTTCACCGACTCCTCCGCCCGCTTCACCATTGCCGAGCACCGCAACGACCTGCTCGAACACTGCGGCACCGGGCGGCTGGTACGACTGGACCCGGCGACCGGCGAGACAGACCTGTTGGCCGACGGGTTGCAGTTCGGCAACGGGGTGGGCCTGTCCGCGGACGAGTCCTACCTGATCGTCGCCGAGACCGGCGCCTACCGGATCAGGCGGGTGGAGCTGACCGGACCGCGGGCCGGCACGGTCTCGACGTGGGCGGAGAACCTGCCGGGGATCCCCGACAACGTCACCTCGCAGACCGCCGCCGGGATCTTCTGGGTGGCGCTCTACAGTCCGCGCATGCACCTGCTCGACCTGTTGGCGCCGCACCCGGCCCTGCGGATCGTGGCGGCGAACCTGCCGGGGTGGGCGCAGCCGGATCCGGAGCAGCGGGGGTGGGTGCTCGGCCTGGACGGCGACAGCACCGTGGTGCACAGCCTGCAGGGCGGCAAGGGCAGCTACGCGCCGGTCACGGGGGTGCGGGAGGCCGACGGTTGGCTCTACCTGGGCAGCCTCAGCGCCGACGCGGTGGCCCGGGTCCGGGCACCGGGCCACTCCGTGTGACACGCTGGTCCGCAGTAATCGCGGACCGACAGCGCAGGGGGACCAATGGACACCGGAGACCGGCCACGTGGTGTGGCGGACGGCCCGAACGTCCCAGAAGCGACTGCGGGCGAGGCGGCCGTCGCGGAGCCGGTGGTGACCGACCGGGTGCTGACGGTCCCCAACGTGCTCAGCGTGATCCGTCTGCTCGGCATCCCGCTGTTCCTGTACCTGTTGCTCGTCCCGCAGGCGGACGGCTGGGCCCTGGCGATCCTGATGCTCAGCGGGTTCACCGACTGGGCCGACGGCAAGCTGGCCCGGCTGCTGAACCAGACCTCCCGGCTGGGTGCGCTGCTGGACCCGCTGGTGGACCGGTTGTACGTGATCACCACCCTGGTCGGGTTCACGTTGCGCGGCATCATCCCGTGGTGGGTGGCGGCCATCCTGATCGGGCGCGACCTGATCCTGGCGCTGGTCCTGCCGATCTACCGTCGCCGTGGGCTGCCGCCGCCCGCCGTGTTGTACCTGGGCAAGGCCGCCACGTTCGCCCTGATGTTCGCGCTGCCGTTGGTGCTGGCCGCGCAGGGCGACTGGGGATTCGCCCCGATCGCGCGGGCCTGGGGTTACGCGCTGCTCATCTGGGGCACCGGCCTGTACGTGTGGACCGGCCTGCTGTACCTGCTGGCCGCGGCGAACATCGCCCGTGAGGTGCCGGTCGGTGCGCGGCAGACGGAGCCAGAACGCCGGTGAAACGGGAGGAAGTCCGCCGTAACCCGGCCCCGGCGCTGCTGCGCGCACTGCAGAACGAAGGGCTCGACCCGGGCTACGCGGCGGCCGCCGAGGACCGGGCGCGCGGCCACTCGCTGCACAAGCCGCTGCACGCGACCGCGTGGTGCGTGGCGGGCGGCATCGTGCTCGGGTTGCTCTTCGGGGTGGCGTACGCGCAGGCCAGCGACCGGGCGCCGGGCACCGACCAGGTGCGCAGCGAGATCCTGACCAAGGTCGACGCCGCCGAGTCCCGCGGCGACGACCTCGCCCGGACCCGGGACGAGCTGGCCGCACAGACCGAGACCCTGCGGGCCGCGGCGTTGGCCGGCGACGCGCACGGCGCGGACGTCCTCGGCCGGCTCGGCGCGATGGAGCAGGCGGCGGCGCTGGACCCGGTGCACGGACCCGGACTCCAGGTGACCCTCACCGACCCGTCGGCTCGGCCGGACCTGTCGGACCAGTCCAGGCCCAACGCGCGCGCCGCGAAGCCGGTGGTCCTGGACCGGGACATCCAGTCGGTGGTGAACGCGCTGTGGGCCAGCGGCGCCGAGGCGGTCGCCGTGGGCGGCGTCCGGGTCGGTCCGGCCGTCACGGTCCGGCAGGCTGGTGGCGCGATGCTCGTGGACAACCAGCCGGTGCCGTCGCCGTACGTGATCTCGGCGATCGGGTCCACCGCCAAGATGCAGACCGGGTTCGTGGTGAGCGAGGCCTACCTGCGGATGTCCGGCGTGGCACAGCTCTACGGCGCGGGATTCACCGTGACCGAGCAGGACGACCTTTCCGTACCCGGGGCATCCGCCCGGGAGATTCGAACCGCACGCGAGGTGAGTGGGCAGTGAAGCCGGTCAAGGCCGTGAAGAACGGGTACGCGATCTACGGGGTGCTCGCGTTGGTCGCGGGGATCGTGCTGGGCGTGGTGTTCCGCCCGCAGGTGCCCGACGCGGTGCAGCCGTACCTGCCGATTGCGGTGGTGGCGGCACTGGACGCGGTGTTCGGCGGCCTGCGGGCGTACCTGGACGAGATATTCGACGCCAAGGTGTTCGTGGTGTCCTTCGTGTTCAACGTGCTGGTGGCGGCGTTGATCGTGTGGCTCGGTGACCAACTCGGCGTGGGGACCCAGCTGTCCACCGCGATAGTGGTGGTCCTGGGCATCCGGATCTTCGGCAACGCCGCCGCGCTGCGGCGTCGACTGTTCGGTGCGTGAGCGGTGAACGGCGAGGGCAGGCATGAGCTGCGCACCGACACCGCCGCGGCCGCGCGCCGGTCCCGGGTGGTCTTCGGGCTGCTGGCCGCGCTGCTGGTGGGGGTCCTGGGCGTCGCGATCGTGACCCAGGTGCGCGACACCGGTTCCGGCGACAGCCTGGACTCCGCCCGGCCGGCGGACCTGCTGGTGCTGCTGGACAACCTCAACCAGCGGGAGGCGGCGCTGCGCGAGGAGGTCTCCTCGCTCGAGGCCACGCTGGCGACCCTGCAGCGCAGCGGCGGTGGCTCCGAGGCGGCGCTGGCCGAGGCGAAGGCACGGCTGGCGGCGCTGTCGATCCAGGTGGGCGCCGCCCCGGCGACCGGACCGGGTGTGGAGTTGACCGTCACCGACCCGAACAACGGCGTCGGCTCGGAGGTGTTGCTGGACCTGATCCAGGAGTTGCGGGCGGCCGGTGCCGAGGCGATCGAGGTGGGCGGCGCGGGATCCGAGCCGATCCGGATCGGGGTGAATTCCTGGGTGACCGGGCAGGCGGGCCGGATTCAGCTCGACGGGACCGCGCTGGCGGCGCCGTACAAGGTGGTCGCGATCGGTGACCCGCCGACGCTGGCGGCGGCGCTGAACATTCCCGGTGGCGTGGTGGACACCGTCGCGCGCAGCGGCGGCCGGGTTTCGGTCGATCAATCGCAGCAGGTCACGATCGCCGCCTTGCGAGAGACGAAACCGCGCCAATACTCTCGTCCCGGCAACTGAGATCTCCGATTTGTCAACGGCGCGCGCGGCGCGCCCCTCGGAAGATCGTCGAAAGGACCTCACGGTGAGTGAAACCAATACGCCGAGCGAATTGCGCTACACGGCGGAGCACGAATGGGTCCAGCGGACCGGACCGGCCACCGTTCGGGTCGGCATCACGGATTTCGCGCAGTCGCAGCTCGGCGACGTCGTCTTCGTACAGCTGCCCGCCGTCGAGGAGGACGTCGTCGCCGGTGACTCCTTCGGCGAGGTCGAGTCGACCAAGAGCGTCTCGGACATCTACGCTCCACTGAACGCGAAAGTCATTGCGGCAAACGCGGATCTGGAGGCCAGCCCGGAGCTGGTGAACTCCGCTCCGTACGCTGGCGGGTGGCTGGTGGAGCTGGAGGTCGCCGACGAGGCGACCCTCGACGCCGCGCTCGCGGGCATGCTCGACGCGGACGCCTACAAGGCGCTCGCAGGCGAGTAACCTGCACCCGACTCGACCGGCGATGTCTACGCGGACAGGCTGTCGCAGGGTACGGTCGAAGGCGAGCGCATTCGCCGTGTCGGGGCGCAGGTCCGCATCGGAATGTGGTTGTGGCTATAGATTTGTCCGGGAGGTCTCCCGGATCGGTCGGACTGAGGAGGAGAAACGGTGAGCGAGAACGACAACGACGCGGTTCTTGGGGAAACGCCGGCAGAAACCACGTCGGTTTTCCGCGCGGATTTCCTCAGTGAACTGGACGGCACGGCGACCGCCACGCCCGCCGCCGAGGCGCCGGTTTCCGGGGTGGAGGGTCTGCCTGTCGGTTCGGCGCTGCTCGTCGTCAAGCGCGGCCCCAACGCCGGATCGCGGTTCCTGCTGGACCAGCCGACCACCTCGGCCGGTCGGCATCCGGACAGCGACATCTTCCTCGACGACGTCACGGTCAGCCGTCGGCACGCCGAGTTCCGTCAGGACGAGAACGACTTCCAGGTCGTCGACGTGGGCAGCCTCAACGGCACCTACGTCAACCGGGAGCCGGTCGACTCCGCCACGCTCGCCAACGGCGACGAGGTGCAGATCGGCAAGTTCCGTCTCGTGTTCCTGACCGGCCCCCGCGGCGCGTCCGGCGACTCGGCTGCGGGTTCGGGTAGCTGATGACTGCCGTCCGGCAGCGGACCCAGGGCGGGATGTCGATCGGCTCCGTCCTGGACCGGTTGCGCCCCGACTTTCCGGACATCACCATCTCGAAGATCCGCTTCCTCGAGGCGGAGGGGCTGATCAGTCCGGAGCGCACTCCGTCGGGATACCGGCGGTTCTCGGTGTCGGACTGTGAACGGCTGCGGTTTGTGCTGACTGCTCAGCGTGACCAGTACCTGCCGCTCAAGGTCATCAAGGAACAGCTCGAGGCGATCGACCGCGGTGTCGCGGTGGTCGGGTCCCCGGACTCGCCGCCGCGACGGCCGCGGGCGCTCGCCATCGCGCCAGGCGAGGTCTCCCCGGAGGAGTTCCGAGCCGACCGTGAGGTGCGGATCAGCCGGGTGGACCTGCTGGCCCGTTCGGGGACGGACGAGGGATTCCTCACCGAGCTGATCCGCGGTGGGCTGGTGGTGCCCGGCGCCGCCGGCTTCTTCGACGAGGAGGCGGTGACCCTGGCGCGGACCGCGAAGGCGATGTCCGCTTTCGGGCTCGAGGTGCGGCACCTGCGTGCGTTCAAGCTGGCGGCCGACCGCGAGGCCGGTCTGGTCGCCCAGATCGCCGGGCCGGTGGCCAAGGGTCGTGACGCGGGCGCCCGGGACCGGGCGGAAGAGATGGTCCGCGAGTTGGCGGCGCTGTCCTTGACGCTGCACACCTGCCTGGTCAAGACCGCGGTACGTGGCGCCCTCGACCGCTGACCCTGCAGGAGTCGAACGCGTCGCGGTGTCGGAATAGAATCGGCGGTACCGCTTCGGTGTGCGGGGAAGTGCCACGGCAGACGGAAGGCAGACGCGATGAGCGAGATGCGTGTGATCGGGATTCGTGTCGAGCAGCCACAGAATCAGCCGGTACTGCTGCTCAGGGAGGCCGACGGCGACCGGTACCTCCCCATCTGGATCGGTCAGACGGAGGCCGCCGCGATCGCCCTCGAACAGCAGGGCGTGGAGCCGGCGCGTCCGCTCACCCACGACCTCATCACCACCCTGATCGGGGCGCTCGGCCACACGCTGCGCGAGGTGCGGATCGTGGACCTTCAGGAAGGCACGTTCTACGCGGACCTGGTCTTCGACGAGGACCTGCGGGTCTCGGCCCGGCCGTCGGACTCCGTTGCGATCGCGCTGCGGGCCGGGGTGCCGATCTTCGCGGAGGAGACCGTGCTGGCCGAGGCGGGCCTGGTGATGCCGGACGAGCGCGAGGACGAGGTCGAGAAGTTCAAGGAGTTTCTCGAGTCGGTGTCCCCTGACGACTTCAAAGCAACAGATACGTAACAATTGCCTCCGTGTCGCGACCTGGTGAAACCAGATCGTTGTGACTTCTGGTAGGTGCCGCTTGGGCGTGTTGCGTTGACCGCGCTTTCGTGGCCCCATACCGTCTGCACCAGTAAATATCCATCATGTGATTCGTCCCGGGGCGTACCCTGAGTTGAATCCACGGTATGGGATTTGTCCGTGCGAGAGGGAGCAGTCAGTGGTAGATCAGCCGCAGGATCCTCGGCGAAACCTCGTCTCGAACCCGGGAGACCGGGCCGGGTCGGCCGGTGACGACGCATCGAGCGGCGATTCCCAGACTCCGAACGCCCAGACTCCGAACGCCCAGACTCCGAACGCCCAGACTCCGAACGCCCCGGTCGTCGAGACCCCCGTCCCCGAGTCCCAGATTCCCTCAGGCCCGGTGGAGGACATGCAGCCGGGCCTGTTCCCCGACGACTCGGTGCCGGACGAACTGGTCGGCTACCGGGTGCCCAGCGCCTGCCAGATCGCCGGCATCACCTACCGCCAGCTCGACTACTGGGCCCGCACCTCACTGGTGGTGCCGTCGATCCGCGGGGCCGCGGGATCCGGCAGTCAGCGCCTGTACTCCTTCAAGGACATCCTGGTCCTGAAGATCGTCAAGCGACTGCTCGACACCGGCATCTCCCTGCAGAACATCCGCGTCGCGGTCGATCACCTGCGCAAGCGGGGCGTCGGCGACCTGGCCAAGATCACCCTCTTCTCCGACGGGACCACCGTCTACGAGTGCACCTCCGCGGAGGAGGTCGTGGACCTGCTGCAGGGCGGTCAGGGCGTGTTCGGGATCGCGGTCAGCGGCGCAATGCGCGAGCTGACCGGCGCCATCGCGGACTTCCCCGCCGAGCGGGCCGACGGCGGCGAGAGCGAGCCGAGCCCCGAGGACGAGTTGGCGTCGCGTCGCAAGAACCGGGCCAACCGCAAGATCGGCTGACATCGGCGTCGAGAAACGTGTCGGTGGACACAGTCCCCGACGGGTTGGGCCGTCGCGCGCGGGTGAATTCGTAGCCTAGAATTCTAGGTACGTCGCGTCGCGCGGGAGAGTTCCGGAGGATTTCGCTCCGGACGCCGAAGGAGCAACACCTCCCCGTCAATCTCTCAGGCACAAGGGACCGCGCGGGCTACGACGTCTCTGGAAAGCGGTGGGAGTACCCACCCGCCCACGGGGAAAGGGGCCGACCGTCGTCGGTTTCCGAATCTCTCAGGCGCTCGCGGCGACGAGCAGGCGACAGAGGGGGAGGAGCGCACCGCAGGACGCGGGGCGTGTCCTAGGACCCTTCACCCGCGGGAGTTGCCTTGTCAGACGCCAGAAGCCACACCTTCGTCGACCGCCACGTCGGTCCGGACGCGGGCGAGCTCGCCCGGATCCTCGACGTCGTCGGCGTCGCGAGCCTCGAGGAGATGGCCGGCAAGGCCGTCCCCGAGGTCATCCTCGACACCGTCACGGACGGGGTCAGCGACGGCCTGGACGTGCTGCCCGCGCCGCTCTCCGAGCACGAGGTGCTCGCCGAGCTGACCCGGCTGGCAGACCAGAACACCGTCGCCACCTCCATGATCGGACTGGGCTACTACGACACCCTCACCCCGCCGGTGCTGGTGCGGAACCTGATCGAGAACCCGGCCTGGTACACCGCGTACACGCCGTACCAGCCGGAGATCAGCCAGGGCCGGCTGGAGGCGTTGCTCAACTTCCAGACCATGGTCGCCGACCTGACCGGCATGGAGGTCTCCAACTCGTCGATGCTCGACGAGGCCACCGCCGCGGCCGAGGCGATGACCCTGCTGCGTCGCGCCAGCCGTAGTCGCTCGCCGCGGTTCGTGATCGACGTCGACCTGTTCCCCCAGACCCGTGCCGTGATCGAGACGCGGGCGACGCCGCTCGGCATCGAGCTCGTCGAGGCGGACCTCACCCAGGGACTGCCCGAGGGCGAGTTCTTCGGCGTGCTGGCGCAGCTGCCCGGCGCGTCCGGCCGCGTCGTCGACCACGGCGACCTGATCGCCGCCGCGCACGAGCGTGGCGCGCTGGTCGCGGTCGGCGCCGACCTTCTGGCGCTGACCCTGCTGACCCCGCCCGGCGACCAGGGTGCGGACGCCTGCTTCGGGACCACTCAGCGTTTCGGTGTCCCGATGGGCTTCGGCGGGCCGCACGCCGGCTACCTCGCGGTGCACAGCAAGCACGCCCGCCAGCTTCCGGGCCGGCTCGTGGGCATCTCCGTGGACGCGGACGGCGACAAGGCGTACCGGCTGGCGCTGCAGACCCGTGAGCAGCACATCCGCCGGGAGAAGGCCACCTCCAACATCTGCACCGCGCAGGTGCTGCTCGCGGTGCTCGCCGCGATGTACGCCAGCTACCACGGTGCCGACGGGCTCCGGGCGATCGCCCGGCGCGTCAACGGCCACGCCACCGCACTCGCCGCCGGGCTGCGCGCCGCGGGCGTCGAGGTGGTGCACGAGGCGTTCTTCGACACCGTGCTCGCCCGGGTGCCCGGCCGCGCCGACGCCGTCATCTCGGCCGCGAAGGCCTGGAACGTCAACCTGCGGCGCGTCGACGCCGACCACGTGGGCATCTCCTGCGACGAGGCGACCACCGCGGCGCACCTCGAGTCCGTGCTGGCCGCGTTCGGGGTGGGCGGTGCGGCGGTGCCGCAGGGCGCAGACTCGCTGCCGGCGTCGCTCGCGCGGACCTCCCTGTTCATGACCCACCCGGCCTTCGTCGCGTACCGCACCGAGACCGCGATGATGCGGTACCTGCGCCGGCTCTCGGACAAGGACATCGCGCTGGACCGCAGCATGATCCCGCTCGGTTCGTGCACCATGAAGCTCAACGCGGCTGCCGAGATGGAGGCCATCACCTGGCCGCAGTTCAACAGGCTGCACCCGTTCGCGCCGACCGGCGACGCCCCCGGCATGCTGCAGATCATCACCGACCTGCAGGACTGGCTGGCCGCGATCACCGGCTACGACGCGGTGAGCCTGCAGCCGAACGCGGGCAGCCAGGGCGAGTACGCCGGCCTGCTCGCGATCCGCAGCTACCACCTCAGCCGCGGCGACGACCACCGCGACACCTGCCTGATCCCGTCCAGCGCGCACGGCACCAACGCGGCTTCCGCGGTGATGGCGGGCATGCGGGTCGAGGTCGTGGCGTGCCGTCCCAACGGCGACGTCGACCTCGACGACCTGAAGGCGAAGATCGCCGACCACGCCGGGCGGCTCGCCGCCATCATGATCACCTACCCGTCCACGCACGGCGTGTACGAGCACGAGGTCGCCGAGATCTGCGCGGCCGTGCACGACGCGGGCGGACAGGTCTACGTCGACGGCGCCAACCTGAACGCGCTGGTCGGGCTCGCCCGCCCGGGGCGCTTCGGCGGCGACGTCAGCCACCTGAACCTGCACAAGACGTTCTGCATCCCGCACGGCGGCGGCGGTCCGGGCGTCGGCCCGGTCGCGGTGCGCTCGCACCTGAGCCAGTTCCTGCCCGGGCACCCGATGGCGCCCGAGCTGGGCGGCGCCGGGCCGGTCTCGGCGGCGCCCTACGGCAGCGCGTCGATCCTCCCGATCACCTGGGCGTACATCCGGATGATGGGCGCGGCAGGGCTGCGTCAGGCCTCGCTCACCGCCATCGCGTCCGCCAACTACATCGCCCGGCGGCTCGACGAGCACTTCCCGGTGCTCTACACCGGCGAGGACGGCATGGTCGCGCACGAGTGCATCCTGGACCTGCGCCCGATCACCAAGGACACCGGCGTCACCGTCGACGACGTGGCAAAGCGGTTGGCGGACTACGGTTTCCATGCCCCGACCATGAGCTTCCCGGTGGCGGGCACGCTGATGATCGAGCCCACCGAGTCGGAGAACCTCGCCGAGATCGACCGGTTCTGCGAGGCGATGATCGCGATCCGCGCCGAGATCGGCCGGGTCGCCGCCGGTGAGTGGCCGGTGGAGGACAACCCGCTCCGCGGCGCCCCGCACACCGCGGCCTGCCTGGTCGGCGACTGGGAGCACCCGTACTCGCGCGAGCTCGCGGTGTTCCCCGCGGGCAAGGACGCCCCGAAGATCTGGCCGCCGGTCCGTCGTATCGACGGCGCCCACGGTGACCGGAACCTGGTGTGCTCGTGCCCGCCGATCGAGGCGTTCGCCGACTAGATGTACTGCCCAGGGACGTTGGTCAAACGACTGAAGGGAACGTTCCTGCCGATGGCGGAGTGTTGCCGGTGGTGATTGTAGGTGTGCAACCACGCCGGCAACGCTGTCCGTCGGGCCTGTTCTGACTTGTAGTGCCGGGCGAACGCCCAC
>NZ_JBFUHZ010000069.1:0-38210 GCF_056402135.1 Rhodococcus sp. P4_C10 | reverse complement strand
TTGTGGGTTCGACGTCGGCGGCGCATGCGGTCGAGGTGTCGGCCCCGTTGGTGACCACGACGACGGACCTGGCGGTTCCTGCCACTGCTGTGACCGGTACTGCGGTTGATCTGACCGCGACTGTCGGTCCGGCGGATGCGGTGGGCACGCTGCAGTTCAAGGACGGTGGCGTGAACATCGGTGCGCCGGTTGCGGTTTCCGGTGGCACCGCGACTCTGTCGCACACGTTCGACACGGTCGGGTCGCGGTCGATCACTGCTGAGTTCATCGCGGGTGCCGGCTTCAGCGGGTCCACCTCGACGGCTTCGGTCGTCGCGGTGACCGCTCCGGCCGCGGACACCACTACCGTCCTGTCGGCTCCGGCCGACGCCAAGACCGGCACGTCGGTCGATCTGTCCGCGACCGTCACCCCGGCCACGGCCACGGGTTCGGTGCAGTTCAAGGACGGTGGCGTCGACATCGGTGCTGCGGTTGCGGTTTCGGGTGGCGTGGCGACCCTGGCCCACACGTTCGACACGGTTGCCCAGCACAGCATCACCGCGGTCTTCAGCGGCGGTGCGGGCTTCAACAACTCGACGTCCACGGCCTCGGTCGTCGACGTGACCGCCCCGGCGGCGAATGACGTGGAGACCTCCACCACGCTCGCCACGATCGGCAGCGTCGCAAAGGGCGACACGGTCGAGCTCAAGGCGACCGTCAACCCGGCCACCGCCAACGGGACCGTGCAGTTCAAGGTCGCCGGTGTCGCGGTCGGTTCCCCGGTCGCTGTGGTCGACGGCGTTGCGACCGCGTCGCACACCTTCGCCGATGCGGGCACCTTCGCTGTCACGGCGGAGTTCGTCGGTGCGGAGGGCTTCACCAATTCGACCGCAGCGCCGCAGTCGGTGACCGTTCCGGGCGTCACCGATCCCGGTGACGGGACGGGCAGCACCGGCAGCCTGGACGGACTGGGCAGCCTCACCAGCATCTTCGGATCCTGATCCGCGGGTGAGGCCGGTGAAGTAGTACCGGCACCGAAGATGGAGTGCGCCGTCGACACACAGTCGGCGGCGCACTCCATGCGTGTACGGAGGCGAGTGGGGGCTAGACGCCGGCGGTCAGTGCGACGGTGAGGGGAACTACCGTCAGGAAGCACACGGCGGCGACGAACAGCGCGATGACGCCGGCGCGGTTCCAGCCGCCTCGGGCCCCGCTGGCAGCGGTGACCATCAGGACGAACCCGATGCAGACGGAACCAATTGTGAGGATCACTGACATGTCCAGCATGGGATGGATTCTGCCCGGTCGGCCCCGGTGCCCGGCGTCCGGCCGCCCCTTCCGGCCGCCCCGGCCGGGTGACAGTTCGGTCCGCCAGGCGAATGTCATATCTCTGAGGTAACTTCCCCTTACCGTTTGTGCATCATTTGGGTACGTCCGACGGCAGAATGGCACACGCCGCAGCCTGAATTCGGATAAGAGTGAGGGGTCAGCTCCAATGCGCCTGAAAAAGATCGTTGCCGTCGCCGCTGCCTCCGCGGCCGCCGCCGGAATGTTGGCATCCGGTGCGGTGGCGCAAGCCGCACCCGCGGGCGAGTGCCCCACCATGTACGTCGTTGCCATTCCCGGAACGTGGGAGACCTCGACCGCGGCGGACCGGGCCCCGACACCGGGCATGTTGGCCGGGGTCACCGACCGACTCCGCGGGACGGACATCCGCACCGACTACGTCACCTATGCGGCCACGGCCTTCCCCTGGGAGGGGGATGTGTACGGCGCGTCGAAGAAGCAGGCCCACGACAACGCGCGCGGCATGCTCGAGGCGATGCAGCAGCGTTGTGGGGACACCAAGTTCGGGATCATCGGTTACAGCCAAGGTGCGGACGCCGCGGGTGATCTGGCCTCCGAGATCGGCACCGGCACGAGCACCGTCCGCCCGGAGAAGGTCGCGGCGGTCGGCCTGCTGTCCGACCCGCGACGCTCCGCGAGCGACGCCCTGATCGGCCCCCGAGTGCCCGGCGACGGCGCCGGTGGCGCCCGGATCGGCGGCTTCGGTTGGATCAGTGACCGGACGGTGACCTTCTGCGCCGAAGGCGACCTGTACTGCTCCACGGAGGACGACGACTACGTGACCCGGCTGGCGGGCTTCGCCGCTCAGAACTCCGACGCGGGGTCCTCGGACACCCCGCGGTCAGGCGCCGAGGCCCGCGAAATCTGGAACGACCTGAACATGGCCGGCGGCATCCCTGCGCTGCAGGGCCAGTTGACCGATGACGCCAACGAGAAGCGGGTCGCGCAACTCGCTCAGTTCTACGGGTCGGGCGCGCACCAGACCTACCAGGGCTATGCCGTCGACCGTGAGGGCAACACGCCGGCCACCTGGCTCGCGACCTGGCTGCGGGACAAGGCCGCCTGACCCGCGGCTCGGCTGCGGTCGGAATTCCGCAGCCGACAGCGGTGTCGATAGTCGAGACACCCAGCCCGGTGCTGGATACGGTTGCTCGCGCTGCCGCGCGGCGGCCGTCAAGAAGGGAACACCAGATGTCTGATCTCCACGTAGTTGCCACGATCGTCGCGAAGGCCGGTTCCGAGGACGAGGTGCGGTCGGCGCTGTCTTCGCTGGCCGCGGCCAGTCGCGAGGAGTCCGGCTGCATCTCCTACGACCTCTTCGAGTCCGCCGGTGCGCCCGGCACCTTCGTCACCGTCGAGATCTGGGCTGATCAGCAGGCGCTGCAGGCGCACGTGACGTCGCCACACTTCACTGCCGCGGCCGGTTCGTTCGGTGCGCACCTCGCCGGTGCCCCGCAGATCCACACCTTGACCCCGGTCGCCTAGCCGAAAGGGCACCGTCCGGGGTGCTGATCTACTAGCGTGAGCCCGCTCGGCCCGTTGTTCACTGGGTGGGCGCCGAGCGGGGCACGCGTTTGTGGCCGATCCGGGCCACATGACCGGGAGCGAGAGGTGCGCCATGCGACTGTCAGGTGACTCGGCCTCGGCCGCCCGCGATCTGGTGGTTGCGCTGGCCTCGGTGATGGAGGCGCAGAGCGGGGAACTCGAGGCGCGGGTGATCGACCGGCTGACCTCCGAGATGGAGGAGGCGCGGGATCCGCTGATCGCGTCGATGCAGGCCGCCGCCACCATGGAGTCGATGGCGTCGATCCGCGAGATCCTGCAGGGCAGGTTGGAGGCTGGGCGCACCGATGCACCGGCGGCCGCGCTCGAGCATGCGCGGCGGCTCGCCCAGCGCGGTGTCGCTCCCTCCGCGTTGGAGCGGGCCAACCGGCTGTCCTCCGACACCGTGATGCGGTGGTGCCTCGAGCAGATGGAGCTGCTCACCGATGACGCGGCGGTGATCGCCCAGGCCGCGGTGCTGATCATGACCGACTCCGCCGGCTACGCGGATCGGGTGGCTCACCAGTTGGCGAGCGCCTTCGAGTCCGAGCGTCAACTGTGGCAGCGCAGCAGTAACGCCGCCCGTGAGAGCTGTATCGGGCAGCTCCTCGCGGGCCGGGAGGTCGACCCGCACACCGCCGAACTCACCCTCGGGTACCGGCTGTCGCAGCGGCATCTGGCCATCGCGGTGTGGACCGCCGAGACGCAGTCCCGCGACGACCAGATGAAGTTTCTCGAGCGTTCGGTGGGCGCGCTCGCGGAGCGGCTCGGATGCGCCGGCCCGCCGCTGGTCCTGCCCCGCGCCGACAACGAGGTGTGGGCGTGGTTGCCCGTCGGGCCGTCGGCCGACATCTCGGTGATCGGATCGGTCGTGGCGGGCTGGGAGCGCCTGGTCAAGGTCGCGGTCGGGGCGCCGGCGGACGGTGTGACCGGTTTCCGGCGTACCCACCAGCAGGCGATGTCCGCGCAGGTGGTGGCCCAGAACTCGGCGCGCCCCGGCCCGCTCGTCGTCTCCAGTACGGACGTCGGGCCGATCGCCCTGATGTGTGCGGACATGCCGGCCGCGCGGAGTTGGGTGCGCGACGTGCTCGGCCCGCTGGCCGTGGAGGATGTCGCGAGCGAGCGCCTGCGCGAGACGATCCGCGTGTTCCTGGCCAACGGTTCGAGCTACACCGCGACCGCGGACCAGCTGAACATGCACAAGAACTCGGTGGTGTACCGGCTCCGCAAGGCGGAGGACCAGCTCGGACACAAGCTCCGCGACGGCCGCCTCGACCTCGAAGTCGCGTTGGCTCTGTGCCATTGGCTCGGCGCGGCGGTGCTCGGGGCGGGTCCGGACGGGCCCGCCCCGGCGCGGATGGCTAGCGGGCGGCACTCGCCGGTTCCGGCGTCGCCGTCCTGATGAAGTAGGCGACCTCCTCGATCGCCCGCTGCGCTTCCGGCACCAGGTCGGCGGCCGCCTGGAACACGTGCACCTGGTGGCGCCACACCTGGAGTTCGCAGGGCACGCCCGCCTCGGCGAGACGATCGGCCATCAGTTCGGAATCCGGCAGCAGCAGTTCGTGCGACCCGACCTGGATCAGCACCGGCGGCAGGCCCCGCAGGTCGCTGTCGACCGGGCACAGGCGCAATCGGTCGCGGGTCGACGCCGACCGGGAGTCGCGCAGGCCGGAGATCCGGGCGAGTTCGTCGAGCGCATTGCTCGGGAGCATGGCGTCGCGACCGGCATTGCGGTGTCCGGTCTTGCGGACGGGGTCCATCTCGGTCAGCGGTGAGAGCGCCACGATGCCGGCCGGACCGGGCAGGCCCTGTGCGCGGATCGCGAGCGGGACCATGAAGGACAGGTAGCCGCCCGCCGAGTCCCCGGCGATCACGATCTGGTCGGGCCGGTAACCCTTGGCCAGCAGCCAGCGGTAGCCGTCGACCCCGTCGTCGACGGCGTCGCTGATGCTGTGGTCGGGGAGCATGCGGTAGTCGACCATCAGCACGGGCGCCTGCGCGGCGGCCGAGATCCGTGAGACCAGACGCTGATGGGTGCCGACCCCGCAGAACATGAATCCGCCGCCGTGCAGGTAGAGGACGACGCGGTCGTCGTCGGCGCCGTCCGCTCGGAGCCACTGCGCGTTGCAGTGGTCGAGCAGGATGGTGTGGCTGCGGGTCCCCTCGATCGGTGGGTGGACCCGGGCGCTCACGTCGTCGAGGAACTTCATCGGCCAGGGCAGGGCCGACGCCTTCGCCCACATCGAGATGACCGGGCGGACCGTCATCCGCAATGTGTGGGCCAACAGGTGCGACTGCATGCTGGTGCTGCGGATGTCGTGGCGGTCGACCGTCGTCGGGAGGTGGCCCGGGAAGGGCGTCGCGGCGCCACCCGTGAACGGCACTGCCGCCGCCCCGAACTCGCGGTCGCCGACATTGACAAATTCCACAACTTCATTGCTGGTCACGTGGGACATCCTTGGACTTCGCAGGGAACGCGATCGTCATCGGTGCGCATGGTGCAGCTGTCGATTTGCGCGGTCGTTATGTGATGGCGGTCACTGGCATTCCCAAGGAGCGTAGGTCGGATCCCCAGGCCTGCCACCGGGCTGACCGCACGAGAATTCGCCCCGCATCTGTACCGAGCGTCCAGTACGTGTGTACCGAGCGTCCAACTTCGGTACTTTTCGTCGTTTCCTGCCGGACTACGAGGGTCGTCGCGAGGTCAGCAGGTCCCGCACGTGCCCGGTCTCGTTGACCGACGCCGTGCGCGTGCTGCCGTTGCGCGAGATCAACACCCGCGTCACCGACGTGTAGTCGAGCGGGAAGGTCAGCGGCCGCTCGAGCCCGAGCAGGTGCTGCAGGTACACGTTGATCACGCCGCCGTGCGCGAACACCGCCACGGTGTCCTCGTGGTGGGCGGCGTCGACGACCCGGCCGAATCCGGCCAGGACGCGGGCCCGGAAGGCCTGCTCGTCGACGAAGTCCGGTAGATGCCCCGCGAGGATCCGCGCGTAGGTGTCCGGCGCGATGTCCTTGGCCTCATGGATGGGGATGTAGTGGGAGTGGCCGTGGTCGTACTCGGCGAGTCCCGGGTCGGTGCCGACGGGCAGGCCGAGTGCCTCGGCAACCGGGGCCGCGGTGGCCAATGCACGTCGCTGGGGGCTGCTGACCAGAGCCGACACCCCGTACGGGGCGAGCGCCAGGGGCAGTCGCTTGGCCTGCTCGGTCCCCTCGGGCGTCAGCCCCGGATCCGCGACGCCGTCGTCGGCGACGGAGAGGACACGTTCGGGCAGGGCATGGCGGACCAGGAGCAGTTGCACCAGGTCACCCTAGCCGTGCGTCGTCGGAGGTTTCACGTGGAACCCTCATCTCCCGGTCGCTGCGCTCCTGCCCGCCGCCTCCCGTCGCTCCCACGCCGCGATCAGCGCCAGGTAGACGAGCCACCCGGTGACGGCGACCAGTTGCAGGCGTTGGGCGTAGCCGAGCAGCCACACCTCGTCCCCGCGGCCGTCCATGTCGATGGCGAAGAGGGTCCACGCGTTACCGACCAGGTACGTCACCACCACCGCCAGCCCACCCCAACGGGTCCAGCGCGGCCAGCCGTAGCGGAACGCCGCGAGGATGAACGCGAACACCGAGACCGCGGCGGCGGTCGCGGCGATCGTGCTGGTCGAGGCGTGCAGGAAACGGGACTCGTCGAGCAGGCCGGCCTGTTCCCGGGCCGCGCAGGCGGCGCTGGCGTGGGCCGCACAGTCCAGCGGCATCCGGGAGTCCAGGATCGTCGCGACGGCGAACACCCCGAGGCCGACCCAGCCGACCGTCGTCAGCGGTCGGCGCGGACGCAGCCACAGCGCGAGCAGCGCCGCGGCGGTGAGCACGACGCCGGTCAGCAGGTCGCCGGTGCGGTAGAACAGGCCCCACGGCTGGTCCAGTGCGGCCAGTTCGCTGGCGTAGGCGCGGGACTGGTCGAGGTGTGAGCTCAGGAACCAGCCGAGCAGCCACGTCGAGTACAGCACCGGGCCGAGCGCCAGTAACGCCACCAGCAGGGTCCGCTCCCGGCGTCGCCGGTCGCGGGCGGTCGCCCCGACGGTCGACGCGGTGACGCGGTCGATCATTGGCGCGGCTTCGCCAACGGGAACGCCAGGGTCTCACGGATGCTCCCACCGGTGATCAGCATGACGACGCGGTCCACACCCATGCCGAGGCCGCCGGTCGGGGGCATCGCGTGCTCGAGTGCCTGCAGGAAGTCCTCGTCCAGTTCCATGGCCTCCTCGTCGCCGCCCGCCGCGAGCATCGACTGCTCGGTGAGCCGTCGGCGCTGGTCCACCGGGTCGGTGAGCTCGCTGTAGGCGGTGCCGAGTTCGATGCCCCAGGCCACCAGGTCCCACTTCGCGGCGACGCCGGGGATCGTCGGGTGCGGCCGGGTCAGCGGCGACATCGAGGTGGGGAAGTTGGTGTAGAAGGTCGGGAACTCCGTGTGGTCCTCCACCAGGTGTTCGTACATCTCCTGCGCGACGGCGCCGGCGTCGGTGCTCGGCTGGTGCGGGATCTGGTGTTCCTCGCACAGCCGGAGCAGTTCGCGGACCGGGGTGGACGGGGTGACCGCGACGCCGAGCTTCTCGGTGACCGCGTCGTGCATGGTCTTGACGGGCCACTCGCCGGAGATGTCGACCTTGACGGGGGTGCCGTCGGGTCCGGGGCGCAGGATGACCTCCCGGCCGTGCGCGGCGACCGCGGCGGCCTGGATCAGCTCGCGGCACAGCACCATCATCTTCTCGTAGTCGCTGTGAGCCTCGTACGCCTCGAGGATCGTGAACTCCGGGTTGTGCTTGAAGTCGACGCCCTCGTTGCGGAACACCCGGCCGATCTCGAAGACCCGTTCCATGCCGGCCACGCAGAGCCGCTTGAGGTACAGCTCCGGGGCGATCCGCAGGTACAGGTCCAGGTGGTAGGCGTTGATGTGGGTGTGGAACGGCGCCGCGTTGGCCCCGCCGTGCACCTGCTGCAGGATCGGCGTCTCCACCTCCAGGTACTGCCGCTGCGAGAGCGAGTCGCGCAGGGACTTCACCACCGCGCTGCGGGCGACGAGGAGGTCGCGCGCCTCCGGGTTGACGGCGATGTCGACGTAGCGCTGCCGCACCCGGGACTCCGGGTCGGACAGCCCCTTCCACTTGTCGGGCAATGGGTGCAGGCACTTGCCGTTCATCCGCCAGTCCGCGGCCAGCAGCGACAGCTCGCCCTTGCGGCTGCGGCCGACGGTCCCGCTCACCTCGATCAGGTCGCCGAGGTCGAACTCGCGGGTGAACGCGTCGAGTCGGTCGCCCACGGTGGTGCGGTCGAAGAGCACCTGGATGTCGCCGGACCAGTCCCGCACCACCGCGAACGTGACGCCGCCGTACGAGCGGATACGGATGACCCGCCCGGCCACCCGGACCTTGGTGCCCTCGGGCGCGCCGAGCGCCCCCGCGACGGTGTGGGTGGGTGGGTACGCGACCGGGTAGGCGTCGACACCCGCCGCGGTCAGCCGGTCCAGCTTGTCCATCCGCACCCGGACCTGCTCCGGGCGCCGGTGACCGTTCTCGGCGGCGGTGTGGCCGCCGTCGGCGCCCGTCGCGGTGGGTTCGTCGGGTGCGCTGCCGTCGGCGTGCAACAGCCCGGTCGCCGTCAGCGCCGCGGGCACGGACTGGTGAGTCCCGGTGTGCTTGCTGATGTCTCGCCGGCCGAACCGGGGGAGGGTGACGAAGCCCTCCGCCACCGCGGAGGCCATGCCGACCTTCGGCAGCACCCGGTTGTCGGCGAAGCACAGGTATCGCGGCGCCCACTCCGGCTGGTACTTCACGTTGGAGCGGTACAGCGCCTCGAGCTGCCACCACTTGGAGAAGAACAGCAGCACCGAGCGCCACACCCGCAGCACCGGTCCGGCGCCGATCCGGGCGCCCTCCTCGAACACCGACCGGAACACCGCGAAGTTCAGCGAGATCCGGGTGATCCCGAACTTGTCGCCGCCGGTCGCCAGCTCCGTGACCATGAACTCCATGACGCCGTTGGGGGCCTTGGGGTTTCGGCGCATCAGGTCGAGAGACACCCCGGTGGCTCCCCACGGCACCAGCGACAGCATGCCCACCACGGTCTCGCCGTCGCCGTCGCCGTCGACCGCGGGGTCGGCCGGGGCGACGGCCTCCACCAGCAGGCAGTCGCCGTCGGTGGGATCGCCGAGCCGGCCGAGGGCCATCGAGAACCCGCGCTCGGTCTCGGTGTCGCGCCAGGCGTCGGCGCGGGCGATCACCTCCGCCATCTCCTCCGGCGGGATGTCGCGGTGCCGGCGGATGCGGGCGGTGATGCCGTGCTTGCGGATTCGGCTGACGGCCTGCCGGACCTGACGCATCTCGCGGCCGTGCAGGTCGAAGTCGCGGGTCTGCAGGATGGCCTCGTCGCCGAGTTGCAAGACGATGAGCCCGGCCCGGTTGTAGGCGGTGGCCCCGTCCTCGCTGGCGCCCATCACCGCCGGCGTCCAGCCGTAGGTGGAGGCCAGGTCCAGCCAGGCGTCCACGGCGTGCGGCCAGGCCTCCTCGTCCCCGATGGGGTCGCCGCTTGCCAGGCACACCCCGAGTTCCACCCGGTAGGTGACCGCCGCCTTGCCGCTGGGCGCGAACACCACCGCCTTGTCGCGCCGGGTGGCGAAGTACCCGAGCGAGTCGTCGCCGCCGGAGTGGGCGAGCAGCCCGCGCAGCGCCGACTCGTCCTCGCCGGTGAGTGCGTTCGTCGAACGCTGCGACCGGAACAGCGTGATGACCGCGGCGAGCAGGGCGAGTGCACCGAACAGGCCGAGCAGGGTGTTGACGAATCCGTGTGTGCGACCGTCGAACTGCTCGTTGTCGACCACGACGATGCCGGCGACACGGTTGAGCGCCCACAGCAGCCGCTGGTTCGGCGGCAGGGTCCCGGGGAAGAGCTCGACCAGGGCCCAGCCGAGCAGGGTGCCGACGGCGAGCCCGCCGACCAGCACGCCGAGGGCCTTCCACACCGCGCCGCGTCGCACCCGGGTGTAGAACTGTGGCCGCGCGGCGACGAGCAGGCCGACCACGAAGACGTGCACCACCAGCGCCACCCCGGCGTGCACGTTGCCCTCGCCGATCAGCACGGCCAGGTTCGCCAGCGCGAACAGGACCAGGTAGACGGTGAGCAGCCACCAGGCGATCCGCTTGCGACTGGCCAGCGCCGCCGCGAGCAGCCCCAGCACCAGGGCCCAGGAGAAGCTGGTGTCGGGCGCGTCGAAGTAGTAGCTGTCGATGTACTCGCGCGGCGTGTGCAGCAGGTACCGGAGCACCGGCGACAGGCTCCACGCGAACACCAGCGTCGCGTAGACCCCGAACACCACACCGGCGATGTGCGGGACCGCGGACAGCCTCCCGTTCCGGGCCCGTTCGAGTGGCCGGGCAGGCGGCACACTGTCGTCGACAGACGATTCGATCGCGGTGCTCGGCGTCATGACATCCAGTGTGATGCCTCCGGCTGTGAGGCGGGGAAGGAAGGGGCGTGTCGACCTGTTGTGCACCCCACTCCGGCTCTGTTCCGGTGACCGTCGGAGTGCTTGACTGGAGGGGTTAGCCGCGTCATCTCGAAGGGCGGTACGGCGATGTGGAAGAAGCGACAGGGTGCACGGGTGCTTCTCGCCGTCGCAGCGCTGGTGCTGTTCGAGGTCGTCGGGGCGACGGGGGTGGCGTCCGCCGGGTCGAGAACCCAGACCGGCGGCGGGGTGTCGGCCGTCGCGAACGTCTCGACGCACCAGTTCACGGTCAGCATCGGCGGCCAGGTGGTCAGGACAATGCCCGCGTCGATGGGCAAACCCGGACACGAGACGCCGCTCGGCACCTTCCACGTCATGGAGAAGTTCCGCAACATGGTGATGGACTCGTCGACCTACGGGGTGCCCGTGGACGCGCCGGAGGGCTACCGGCTCGACGTCGAGTACGCGGTCCGCCTCACCTCGGGGGGCATCTTCGTCCACGGCGCACCCTGGTCCGTCGACTCACAGGGTCACGAGAACGTCAGCCACGGCTGCATCAACCTGAGCACCGAGAACGCCGCGTGGTTCTTCGAGAACGTCGAGGTGGGTGACCCCGTCACCATCGTGGGCTGACGCGTCGCCGGCGGGGGTCGCCCGGGCGGCGGGCCGGCATCCGCGGGAGGATGGGGGCATGTCCGAAACCTTCGACGTCCCCATCCGCGACGAGTCCATCCGGCTCGGTCAGTTCCTCAAACTGGCCAGCCTCATCGAGTCCGGAGCGGAGGCCAAGGAGGTCATCGCCGACGGGATGGTCTCGGTCAACGGCGAGGTCGAGGTCCGCCGCGGCCGGCAGCTCAAGCAGGGCGACGTGGTGTCGATCGGCGAGACCAGCGCGCGGGTCGCCCACTTCTGAAGCCTTCGCGTCAAACGCCGAACGGGCGGTTACCGGGGTCGGCTCTCGGCCGATGCCCCGTCAACCGCCCATTCGGCAGGGGTTCAGTCCTCCGCGCGGACGACGACGCCGTCGTGGTCGCTGTAGACCATCTCGCCCGGGTTGAAGGTGACGCCGCCGAAGCTGACCGGGACGTTCTTCTCGCCGGAACCGGTCTGGGTGCTCTTGCGCGGGTTGGTGCCCAGCGCCTTGATGCCGATCTCGAGGGTGCGCAGGATCGCCGAGTCACGGACCGCGCCGTTCACGATGACGCCCGCCCAGTCGTTGCTCACGCCGCGTCCGCCGATGATGTCGCCGACCAGTGCGGTGTGAATGCTCGCGTCACCGTCGACCACCAGGACGCCGCCGTTGCCCGGCTCGCCCAGGGTCTGCTTGACCAGCAGGTTGTCCTGGAAGCACTTGATGGTGGTGATGCGCCCGGAAAACGTTGCGTGGCCGCCGAACTGGATGAACTGGGTGTCGCAGCTGCGGATCTCGGGGCCGATCTCGTCGGCCAGGTCAGCGGTCGCCACGGGCTCGCTCATGTGTTGTCCCCTTCGTCGGTGTGCCCGTACACCCTAGTTCTCAGGGCTCAGTTGTCGCCACGGCCATGTCGGCGTTCGTAGTCGTCGCGGGTGTCGTTGGCGCGGCGCTGCGCCTTCGCGTCGAGCAGTTCGGGGTCGAGGCCGTGGCTGAGCAGGCGGTGGCGCCGGTAGATGTTCATCAGCGCGACCGCGAAGTACAGCACCGGGAACAGCAGCAGCGCCATCATGGCGAGCGGGATCCACCGCTCACCGGGGATGAGCAGGTAGAACGCCGCGAACAGCGGGATCAGCGGGATCGTGAAGCGCAGCACGTACCGCGTCATCGCCCCGGGCCCGACGAGGTCGTTGCGCACCCAGTCCTGCATGGACTCGGGCAGGACGCCGCCGAACAGGTACCGGAGGTACTGGCCGAGGTTGGGTTTGCGCTGGTCGGGGACCCGGACGCGGAGGTACCGGTCCCGGGTCGGCGGACGTGGCCGGCACGGCTGATCGCTACTGATCGTTGCGGGCGGCGTTCGCCACGATCACGTCGTGCACGTACTGCGCGAGGCCGGGTGCGATGTCGTCGTAGTGCTTGCGGAACCGTTCGTCCGACACGTAGGTCTGGGCGATGCACACCTGCATGTCGTAGCCGCAGTCGTAGTGTCGTCGAATGCCCGCGAGGTGCCGCTCGGCCAGGGCCGCGGCCCGGTCGGCGCCGGCGGGAACGCCTTCGGTCAGTGCGGCGGCGAGGTCGGCCTCGAGCGCGTCGACCTCCGTCTTGATCTGCTGCCAGTCGGCCTTGCTGAACTTCGCAGATCGGGCCTGCGACTGCTTCCAGGCATCGGTCTCACCCCAACGCTGCTCGGCCTCGGCGGCGTACTCCTCGCCCGGCCAGTCGTCGCCGAAGATCTCCCGCTGCTCCGCGGGGGTCAACTGAATTCCCATCGTCTGTGCCTCCATCATCTTCTCTACGGCTGCGGCCATCTGGTGCAGGCGATCAATCCTTTGTTCCAACAACTTTCGCTGTCGCCGTAGGTGCGCCATCGCATCGACGGACGGATCGTCGAGGAGGGCCGAAATCTCCTCGAGGGGGAATCCGAGCTCCCGGTAGGTCAGCACCCGGTGCAGTCGCTCGACGTCCGCCCCCGAGTAGCTGCGGTAGCCGGACGGGGTCCGACCGGACGGCGCGACCAACCCGATCTCGTCGTAGTGGTGCAGTGTTCGCACGCTCACGCCGACCAGCCGGGCAACCTCGCCGACCGTCAGCCTGGACTCCCTGTTCTCGCTCACACCGGAGACCATGCAGCCTCCCGTCGCGTGAGGGTCAAGTGGCGCCGTCAATGTGCATTCCGCCGCTGCCGGGCGTTGCCGACGCTGAGCGCGGCGCGGAGAAGTCCGGGGGCGCGCTTGGCGGTACGGAGCACGGCGCGGTCGATCATGCCGAGGCTCGGCGGGTTTCGGGGAACGGTCCGCTTCGGGTGATCGGTGCCGGCGAGCGCGTAGAGAGGCCAGCTCCCGGGTATGCCCTTCAGTTGCCGTTCCCCACGGTCGGTGAACGACAACCCCGAACCCACGACGAGGTCGCGGACGGCGCGCGAGACCAGCACCTCGCCGGGCCCGGCGTCGGCCCTGATCCGGGCGCCGGTGTGCACGGTCATCCCGGTGATCTCCGGGCCGGCGCGCTCGACCGGGCCGGTGTGGACCCCGGCCCGGACCTCGATGCCCAGCGCGTGCGCGTCGAGGCAGATCTGCCGGGCGCACCGGACCGCGGCCACCGGGCCGTCGAAAGTGCTGAAGGTGCCGTCGCCGGTCACGTTGACCACTCGTCCGCCGGCCCGCTCGACGGTGTCCCGGACTTCGCGTTCGTGGGTGGCACGCAGGGAGGCGTATTTCGAATCGCCGATGTGGGCAAGGACTTCGGTTGATCCGACGATGTCGGTGAACAGCACCGCGGCGAGGAACCGGTCCGCGTCGGCGGGGCGGTGCGCGCCGGTGGCGACCTCCTCGACGTGGTCGAGGACCGGTGTCCACGCCTCGCCCAGCGAGGCGCCGGGCGGGGCTGGTGGGAGCAGGTGGAACCGGCCGTGTGGGATCAGGTCCGCGACATGGTGGGCGGCGGCCCGCGGGACCGGGCTGTCGGGGACCAGCAATACCCGGGCCGGACACTGGATCGACGGCAGCACCTGCGTGTAGTCGAGTCGGAAGATCCACTCGAGGTTGGCGCGCGCGGTGGCCGGGGGCGCGGAGCAGCGCTCGAGCAGCGCCATCAGCCGCCGGTTGTAGGGCGAGTCCACCGCCGGGTCCCACAGTGCCGTGCTGTTTCCCGAACCCCATGTCTCGGCGGCTGCGCGCCACCCCTCGACGTACCGCACCACCTCGCCCGGCGCCCAGCCGAAGGGTGGGTGGTCTGCGTCGACGAGGCTCTCGGCGAACGGCTGGATCAGCACGAGCCCGGTGACCCGCTCGGGCTCGCGTGCGGCGAGCAGGCAGAGCGCGGCGCAGGTGCTGGCGACGCCTACCAGCGTGGCCCGCTGTATCCCGACCTCGTCCATGACCGCGAGGACGTCGCTGACCTGCTCGTCGAGGGTGGGCACGTGGTCGACGGGGTCGGACAGGCCGAGGCCACGACGCTGGAAGTGCACGGTCCGGCCGAAGGTGGACCCGCGTTCCATCAGGTAGTGGATCTGCGGGTCGGTCCACAGCAGGTCGAGGTGCATGTTCAACTCGAAGAACCACACCACGTCGAGGTCCCCGCCGCCCACCACCTGGTACGCGAGCGCACTGCCCTCGCAGTCGACGTACTGGACCTCCGGGGAATCCATCAGTCCAGGCTAGTCGCCGTCCCGCGGCGGCGGGAGGTTCGCCGCTGCGCTGCGTTGGCGACGGTGGCGACGGTGCGCAGCAGCCGCGGGGCGCGCCGGGCCAGACGCAGTACCGAACGGTCGAACATGTTGGGAATCGGATGGTTTCGTTCCAGCAGCGGGGTGGGGAGGATCGTGTCGTCGAGTGTGTACAGCGACCACCGGCCGGGTACGCCCCTGAGTTCGTGGAGGTCGCGGTCGACGAAGGAGAGCCCGGATCCCGCGACGAGGTCGCGGACGGCGCGCGAGACCAGTACCTCGCCGGGACCGGCGGCGGCACCGATCCGGGCGCCGGCGTGCACGGTCATCCCGGTGATCTCCGGGCCTGCCCGTTCGACCGGGCCGACGTGCACGCCGGCCCGGACCTCGATACCCAGCGATCCGGCGCCGCCGCAGATTCGATGGGCGCACCGGACCGCGGCCACGGGGCCGTCGAAGGTGCTGAAGGAGCCGTCGCCGGTCACTTTGACCACCCGTCCGCCGCCCTGCTCCACCTCGTCACGGACCTCACGTTCGTGCGCGGCGAGCAGTGCGGTGTACTTCGAATCACCCATGCGGGCAAGGACTTCGGTGGATCCGACAATGTCGGTGAACAGCACCGCGGCGAGGAACCGGTCCGCGTCCGTCGGGCGGTGTGCTCCGGTGGCGATCTCCTCGACATGGTCGAGGACCGGTGTCCACGCCTCGCCCAGCGAGGCGCCCGGCGGGGCGAGTGGCAGCAGGTGGAACCGGCCGTGCGGGATCAGGTCCGCGACGTGCCGGGCGGAGCGTCGGGGGACGGGGCTGTCGGGGACCAGCAACACGCGCGCCGGACACTGGATGGACGGCAGCACCTGGGTGAAGTCGAGTCGGAAGGTCCACTCTAGATGCGTGCGCGCGGTGGACGGGGGTGCGGAACAGCGCTCGAGCAGTGCCATCAGCCTGCGGTTGTAGGGCGAGTCCACCGCCGGGTCCCAGATCCCCGTGCTGTTTCCGGACCCCCACGTCTCGGCGGCCGCGCGCCACCCCGTGACGAATCGTTCCACCTCTTCCGGGTCCCAGCCGAAGGGCGGGCTGTCCGTGTCGAGGAGGCTCTCGCCCAACGGTTGGACGAGGACCAGGCCGGTGACGCGTTCGGGTGCCCGGGCGGCGAGCACGCTGACGGCGGCGCAGGTGCTGGCGACGCCGACCAGCGTGGCCCGCTGTATCCCGACCTCGTCCATGACCGCGAGGAGGTCGCCGACCTGCTCGTCGAGGGTCGGCACCCGGTCGAGCGGGTCGGAGAGCCCGAGCCCGCGCCGCTGGAAGTAGGTGGTCCGCGCGAAGGTGGACCCGCGTTCCATCAGGTAGTGGACGTGCGGGTCGGTCCACATCAGGTCCAGGTGCAGGTTGAACTCGAAGAACCAGACCACGTCCAGGTCTCCGTCGCCCACCACCTGGTACGCGAGCGCACTGCCCTCGCGGTCGACGTACTGGATCTCCGGGGGATCCATCAGTCCAGGCCGGTTGCCGTTCCGCCACGGCGGGGGGTCCGCCGCTGCGCCGCGTTGGCCACGGTGGCGACGGTGCGCAGCAGTCGCGGGGTGCGCCGCGCCATGCCCAGCACCGTGCGGTCGATCATGTTGGGGGTGGGCCTCTTTCGTGCGAGCGGGAGAGTCTCGGGTTCGCCGTCGAGTGCGTACAGCGACCACCGCCCGGGTACGCCCCTGAGCTCGTGGAGGCCGCGGTCGACGAAGGACAGCCCGGACCCCACGACCAGGTCGCGGACGGCGCGGGACGCGAGTACCTCACCCGGGCGGGCGGCGGCCCCGATCCGGGCGCCGACATGGACGGTCAACCCGGTCAGCTCCAGGCCGGTGTGCTCCACCTCGCCGGTGTGCACACCGGCGCGCACCGCGATGCCCAACGCGGTCGCCGACCGGCAGATCCGTTCGGCGCACCGGAGTGCGGCGGCGGGACCGTCGAAGACGCTGAAAGTGCCGTCGCCCGAGACGTTCACGAGGCGCCCGCCGGCCCGATCGACCTCGACCCGGACCTGCCGTTCGTAGGCCGCGCGCAGGTCGCGGTACGCCACGTCACCGATCAGGGCCAGCGTCTCGGTGGAGTGCACCACGTCGGTGAACAGCAGCGACGCGAGGAAGCGGTCCGCGTCGGCGGGGCGGTGCATGCCGGTCGCCGCCTCCTCCACGTGCTCGAGGATCGGCGTCCAGGCCTCGCCGATGGACGAACCCGGCGGAGCGGGTGGCAGCAGGTGGAACCGGCCGTGCGGGATCAGGTCCGCGACGTGCCGGGCGGCGCCGCGCGGCACGAGGCTGGCCGGGGCCAGCAGCACTCGCGCCGGGCACTGGACCGACGGCAGCGCCCGCGAGTAGTCGAGGCGGAAGAGCCACTCGAAGTGGGCCCGGGCGGTCGCCGGGGTGGCCGAGCAGCGCTCCGACAGCGCCATCAGACGCCGGTTGTGCGGCGTGTCCACCGCCGGGTCCCACCTGGCCAGGGAGGCCCCGGTGCCCCATTCGTTGCCCGCGCCGCGCCAGCCGGCGATGTAGCGGGCCCGGGACGCCTCGTCCCAGCCGACCGGCATCCAGTCGGTGCCGAGCAGGCTTTCCGCGAACGGTTGGATCAGCACGAGGCTGCGGACCCGGTCGGGTGACCGGGCCGCCAGCATGCACAGGGCGCCGCAGGTGCTGGTGACGCCCACCATGGTGGCGTGCCGGATCCCGACCTCGTCCATCACCGCGGCGACGTCGTCGGCCTGCTCTTCGAGTGTGGGCACGTGGTCGATGGGGTCGGACAGTCCCACGCCCCGGCGCTGCAGGAACGTGGTGCGCGCGAAGGTGGTGCCGCGCTCGAGCAGGTAGTTGATGTGCGGGTCCGTCCACATCAGGTCCAGGTGCTGCGCCACCTCGAAGTACCAGATCACGTCGCGTCGCGTCGCGTCCCGGGCCTGCTGCGACTCGCCCACCACCTGGTACGCCAGCGCATGACCGTCACGCTGGACGTACCGGGTACCCGGCGGGTCCATTTCCCAAGCGTAGTACCGCCACTCGTGAGCGCGGGTAAGTGATTCGACGGCAACAGTTTTGACTCGGCGGCGACGGGGTACGTGTTAGCTTCGCGAACAATCTCTTGTGCTCTCTGTTGTTCTTGTGAAGTGAGGAACCAGGCGTGACGTTGAACATTGCCGATCTCTACGAAGCCGTCGCGGACGCGATCCCGGACCGGGTTGCGTTGATCTTCGGGTCGTCCGTGCCGGGTTCGGGGCAGCTGGACGTGCAGCGTCGCAGCTACCTCGAGCTGGACCGGCGCGCGAACCGCCTGGCACACCACCTGCAGTCGATCGGCGTGCGGCCCGGCCAGCACGTCGGCATCCACATGCGCAACTGCATCGAGTACGTCGAATGCCTGTTGGCCTGCCTGAAGATCCGGGCCGTGGCGATCAACGTCAACTACCGCTACACCGACGCCGAGCTGGTCTACCTCTACAACAACTCGGAGGTCGTGGCGCTGGTGGTCGAGTCCGACTACGTGCCGACCGTGGCCGCCGCGCTGCCGCAGTGCCCGGGGTTGGCGCACGTGCTGGTGGTCGGTGAGGCGGGCACCGACCTGGCGGGTGTCGACGTCCGGGACTACGAACCGGCGCTGGCGGCGCAGTCGGACGAACGCGACTTCGCCCCGCGCAGCGCCGACGACCACTTCGTCGTCTACACCGGCGGCACCACCGGCATGCCCAAGGGCGTGGTGTGGCGGCACGAGGACTTCTTCTACGCGGCCCTGTCCGGCGCGAACCTGGCGGGGCCGCCGCGGCGATCCGTCGGCGAAGTGGTGGACGCCGCGGTCGCGAACACGAATCCGGCCGTGCTGATGCTGATTCCGCCGCTCATGCACGGCGCCGCGATCTACTCCCTGCTCACCGCGTTCCTGTCCGGCGCGCCGCGCGTGCTGGCCCGCACCTTCGACCCCGAGCAGGTGCTGCGCCTCGTCGAGGCGGAGTCGATCGCCGGCATCACGGTCGTCGGCGACGCCATCGCCGGGCCGATCGCGGACGCCGTCGCAGAGCACGGCTCGCGGTACGACCTGACGTCGCTGAAGCTGATCGGTTCCGGCGGTGCCCTGTTCTCGCCCGCACTCAAGGACCGGCTGCGCGACATGCTGCCCGGGCTCGTGGTCAAGGACGCTTTCGGCGCCTCGGAGTCCGGCAACGACGGGGTGGTGGAGTTCGGCGCCGACGGCACCAAGCGGATCCGGTCCAACCCGAACATGCTGCTGGTCGACGAGCGGAACCGGGTGCTCGACGCGGACTCCGCGGAGCCCGGCTTCATCGCCCGCCGCGGCCACGTCCCGCTCGCGTACTTCGGCGACCCGGACAAGACGGCCGCGACGTTCCCCACCGTGGACGGGGTGCGGTTGGCGGTGCTCGGCGACATGGGTCGGCGGGAGGCGGACGGGACGATCGTGCTGCTCGGCCGCGGCTCGACGTGTATCAACTCGGGCGGCGAGAAGGTGTACCCCGAGGAGGTGGAGCTGGCCCTCAAGACGCACCCCGCGGTGCTCGACGCCCTGGTCGCCGGCGCCCCCGACGCCCGGTTCGGCGAGAAGGTGGCCGCGGTGGTGGCGCTGCGGGACGGGCACGAGGACGTGGACACCGCCGAGCTCGCCGAGCACTGCCGGGCCCACGTCGCCGGGTACAAGATCCCGCGGTCGATCGTGGTGGTGCCGGCCGTGCTGCGCTCGCCGAGCGGCAAGGCGGACTACCGCTGGGCCAAGGAGACGGTCGCGCAGGCCTGACCCGCGGCCCGGCGGTGTGGCCGCCGAGTACGGTCGGTTGTGTGCTGATCTGGTACGTCAGTTACGGGTCGAACATGTCGGTCGACCGGCTGGGTTGCTACCTGCGGGGCGGTCGCCCCGCCGGTGGTCGGCGCACCCAACCCGGCGCGCGCGACGGCCGCGCACCGCGGGAGTCGGCGCCGGTCCTGGTGCCGGGCCGGGTCTTCTTCGCGGGCCGCTCGCGGGTGTGGGGCGGCGGCCGGGCCTTCTACGACCCGGACGAGGCGGGCCGGGTCGCGGCCCGGGCGTACCTGCTGACCGAGGAGCAGTTCGACGACGTGCGGTCCCAGGAGCCCGAGTGCTACGACAGGGTGCTGGACCTGGGGCGCCGCGGCGGGCTCGCGATGCGCACGTTCACCTGCCGGGCCCGGGGGTCGACGGCGGTGCACACGGCCCCGTCGCCCGCCTATCTGCGGGCACTCGGCGCGGGCCTGCGGGAGGCACACGGCTGGGATCCCGGGCAGGTCGCGGACTACCTCGCGGCCGCTGTTTCGTGGAACCGGACCTCCCCGGTGCCCGCGGCAGCCGCGGTCGCCGGGACGGCAGTGGCGGTTTCTCGGCTGCCCTGTGATGCGGGCCACCGACCAGGTAGGTTGACGTAACTCGAAGAAATACTCACCAGTAGGGGTGCGAAAATGCCTGCTCCGTCCGCCGCAACGTTCGCGCGGCTTCTCGAACTCGTCGCGATCGAAGATGCCGCGAGCCGGCCGACCCGGCCCGTCGTCGAGGCCTTCACCGGCCGCGAACTGGCGACCATCCCCGTCGGCACCGCCGAGGACGCGAAGGCCGCGGTCGCCCGCGCCCGGGTCGCCCAGGTCGCCTGGGCCGCGCGTCCCGCCGAGGAACGCGCCCGGATCTTCCACCGCTACCGCGACCTGGTGTTGGCGAACCGCGACGCGCTGATGGACATGGCGCAGGCCGAGACCGGCAAGTCGCGCGCCGCCGCACAGGAGGAGGTCCTCGACATCTCGATGACCTCGCGTTACTACGCCCGCACGGCGCCGAAGGCGCTCGCGCCGAAGCGCGTGCAGGGCATGCTGCCGGCACTGACGAAGACCGTCGTGCGGCACCACCCGAAGGGCGTCGTCGGCGTCATCTCGCCGTGGAACTACCCGATGACCCTCGCGGTCTCCGACGCCATCGCCGCGCTGCTGGCCGGCAACGCCGTGGTGATCAAGCCGGACAGCCAGACCCCGTACTGCGCCCTGGCCTGCGTCGACCTGCTGTACCAGGCGGGCCTGCCCCGCGACGTGTTCGCCGTGGTCCCCGGCCCGGGCTCCGTGGTCGGCACCGCGCTCGTCGAGAACACCGACTACCTGATGTTCACCGGTTCCTCCGCCACCGGCCAGCTGCTCGCCGGGCAGGCCGGCCGCAGGCTGATCGGCTTCTCCGCCGAGCTCGGCGGCAAGAACCCGATGATCGTCACCAAGGGCGCGAACCTGCGTGAGGTGGCCGATGCCGCCGTGCGCGCCTGCTTCTCGAACTCCGGCCAGCTGTGCATCTCGATCGAGCGCATCTACGTCGAGCAGCCGGTGGCGGACGAGTTCATCCGGCTCTTCGGCGAGCGGGTCAAGAAGATGACCCTCGGCGCCGGCTACGAGTTCGGCATCGAGATGGGCAGCCTCGTCTCCGAGGCGCAGGTCAAGACGGTCTCCGGGCACGTCGACGACGCCGTGGTCAAGGGCGCGACCGTGGTCGCCGGCGGCAAGGCCCGCCCCGACCTGGGCCCGCTGTTCTACGAGCCGACGGTGCTCACCGGCGTGACCGACGAGATGGAGTGCGCGCGCAACGAGACGTTCGGGCCGCTGGTGTCGATCTACCCGGTCGCGCACGTCGACGAGGCGATCCGCCTGGCCAACGACACCGAGTACGGCCTCAACGCCAGCGTGTGGGCGGGCACCAAGGCCGAGGGCGAGGCCATCGCCGCGCAGGTCCGCGCCGGCACCGTCAACGTCGACGAGGGCTACGCCCCGGCGTGGGGCAGCACCGCCGCTCCGATGGGCGGCATGGGCGTCTCCGGTGTCGGTCGCCGGCACGGCCCCGACGGCATGCTCAAGTACACCGAGTCGCAGACCATTGCCACCACCCGGGTGCTCAATCTCGGTGGGCCGCGCGGACTTCCGCCGAAGCTGTGGGCAAAGGCGCTGGCGCCGTTCATCAAGGTGATGCAGTACCTGCCCGGGCGCTGACCGTGGACCGCGCGAGCGTCCGGATCGAGGCCGCGCCGGCCGCCGTGTGGGACGTCGTCACCGACATCGCCGGCTTCGGCCGGTTCAGTCCCGAGAACACCGGCGGGCGCTGGACCGGCGGACAGCCGCTGACCGTCGGGGCGACGTTCACCGGCGGCAACCGGCACGGTCTGATCCGCTGGACCACCCACTGCACGGTGGTCGACGTGGTTGCGGGGCAGAGGTTCTCGTTCGAGGTGGACGAGTCCAAGGCGCGCTGGACGTACCTGGTGGAGCCGTCCGGGACCGGTACCCGAGTCACCGAGACCCGGGAGATCTACGGCACCCCCGCGCTGCACGTGCGTCTGGTGCAGCGGTCGAAGCTGATCGGGCGCAACCGGAATGCGCTGATGCAGTCCGGCATGCAGACCACCCTCGCGCGGATGAAGGGGTACCTCGAGCGCTGACCCGGCCTCAGGCCGAGGGGAACCGCGCGACGTAGCGACGCTGCCACGGCGTCTCGACGGCGTGCGGGGAGTACCGGTCCCGGACGAAGGCCACCGCCTCGCGCGCGGGCACGCCGTCCAGCACGGCGAGGCACGCGAGCGCGGTGCCGGTCCGGCCCCGTCCGCCGCCGCAGGCGACCTCCACCCGCTCGAACTCGGATCGGCGCCACGCCTCGCGCAACGCGTCGTGCGCGACCGCGGGGTCCGTGGGCAACCAGAAGTCCGGCCACCGGATCCACCGGGTGTCCCACGGCTGGGCGGCCGGTGGGCGGCCGAGCAGGTAGAGCCCGAACTCGGGCGGTGCGCCGTCGGGCAGGGGTCGACGGAGGCCGCGTCCGCGGACGAGTCGTCCGGAGGGCAGCCGCAGCAGCCCGGAAGTGCTTGCGTCCCACGTGGAATTCATTCGCGGCAGCCTCAGATCCCGGCGGTGAACCGCTGGTTGCGGCCCGCGTCGGCAGGTGCGAGGTTGACCGCGTCGACGAGGCCGACGAGCCGCCCGAGCAGCGGCGCGACCCGCCGGGGGCGGTCGACGATCGCGTCGCAGATCACCCGCCCGCCCTGCTCGGCGGTCAGCGCGGCGGTCTTCGCGTACCTCTCGTTCGGCGTGATCATCTCGGTGCGCACCAGCGGCATGTACACCGAGGTGAAGCGGATGTTCTCGTCGAGCGTCTCCGCCTGGAAGGACCGGGAGACCTCGTCCAGGGCGGCCTTGGACGCGACGTACGCGCCGTACCCGGGCCCGCCGGTCAGGTTCGCGAGCGAGAGCACGTTGACCACCTGACCGAAGCGGCGCTCCCGCATCCCGGGCAGGAAGGCGAGCATCAGCCGGACGGCGGCGACGTAGTTCAGCTGCATCGTCCGTTCGAAGTCGTGGATCCGGTCGTAGGACTGCTCCAGGGACCGCCGGATCGACCGCCCCGCGTTGTTGACCAGGATGTCGACGCGACCGTGGGCGGCGAGCACCTGCGCGGTCGTCGCGGCGACCGCATCCAGGTCGCTGAGGTCGCACGGGTACACCGCGGCCGTGCCCCCGCGCGCGGTCACCGTCGCGGCGACCTCGCCCAGTTCCGGGGCCCGCCGCGCGACGAGCAGCACCGTCGCGCCGGCCGCGCCCAACTCGGCGTCGGCCAGGGATGGACGCCGTCGCCGGGACCGGAACGGTGAACCCGTGTCGAGCGCATGCCTGACCCTGAACAACCATTCCCGTGTCGAGGACATGGTTTCGGAGCTTAGGGGCCGGCGCCGGAGTCGGTGGCGGAACCCGAGTCCGGCCCCGCTCAGCGCGGAACGATGTCGTCCAGCTTCCAGGTGCGGTCGAAATAGGGCTCGAGCGGGCCGTAGAACCGGAAGTAGGAGAACCAATGTCGTCCCGGAATCGTCTGGATCCAGTTCGCATCTTTGTTGTCCGGCGGCGTCGGCCCGAAGTAGAGGTCGACGGAGCCGTCGTCGTTGGTGACGAGGTCGGGATTGCGTGACCCGCGGTCGCCGCGCTGCTGGTCGTTGTCGATCAGGCACCGGGTGTCGACGTCGTAGACGGTGACGGACCAGAACAGCTTGGCCGGCGGGTCCATGGGCACGTGCAGGGTGTAGTGCTCGCCGCCGTCCAGCCACTCGCCCGACAGATCCGTGTACGCGCCGAGGTAGGCCTGCCCGACGCCCGGCGTCTGGCTCTTCATGGCTTCGGAGAAGCTGACCGCCTCGTAGAACCACGCGGCGCGCTCGAGCAGCTGGTCGTAGTCGGAGCCGCGCTGGTCCGAACGGTCGAGCTGGAGGACCAGATCCCACTTGCGGTCCGGCCAGTACATCGCCCCGGGGAAACGCTTGGCGAACGAGTTCGCCTTCGCCATCAGCTCGCCCGTTGCGGTGGCGGCCGTCAGGATCCGGGTCAGCCGCTCGTCCGGCGCGAACGGCCGGCCCTTCTCGATGCCCAGCTGCTTGAGCATGGCCAGGTAGAAGCGGTCGCGTTCGTCGACGATCTCGTGCTGGTAGATCTCGTGCAGCCGGACCCAGTAGTCGAGGCCGCGCGGCTGGTCACCGCTCCAGGCGCGACCGTCTGGGGAGACGATGCGGGTCGCCGTCGCCTCCCGCCCGTCGAACGGGGTGATGCGGACCCCGTCGACCAGCTGCTGGGACCGCTGGTGGTCGGGGTCGAGCGTGCGGAATCCGAAGAACACGTTCGTGCCCGTGGCGTGGTGCACGTAATAGCCGTCGCCGACGTCGGGGGCGTCCTGCCCGGGCGGCACGATCAGGTGCTTGCCACCGCGCCCCTGGTCCGGGCCCATCTCGCCGAGGACGCCGAACTCGCGCTGCCAGAAGTCGGAGAACCCACCCGCGGTGTGCCCGGGCGGCACCTCTACGACCAGCGGCCCGGTCCGGCTCAGGTCGATGAAGTTGAGGATGTACGGCGTCGTCGCGTTCGCGGTGATGAGCCCCAGCCGGTCCCGGTAGCTCACGTAGTGCACCAGGTCGTAGTCGGTCGCGCCGAAGACGTCGCGGTGCTGGGTCTTCCACTGTGCGTACGACACCAGCGGCAGTGCCCACAGGTAGGCCTGGCATGCCAGCTGGTGGTCGAGCTCGTCGAAGACGAGCGGCAGATCCGCACGCCGGGGGAGTTCCCCGTCCATCCGGACGTCCACCATCCGGCCGGGCAGTTGCGAACTCGACATTGCGTACCTCCACGCCTCGGGTGTTCTGGCCAGCCTTGCCGCAACCGGGTGCCCGGTGCCTCACCCGCCGAGGATGACCGGGCGGCGCCGCAGGTGCATGGGGAGCGCTGACGCATGTCGCTCCTCAATCGAAAGGTGGAAATTCGGTGACGACCGGCGGTTCGGGCCGGCCGAGGCGGCCCGGACCTGGTGGAATCGACACGGTCCCGAAGTCGTTCGGTGACAGATGCTTCGAGCCGGGAGGTCCACGATGTCGACCGATTCCACCGAGATCGACACCGAACCGGGGGCGGACCGCCGCGCCTGGATCGGGCTCGGCGTCCTCGCCGCCGGCCTGTCGATGATCGTGGTCGACGGCACCATCGTCGGTGTCGCGTTGCCGGTGATCATCACCGACCTGAACATGGACCTGACGGACGCCCAGTGGGTCAACAGCGTCTACTCGGTGGTGTTCGCCGCGCTGCTGCTCACCGCCGGACGGCTCGGCGACCGGCTCGGACGCCGCCGCATGTTCATCGTCGGCGTGCTGCTGTTCATGACCGGCAGCCTGATGGCCGCCGCCGCGGGCAGCGCCACCTCGCTGATCGTGGCCCGGGTGGTCCAGGGCGTCGGCGGCGCGTTCGTGCTGCCGACCACGCTGTCGAGCGTGAACGCCACCTTCCGCGGGAAGGACCGGATCGTCGCGTTCGCGGTGTGGGGCGCCGTCATCTCCGGCATGGCGGCGGTGGGTCCGCTGCTCGGCGGCTGGCTGACCACGTACTTCACCTGGCCGTGGATCTTCATCGTGAACATCCCGATCGGGATCGCCGTGATCATCGGCGCCCTGTTCGCGGTGCGGGAGACCCGCGCCAAGATCACCGAGCCGGGCCTCGACGTGGACGGCCTGCTGCTCAGCGCGATCGGCTTCGGCGGCGTCATCTTCGCGCTGATCGAGGGGCAGAGCCTCGGCTGGTGGAAGCCGATCGCGCCGTTCAGCGTGTTCGGGATCGAGTGGCCGCAGGACGCGCCGGTGTCGGTGGTCCCGGTCGTCGGCGCGATCGGCGCCGCCTGCCTCGTGCTGTTCGTGGTGTGGGAGCGGCACCGGGCCCGCGGCAGCCACCGATCCGCGATCCTCGACCTGACTCTGTTCTCGGTGCCGACGTTCACCTGGGGCAACCTGACCGCGCTGACCGTGGCGATCGGCGAGTTCGGCCTGCTGCTGGTGCTGCCGCTGTTCCTGGTGAACGCGCTCGGCCTGACCACGATGGGCGCCGGTCTGGTGCTGGCCGCGATGGCGCTGGGCGCCTTCGCCTCCGGCGCCGCGGCCCGGCACGTCGCCGCCGCGTTCGGTGCGCCGAAGACCGTGATCCTGGGCCTGGCGCTCGAGGCGGTGGGCGTGGCCGTGGTCGCGGTGTTCATCTCCTCCACGGTGTCCCCGTGGCTGCTGGCGGCGCTGCTGGCGGTGTACGGCGCCGGGCTGGGGCTGGCGTCGGCGCAGCTGACCGGGACGGTGCTCGCCGACATCCCCACCGAGAAGTCCGGGCAGGGGTCGGCCACGCAGAGCACCGTGCGGCAGCTCGGCGCCGCGCTGGGTTCCGCGATCCTGGGTGCGGTGCTCTCGATCTCGTTGGCGCAGAACCTCACCGACCGTCTCGAACCGGTCACCGCGGTACCGCCGCCGGTGCAGGAGCAGCTGGTCACCGCGACCCGGGACTCGGCCGGCGGCACCATCTCCGGTCTGCGCGAGCAGGGTGAGCAGGGCAAGCTCGGGCCGGCCGGGCCGGAGGTCACCACCGCGCTGGCGGAGGGCTTCGGCGACTCCACCCGCACCGCGTTGTTCGTGGCGTCCGGGTTCCTGGCGCTCGGACTGGTCAGCGCGACCGCGCTCAACGCGCGCTCGCGCCGGGACTAGCCGGTCTCCGAGTCGCGGTCGTACGCCGCGATCACCCGCTTCGGGGCGGTCAGCCGCCAGGCCTCCTCGACCAGTTCGGCGAGTTCCTGCGGGTCCACCCGGGCCAGCACTACGTCGATCCAGCCCCACCGGCCGAAGAACGGCGCCACCAGGAACACGTCCGGGTTCTCGGCGATCAGCGCGGCCTGGTCGTCGCGGGTGGCCTTCAGGCACACCGTCGGGGCGCCGTATCCGACTAGTCCGAACATCTTCTTGCGAACCCGGAAGGTCGGCTGGTCGCCCCAGTTGGCGACCACCACCTCCTCGGCCTCGGGGAGGGCCAGCATCAGCGTGCGTGCGTCGCGCTCGGTGGGCATGGTTCCTTTCTAGCCCCGCCCACCGACACCGGTCAGGCGGTGGTGGCCAGCGCCGCGGCCAGGCCGAAGGCCACCGACAGCGCCAGCACCTCCACCGTCGCGCGGCGCAGCGACTCCTCGGCCGGGGTGCGGTGTGCGCCTGCCGCCGGGACCCAGGTGCGACGCCACCACCAGCCGAGCCCGGCCAGCGCGACCAGGGCCACGGCCTTCGCCAGCACGATCCGCCCGTACCCGGTGTCCACCAGGGCGCCGGGACCGCCGAGTCGGACCGCGGCGTCCACGGTCCCGGTCACGGCCAGCGCCGCCACGCACCGCCACGCCAGGGTGGAGTAGCGCGGCAGCAGCAGCGCCCAGCCGCCGCGACCGCGCACCAGCATTGCCATCGCGACCAGCGGACCGAGCCACAGAGCGGCGGCCAGCACGTGCACCGCCACGAACGCCGACCCGAGGGTCTGCGCCGACATGTGCCCGGTCACCGGGCGGGCGGTCAACGCGAACCCGGCCAGCATTGCCACCGGCAGCGGCGACCACGGTGCGCCCAGCCGGAACGCGACCGCCGCGAAGACGGTGGGCGCGGCGGTGCAGGCCAGCACCGCCGCGCCGATCTGGCCGGCAGTGATCTCCCCGACGAACCGGCCGAACGCGGCGGCGGGCAGCACGCCCGGCGCCTGCTCCGCGGTCTCGGCGGCCGCGGACACCAGCAGGGCCGCCTCGGCCACCGACCAGGCGCCGGCCAGCGCCGCGACCGGACGCCACAGGTCGGCCCGGGGGACCGCCGGCCGCCGGTCCCCGCGTTGGAGCCATTCCAGCGCCGCCAGGCCGAGCACCGTGGAGCCGAGCAGCACCGACAGCAGCCGGATCGCGCTGGACGGGTCCGGGCCCGACGGCGTCGCCAACAGCCAGGCGAGGCCGACGCCGGCCAGCCCGGCCGGCCCGGCGAGCAGCAGCCACCGCGGACCGGTCCGCGGCGCGCCCGCCCGGCCCATCGAGGTCAGTCCTTGGCGGGCCGGCGCAGCATGAACGCCAGCCCGCCCGCGAACACCACGACGGCGGCCGCGATGAACGGCCACAGCGGCAGTCCGTCGGAACTGTCGTCGGAGCCCTCGGCCGCGGCGCCGCCCGGCTTGGGGCCGGGGGTGCCGGTGCCGGGCTCGGTCAGGGTGAACTTGCTGGTACCGCTCACCGGGTGCCCGTCCGCCGAGGTGATCCGGTAGGCGATCGTGTACTCCCCGACGGGGCCGAGCGGACCCACCGGCACGCTGGCGGTCTGGCCCTGGACCGTCGGCTCGCCCTTCGACCACAGGTTGCCGTCCGGGCCCACCACGGTGAGCGTCGCGAAGCTGGACTGCGGGGGCTCGTTGAACGTCAGCGTGACCTGGTCGGGTCCGGTGGCCACCGAGGCCCCGTTCTCCGGGCTGGACGCGGTCACCGCCGAGTGGGCGGCGGCGACGCCCCCGCCGAGTAGCGCGGCGAGAACAGCGAGCAGTGCGACCGCGAGGACGCGGATCCGGGCGCTCATGCCCGACGGCTTCGGACGGTGGCGCCGATGCCGAGGGCCGCGCCCAGCGCGCCGAGCACCAGTCCGGCGCCGCCGAGCCAGCGGGCGGTGGTGTCCACGGCGGCGTCGGGCTCGTCGCCCGTCGAGGTGCTCGCGCCGTGCGAGCCGTCACCCTCCTCGGCCGCGGCCAGGGTCAGGCTGGGGGTCGGCTTGTCCGGCTCCGCGCCGTCGGGGCCGGGCTGCTGGTTCCAGGAGACGACCTTGCCGTCGCTGTAGGTCTGCACCGCCGGGAAGGACACGGTGTCCTCGCTGGGCAGCGGGCCCGCGGACAGCAGGAACTGCTGGAACTGGCCGGGGCCGACGGCCACGCCCGGGTCCGCGGTCCAGGTGACCTCGGTGGCGGCCTGGGTGGCGGGGTCCTTGACGACCTGCGAGGTCCAGCCCGGCATCGGCTCGGTGCGGGCCGACTTCAGGCCCGGCAGGGTGACGGTCAGCTTGGTGGTGCCCGCGGTGTCGGACTCGGTGGGCACCTTGAAGGTGAGCACCGTGTAGCCGCCCTGGGCGGCGCCGGGTGCGCTCACCCCGACGTGGGCCGAGGCGACGCCGGAGCCGAGCAGCAGCACGCCACCGGCCGCGCCGGCCGTGACGAGGGCACGCGAAAGGGAGATGTTCATCTGTGTGGTTGTCGTTTCTACTCGAGAGGAAGACCTGGGGGAGTGCGGCTAGGCGCGTGCCGCCGCCGGCGGTCCCCGTCTCGAGATTGCGAAGTCGAGCAGCATCGGCCCGGCGGCGCCCACCCCTGCGGCGCGAATGGCGCCGGCGGTAGGCCGCGGCGGTGCCGGGATCGGCCGCAGCAGGACCCGCAGCACCCGGGTGATCGGGCCGTACAGCCGTTCCGCCGCGCGGATGAGGGCCGCGCACACCACCGTGGCGGCGGCGTGCCCGAGGAGCATCGACAGCCCGCGCGGGGACAGGTCGGCGCCGGCGTGCTGATGCGCGAGCGCGGTCGACAACGCGAGGTGACCGACCAGCTGCCCGCAGGCCAGCGCGCCGAGCAGCGCGAGGCCGCCACCGCCGCGGATGCTGCCGGTGAGCGCGCCGACGCCGGCGCAGCCCAGCACCAGCAGGGTCAGCGCCGCGGTGGACGGGAAGCCGCCGCCCCCGAAGCCGTGCCCCGCCACGGCCATCGCCGCGGTGAGCGCCCCCACCGCGGCGCCGCGCATGCGGGCCGTCGGGGTGGTGCGGGGGGCGGTCATCGGTCTCGTCGGTCCTGGTTCGGCTTCGGTCAGCGCACGCCGAGGCGCGCCAACAGGTCGGCCTCGACGCCGTCGAGCTCGGCGGCGATCGCGTGGTGCGCGGCCCTGCGGCGCGGCGTGGGCATCTGCTCGGCCGCCCGGACGGCGGTGCTCAGCTCGGTCAACCGGCCGCGGATCGCGGTGGTGAACGCGACGGTCTCGGCGTCGTTGAACTGCGCGGCGATGTCGTTGGCGGAGCGCTCGGCCCCCGCGATCCGGGCGCTGAGATGGGCGCCGTGCCCGGTGTACGTGCCGAGTTCCTCCGCGGCGATGCCCATCTTCGCGGCCCGCTGCTGGTCGAGCTGGCCGCGCACCACCACCGCGCCGCGGTAGATCAGCGGGGCGAGCACGGGGGTGAGCAGCCGTGCGATGCCGATGTACTTGCGGACCTGGCTGACGCTGAGCTTGCCCCCGCGCTGAGCCGCCTTCTCCTGTGCCTTCAGCGCCGAGATCTGAGCCTTCTCGATCTTCTTCGTGGACTTCGAGTCGGACTTCATCTTCTTGCGGTCGTTGCGGGCACCGAGCTTGGCCTCCATCTTGGCCTTCGTCTTGAGTGCCTTCGCCTCCGCACGGCGGGTCGCGCGTGTCTTGCGTTTCCGGAACAAACCCATGCGTAGAGCCCCTCGTCTCGGGTGCGCGAACACCGGCGCGCGTGTCCGCTACAGCGTATCCGCGACACCGCCCGGCGCGGCGGGGGCATGGCGCCGCGGTGAAGCGATGCGGCTTGTCGGTACGGCGGACCATAATCTCTTTCATTGTGATTTCTTCGCAAGACCCGCAGGACCAGCCGCAGGCGGCCGTCGCCGAACTGCCCCCGCCCACGCCGGGGCAGTCACCACCGGTGCTCATCGACCCCCGCGCGCTGACGAGTTGTCGGCACCGCGTCCACCTCGACGCGGCGCACCCGGCCGTGGTCGCGTCGGTTCCCGAGGACGTCGGGGTCCAGCAGCGCCGCGAGGCGGCCCGCGCGCATCGCGAGGCGATGCGGCGGCGGCTGATGGAGGCGGAGGGACTGCGCTGGGTGGTCGTCGACCCGGCCGCGCCGGCCCGGGAGCGGGCCGCGGCCACGCTGGCGGCCTGCGCGGACGGTGCCGACCGGATCTGGGGCGCGGTGCTGCCGCTGGAGTTCGACACCGGCCGCCGCGGCCGGGCCGAGCTGCTGGTCCGCGATGCCGAGCGGGGCGGCTACTTCCCGGTGATCGTGGTCAACCACAAGGTCACCGACCCGGGCAGCGGCGCGGTGACGTCGGGCCTGGACGTCTGGGCGCCCGCGGTCGACGAGACCCGCAAGGTGCGCGCGCAGCTGCGCGACCAGTTCCGGCTCGCGCAGCTGTACCGGATGCTCGAACGCCGCGGCCACGCCAGCCCCGCGATGCTCGGCGGTGCCATCGGGTACGGCGGCGAGTGCATCCTGGTGCACGACCTGGCCGCGGTGATGGACCAGTACGACGAGCGGTTCGCGGACCGGATCGCCGTCGCCCGCGGCGAGCTCGCCACCGTCCCCTCGCAGATCGGCGAGTGCCGGTCCTGCCCCTGGTGGGACGCGTGCAAGGCGGAGCTGACGCAGGCGCGTGACGTGTCCCTGGTGGCGTCGGGGTCGCGGGCGGACGTCCTGCGCGCGGCCGGTGTGGACACCATCGACGCGCTGGCCGCCTGGGACGGGCCGGCGCCGGAGGACTGGCAGGGCAACGGCTTCGCCGACTCCGTGGTGATCGCGCGCGCGTGGCTGGCAGGCGTGCCACTGGCGCGCCGGCACGAGACGGTGACGGTGCAGCGCGCCGACGTCGAGGTGGACGTCGACATGGAGAGCTACCAGGAGCACGGCGCCTACCTGTGGGGCACGCTGCTCACGGAGGGCGGGGTCACCGAGCCGTACCGCCCGTTCGTCACCTGGGACCCGCTGCCGACACGGGACGAGGCCCGCTCCTTCGCCGAGTTCTGGACCTGGCTGACCGGAACCCTCGAGGCGACGCTGGCGCAGGGGAAAACCTTTGCTGCGTACTGCTATTCGCGTGCGGCCGAGGACAAGTGGCTGCTGGACTCGGCGACCCGGTTCGCCGGGATGCCGGGGATCCCCACCGTCAAGCAGGTCCGGACGTTCATCGACGGCCCGCACTGGGTGGACATCTACCAGGCGGTGGGCGAGCAGTTCGTCTGCCCGAACGGCAAGGGGCTCAAGAAGATCGCGCCGGTGGCCGGGTTCAACTGGCGGGACGCGGAGGCCGGTGGCGAGGCGTCGATGAGCTGGTACCGGGAGGCGGTCGGCTACGACGGGGAGCCGAACCTCGACCAGCGCGAGCGGCTGTTCGTCTACAACGAGGACGACGTCCGGGCGACAAAGGTGTTGCGGGAGTGGATGACCGACCGCGCCGAGGCCGAGATTCCGCTCGCCTCGGAGCTGTAGGTCCGGCTACCGGACGAGGAAGGCACCGAACCCCGGGTTGACGACGGTGAGCGGGGGGTCTCCCCCGGGCGGGGCGGTGACGGTGGCGACCACCGGACCGGATCCCGTGGTCACGACGGTGGCCATGCGCAGGCACGGAGGACCGACGCCGGAGTCGTTGTACCCGACGGCGAGCCGAGCCTCGCCGGCCGCTCCCGTGGCGAGGTTGCGCCAGTGGATCCAGGTGTCGGCGCAGTCATCCAGCAGGGACTGCTGCTGCACGTCGAAAGTCACGGTGCCCGCTGCCGGGGCCGGGGTCACGGTCGGTGTCACGGAAACCGGGAAGGGCAGGGTGCACATGAGCAGAAAGAAGCAGTTGGACAGGTAGACCATCGGAACCTGGAATGCGGTGGCGGCCGGGGCCGTGGCCGCCGCGGGAGCTGATGTGGCGCCCGCCGCCAGGGCGAGCCCCAGTGCGACCGCCGCGACGGCGCGGACTGCTCGGTGATCGGACATGCGTGCGCCTCCCGTGGGATTCGTGCGCTCGGTCGGATCTGCTGAGTTTATCCGTCCTGACCTGCCGGGCGTGATCGAGCGGGCCCCGGGTTTCGGAGCCCGCCCGATCTCGGGGGAGGGTTAGCGCGGCGCCATGCGCAGGGCGCCGTCCATGCGGATGGTCTCGCCGTTGAGGTAGTCGTGCTCGACGATCATCTGCGCGAGCTGCGCGTACTCGTCCGGACGGCCCAGGCGGGACGGGAACGGCACGCCGGACTCGAGGCCCTTGCGGTACTCGTCGGTGACGCCGGCGAGCATCGGGGTGTCGATGATGCCGGGGGCGATGGTGTTGACGCGGATGCCGAACTGCGCGAGGTCGCGGGCGGCCGGGACGGTCATGCCGTGCACGCCGCCCTTGGACGCGGAGTACGCGATCTGGCCGATCTGGCCCTCGAACGCCGCGACGGAGGCGGTGTTGATGACCACGCCGCGCTGGCCCGTGGCATCGACGGCGTCGGTCTTGGCGATCGCGTCGGCGGCCAGGCGCATCACGTTGAAGGTGCCCAGAAGGTTGACGGTGATGACCGTGCGGAACAGCTCCAGGTCGTGCGGGCCGTTCTTGGACAGGATGCGGCCGGCCCAGCCGACGCCGGCGCAGTTGACGACGGTGCGCAGCGGCACGCCGGAGGCGACGATCTGCTCGATCGCGGCCTGGACCTCGTCGCCGCTGGTGACGTCGGTGGGGATGAGGGTGACGCCGGCCGGGACGCTGTCGCCGGCCCGCTCGATGGACTGGGCCAGGTCCAGCCCGAAGACGGTGGCGCCTGCGTCGGCGAAGCGCTTCGCGGTGGCTGCGCCGAGGCCGGAGGCTGCACCGGTGACCAGTGCTGCGGTTCCCTGGAGTTCCACTGTTCGATCCTCTTTTCTGGCGGCCACCGTTGGCCAGCCGGTAGTGACCTGAACGATAGCGCCTGGCCCTGAGTCTGGTTAAGGACGGTTCACCCAAACTCCGTGCCTCCCTGCCCGGAGTGGTTCGCCATCGTTGTGTACAACACCGTGACCTGTGAAAAGTCGTCGACGAATCCCGGTCCGCGACGACAGTGGAACACCTATCGTTACGCGGCCGGGGCGTCCGCCGGACGCTTTCGCTGGACGAGGGGAACGGTGATGAAGCGAACTTTCACGAGAACAGGTGCCGCGGTGATGGCGGCCGTCACGATCGGTGCACTGGGCATGACGGTGGGTGCAGGTACCGCCGCCGCGCAAGGAGGCGCCGGGTGCGGGCCGGTGTGCTCGACCGACAAGAAGGTGGGGTCGTTCACTCAGGAAGGCTTCGACATCACCTACCAATATCCGGACAAGGTGACCGTCGGATCCCCGGTGACCTTCGCGATCACCATCACCGACGCGGATGACCCGGATCGCCAGATCACCAGACTCGTCCACAACACGCCGCATTCGTACGAGCTGACCGATGTCACCGTCAGTCGGATTCGCCGCGAAGGCGGACGGGACGTGCTCGACCCGCTTGCACTGGGTCACGCGGCGGATACCAAGGCCCGGACCACCACGATCACTGATCCTTCGGGCAGCACGACCGTCCAGGGCGGACTCAAGTACGAGCTCACCTACACACCGAGGTGGGGATATTCGTCGGGGGGGAAGGCCCCCGACGGTGAAGGAAGTCACGGCGTCACCTTCGAGGGCCCCGGGTACGCACCTGTTGTCTCACCGCGATACGGCACGAGCACCGGCGAATTCATCGGCCCCAGTGCAGGTGACCTGCTTGGGATTCTCGTCGCTCGAACCTTCTCTGCCGACGCCACACCGGATGGGCCGTAGCCAACTCACACGGGCAACGCCTACGAACCGGCCTCGGTTCGTAGGACGCGGGCGTGGTGGATCCGGTGCGGCGGCGACGGACGTACCGTGCAGCGCTGTGACTGCGGAAATTGGCGTCGAATTCCCGTCAGTGGCGACAGGAAAGTCCCTGTGCTGGCACCGCGATCGGCTCCGTTGGGGAACTCGCCTTCGCGAGGACGTAGCCTCCGGGGCGACCCGAACCGCACCGTGAGGTGTCGAGCCGCTCGGTGCGGACTGGCGCCCGGACTGCACGGGCACTCCGGCACGGCCGGGGCCGATCCCAGTAGCGTTCAACGCATTTGACTACAGATGATGATCACCGAATTCCTCTGTAGAGAAATGGATTTCGCTCTACGCTGACGCGGTCGGGGGGCGTTCGAGCAGTGTGGCGATCCGTCCCCGAAACCTCGAATGAAGGAACCTGAATGTTTCGAACCTTGGCGCGCCGCGGCGCGTCCGTCCTTGTCGCGGCTGCTCTGGTCGGTGGCGGTCTGGCCCTCGGTGGGGGCTCGGCGTCCGCCGCGGAACCCGCGGGTGGTTCCGTCCAGGGGACCGCCTCGGGTTCCACTGATTTGTTCGGGAGCCCCGCCGATTGGCTGGCCTGGCCGGTGCTCGCAGCCGGGGTTGCGAGCGGTTCGATCGACGAGGGCGACCTCTGGCAAGGATGCGCGTCTCACCAGGATGGTTGCCCCGACCCGCTCCCGTCCGCTTCGGAGCAGTTGACCGCTTGGCTGCTGGGAATCCCCCCGGAAACCGCCTTTCCCAACGGGGTGCCGAGGCAGCATCTGGGGAGCTGACGGCTGCGGTTGCCGTCGCCGGGATTCCGATCGGCGGCAGCCGTGTCTGGCGCAGTCGAAACACCGAGACACACCGGGCTGTATGGCCGGCGCGGTCATCCCGCGGTCGGTGAATGGACGGACCGCCGCGCGGCCGATGTTGCGGAGCAGTCGGGCGACGGTGCGCTGCGCGGTGTGGTTGAAGGCCAGTCCCTGAAGCGCCGCCGCCCTGGTGTGCACCGCTGCCGAGAGCGTTTAACCCTTTGAACTGCGCAAACACTGCATTCGATTCTGCCGCGACCTGCTGCTGCCCAGCATATTCTTGGCGAGCGTTTGGGGCGGGCATTGGGTCGGCTCCGCGGAATGGGGGTATTGCCAATGGTCGGACGACAGGTGCGCAGGGGTGGAGCGGTACTCGCCGCGCTAGCCATCGTCGCGGGTGGTGCGGTGACGGGTGCCGGAGGAGCAGGGGCTGCGTCAACGGGAAGTGCGGGGCCCGGAGGTCCCGCTGCCGAGTGCGGCCGCCAGTGCGATGACGCCTTCCACGGCTACGCGGCGCGTGGTGACATTGGGGTGTACTACGAGGGTCCGGTAGAGGCCGTCGTCGGGCGGGAGGTCACGTTCAAGGCAGAGTTCGAGACCAGAGGTGATGGTTGGACGGGACTCCCCGACGTGGACGTCGCGACCGTCACGCACCACGCGCCGGAGGGTTTCACGTTCGCGGGGGCGGCGGTCACCTCCTACGACTGGACTCCTGGCCGGTACCCGGTCACGGTCCTGGACTCGGCTGTTGCCGTCGATCCCGCCACCGGGGATGTCACGGTCGCGGCGCCCGCTGGGGGTTGGGCCATTCCGGTGGTCGCGGGCCAGCCCAGACCCCAAGGAATCTACTACCGGTCAGGCACTGTGACAGTCAAACTGCGGTACACCGCGACCCGGCCGGTTCGCGACGGTGCCAGCGGCCTTACGTTCACCGGCACCGGCGTCCCCGCGTCGGAGGGCTGGGTGACGACGGGAACTACCCAGGTCACCGAGGCCCCGAAGGGCCKCGGCGGGTTCGGCAGCTCGGGAAGCTGACTGCGCGCGAACCTCTTTCGAAGAATTGATGAACCGGCGGCCCAACGGGGTCGCCGCGAAGATTCCCCGGTGCTCAGTCGCCGCATTCCGCACTGATGCTGCGCATCTGCGGTGGACGTCATGAAGCCCCGCGGTCGATCAAAGTGAAGGGTAGCTGTTCAATGGTGGGACATCTGGTGCGTAAGGGCGGGGCGGTGCTCGCGGCGCTGACCGTCGTCGCGGGTGGCGCGATGGTAGGTACGGGGGCCGCGGCCGGGCAGACAGGGTCTGCGGACGAGATGTGGCGGAACCTCGTGCGCCCTTGCCACGACAGCGACCCGTGGTTTCCGGATCGGGGGCCTTGCTATCGCAACACCTTCTCGGAATCAGGGATGCTCGGCAACTACCAAGGCTCGTACTCCGGTGTCAAGACGGTTGACCCTGGTGCCGACGTCACATTCACGGCGGCCGTCACAGCGCGGGAAGCCGCATTCGACGTTCCGGTACCAGAGGTGAATGTTGACGTCACGAGCGTCACCCACCACCCTCCGAGAGGCTTCGAGTTCGTCGGGGTGAAGGCGACCGGGTATTCACCGGCACCTGGATCTGAGGGATACGGTGTGTCCCTAGACTCGACCGTGGTGGTGGATCCCGTCACCGGGGATGTCACTGTCTCGGCGCCTGACGGGGGCTGGGCGCTCGAGCCGGGGTGGATCGCCAGCACGTTTCGGAGCGGCATGGTCAGTCTCGTGTTCGACTACAAAGCGCCAGACAAAGATGTCGACGGCGACAACGGATTCACCTTCACCGGCACCGGGGTCCCGGCGTCAAAAGGCTGGGTTGCGAAGGGGAACACCCGGGTCGTCCCGGTTAGTGGTGGTATCGGGAGCGCGGGTTCCTGACCGGTGTTCGAGGCCTACCTGTCGAGGGGTTCGCGAGTCCCCTCGACGGGGAGGGCGGCGGCCCGAGAACCTGGGGGGGGAGGAAGGGCGAGACGTGCACCTGGCGGCCGGGACCGACCATTGCGGCCGGTGCCGTCATCCCGCGGTCGGTGAATGGACCGACCGTCGCAGCGTTATTGCCGCGATCACGACCCCGACAACCGCGCCGACCAGCGTGTCCAGCACCCGCGGGACCGCGATGTCCGGGGTGATGGGCGTGCCCAGCCCGACCATCAGCAGGGCCAGCGGGGTGACCGCGAGCGAGGTCAGTGCGTAGTTCCTGACCACCAGGAGTTCGGCGAGGACCTGCAGCGCCACGATCGCGACGACCGCCTGCCAGTAACTCAGGGCGGCCGCGATGAGGACCGCCGCGATCGCGGCGCCGCCGATGTTGCCGAGCAGTCGGGCGATGGCGCGCTGCGCGGTGTGGCTGAAGGTGAGCCCTTGCATGGCGGCGATGGCGCCGAGCGAGGCCCACAGCGGGTGCCCGAGGCCGGCGGCCGCGGCCACCCCGCCGGCCAGCGCCGACGCCGCGGCGATGCGCGCGCCGTTTGCGAGGAGCCCGCGCGAGCGCAGCCGGCGTACCCCGTCGGTGAGGAACCCGCCGACCGGCGGCAGCTCCGGCGCGTCGTCCGGTGAGGGAATGGCGATGCGGCGCTTTACCTTACGGAGTTCATGCTCGTGCGCGGCGACCCGGTGCAGGTGGTCGGCGTCACCGTCGACCAGCCAGCGCTCCACCGCGAGGTCGGCGTCGGCGAGCAGGGCGGTGAGGTCGCGGGCGTGCGCGGTGCTCCGCTCGCCGCGGGCGCTCACCGCCACCACCTCGCGGGCGTGGGC
>NZ_JBFUHZ010000068.1:0-12881 GCF_056402135.1 Rhodococcus sp. P4_C10 | reverse complement strand
GCCCGGCGGCCAGCGCGCGTCGCTTGGCGACCGCCTTGGCCTGCGCGGCCTTCTGCTGCGCCTGCACGGCCTTGGCCTGCGCCGCCTTGGCCTTGGCCTTGGCCTGCGCGGCCTTGCGCGCCGCCTCCGCACGCGCGGCCGAGTAGTGCTCGGGCTTGGGCAGCCGCAACAGCCGGGCGAAGCGGCCGTCGGGCCCGGAGTGCAGCGCGGCCACCGCCTCCGGCTCGTGCCTCGCGGCATTGGCGAGGATGCCGAACATCAGCAGCGTGATCGCCGTCGAGGTGCCGCCCGCCGAGACCAGTGGCAGCTGCTGCCCGGTGACCGGGAGCAGGCCGATCACGTAACCGATGTTGATCATCGCCTGGGCCAGGATCCAGGTGGTCGCCGCCGCGGTCAGCAACCGCAGGAACGGGTCGACCGAACGCATCGCGATCCGCAGGCCCGTGAACACGAACAGGGCGAAGAGCCCGAGCACCGCGACACAACCGATGAAGCCGAGTTCCTCGCCGATGATCGCGAAGATGAAGTCGTTGTGCGCGTTCGGCAGGTAGCTCCACTTGGCGCGGGACTGACCGAGACCACGACCGAACAGGCCGCCGTCGGCGAGCGAGAACTTCGCCTGACGGCTCTGGTAGTTGGCGCCCTGCGGGTCGTCGCCGGGGTTGAGGAAACCGAAGATGCGGGCGGCCCTGTAGTCGGCGGACAACGCCAGGACCACCCCGGCGACCCCGACGCCCGCCACCGCGACCCCGAAGATCCGGAGCGGCAACCCGGCGAACCACAGGAGGGCGCCGACCACGATCACGAACGTGACCGTCGTCGAGTAGTTCGGCTGGAGGATGACCAGGACCGACGCCAGGAGGGCGCCCGGGACCAGCGGAATCAGCAGTTCCTTGAGCGGCGCACCCGGACGACGGGTGGCCAGCACGGACGCTCCCCACACCACCAGCGTGACCTTGGCAAGCTCCGACGGCTGGAAGGACAACCCACCGAGTTCGAACCAGCGCCGGGCGCCACCGGACTCCTTGCCGATGCCGGGGACGAGGACCAGCGCCAGCATCACGACCGACACCACGAAGGCGGGCAGGGCGAGCTTGCGCATCAGCCGCACCGGCGTGCACAGCGCCACGTAGAACAGCACCACGCCGAGCACCGCGAAGATCAGCTGCGTGGTGAACATGCCGTAGGCCGAGCCGGTGTCCGCGTACGCCTCGACGCTCGACGCCGAGAGCACCATCACCAGGCCGAGCACGGTGAGCAGGGTGGCGATGGTGACGATCAGGTGGAAGGAGGCCATGGGTCGGGCCAGCCAGGCACCGACCCGGGTGCGCGGACCCGCGGGCACCTTCTTCGACCCGGACCCGGACCGGGCACGCGGACCCGCGGGCGCGCTCATCGCTGCGGGCCCGACCCGGCGAGGCGGTGCACGGCCTCCGCGAAGGCGCGACCGCGGTGCCCGTAGTCGGTGAACATGTCGAGGGAGGCGGCGGCGGGCGCCAGCAGCACCGTGTCCCCCGGCGTCGCCAGGGCGGCAGCCACCGTGACGGCCTCGGCCATCACTGCGTCGGGGTCCGGTTCCCGGCTCGGATCGGAGCTCACCGTGCCATCGTCTCCCGTCGGCACCAGGACCACGCGGACCTCGGGCGCGTGTCGGCGCAGCGCATCGGCGATCTGGTCCGCGTCCTGGCCGAGCAGCACCGCGCCCGCGAGCCGGTCGGCAACCTCGGCGACCAGTTCGTCGACGCTGGCTCCCTTGAGCAGACCTCCCGCCACCCACACCACCCGAGGGTGCGCGAGCAGCGAGGACCGGGCCGCGTGCGGGTTGGTCGCCTTGGAGTCGTCGACGTAGGTGACGCCGTCCACCTCGGCGACCCGCTCGGCCCGGTGCGGGCCCACCCGGTAGCTGCGCAGTCCGTCGCCCACCGCCGACGCCGGGACGCCGATCGAGCGGGCCAACGCGGCCGCGGCGAGGGCGTCCATCAGCCCGGCGGGCCCGGGCGGGGTGATCTCCGACGTCTGCGCGAGGGTCTCCGCGTCGGCGAAGGCGCGGTCGACCAGGCGCCCGTCCTCGACGCCGAGCTCCCCCGCCGCCGGGGCGCCGAGCCGGAAGCCGACCGTGCGTCCCGCGGTCGAACGGGTGACCAGGCCGGCCGCGACCGGGTCGTCGAGACCGAGGACGGCGACGTCGCCGGTGAGCGCGCCCGCCTTCGCGTCGACGTAGCCGGCCATGCCGCCGTGCCAGTCCAGGTGGTCCTCGGCGATGTTGAGCACCACGCCCGCCGCCGGGCGCACCGACGGCGCCCAGTGCAGCTGGAACGAGGACAGCTCCACGGCGAGTGCGTCGTTGCGCGGGTCCGCACGCAGGGCGTCGGTGATCGGCAGGCCGATGTTGCCGCACGCCACCGCGGGGACCCCGCCGGCCCGCAGGATCGACTCGAGCATCGAGGTGGTGGTGGTCTTGCCGTTGGTTCCGGTCACCACCAGCCACTGCCGCGCCGGGCCGTACGCCTCGGCGCGGTCGAGCCGCCAGGCGAACTCGACGTCACCCCAGATCGGCACCCCGGCAGCGGCCGCCGCGGCGAGCACCGGCGAGTCCGGCCGCCAGCCGGGACTGGTGACGACCAGTGCGAACCGGTCGATCCCCGCGGCGGCCGCCGCGGGCGTCAGGGTGTCGACCGCGAGTTCGGCAGCCGCGGCGTCGAGGGAGGCCTGGTTGCCGTCGGTGAGGGTGACCACGGCGCCGAGGTCACGCAGCGGCGCCACCAGCGCGAGACCGGAGACGCGGGCGCCCGTGACGAGCACGCCGCGACCGCGCAGGCCGCCCAGTTCGGTCGGCAGGTTCTCGGGGTGCACGGTCACGGCCTAGTTCCCGATGACGGAGAGGTACTCGCTGTAGAACAGCGCGAGGCCGACCGCCGACGCGATCCCGGCGAGCAGCCAGAATCTGATGATGACCGTGGTTTCCGCCCACCCGGCGAGTTCGAAGTGGTGGTGGAACGGGGCCATTCGGAACACCCGGCGTCTGCTGGACCGGAACACCGCCACCTGGATCACGACCGAGGTGGCCTCGGCGACGAAGAGCGCGCCGACGACGACCATCAGCAGTTCGGTGCGGGTGGTGATGGACAGGCCGGCGAGCAGGCCACCGAGGGCCAGCGAACCGGTGTCGCCCATGAAGATCTTCGCGGGTGCGGCGTTCCACCACAGGAAGCCGATGCAGGCGCCGGCCGCGGCGGCACAGATCAGCGCCAGGTCCAGCGGGTCGCGCACGTCGTAGCAGCCGATCGTCGGCTCGTTGGGGCCGCCGACGCAGGCGTTGCGGTACTGCCAGAAGGTGATCACCACGTAGGCGCCGAGCACCATGCTCATCGAGCCGGCGGCCAGGCCGTCGAGCCCGTCGGTGAGGTTCACCGCGTTGGACCACGCGCTGATCAGCAGGTAGCAGAACAGGATGAAGACGATCGAGCCCATCGACACGGTGGCGATGTCACGGACGTAGGACAGGTGGGTGCTGCCCGGGGTGAGCCCGCCCGCACCGGGGAACCGCAGGGCCAGGATGCCGAAGACGACGGCGGCGACGAACTGCCCGACCAGCTTGGCGGTCTTGTTGAGGCCGAGGTTGCGCTGCTTGCGGATCTTGATGAAGTCGTCGAGGAAGCCGACCGCACCGAGCGCGGTGGCCAGGCCCAGCACCAGCAGGCCGGAGGCGGTCGGGCCTTGGGCGTCGTAGCCGATGCCGATCAGGTGCGAGCCCCAGTAGCCGGCCCACAGCGCCACGATGATCGCGACGCCGCCCATGGTCGGGGTGCCGCGCTTGGCCTGGTGGCTGGCCGGGCCCTCGACGCGGATCTCCTGGCCGAAGCCCTGCCGCGAGAACATCTTGATCAGGATCGGGGTCAGCAGGATCGCCACAGCAAGCGCGATGCCTCCCGCAAAGAGGATCTGTCTCACTGGTTCTCCCTGGTGGTCGTCGTGTTACCGGTCTCGTCGGGGGACCCCGCGTCGGCGAGCAGCGCGTCGGCGACCGCCCACAGCCCCACCGCCTGGGAGGCCTTCACCAGCACGATGTCGCCCTCGGCCACCTCGGCCCGCAGCACCGCGAGCGCGGCGTCCGCGTCGGGCACCACCATCGACTCCTCGCCCCAGGAGCCCTCCATCACCGCGCCCTGGTTCATCGCCCGCGACGGCCGGCCGGTGCCGACGACGATCAGCCGGGTGACGTCGAGGCGGACCGCGAGGCGGCCGATGGCGTCGTGCTCGATGACCGACTCCGGCCCGAGTTCCGCCATCTCCCCCAGCACCGCCCAGGTACGACGCTTCCCGCCGGAACCGGCGCGCGCCATGGTGACCAGCGCCTTGAGCGCCGCCCGCATCGAGTCCGGGTTCGCGTTGTACGAGTCGTCGACGACGGTCACGCCGTCGCCGCGCTGCTGCACCTGCATCCGCTTCGCGGAGACCGGTCGGGCCGCGGCCAGCGCCGTCGCCACCTGGTCGAGGCTCGCGCCGCACTCGAGCGCCACCGCGGCCGCGGCGAGCGCGTTGCCGACCTGGTGCTCGCCGTGCACGCCGAGGGTGATCGCGACGGTGCCCTGCGGGCAGATCAGGTCGAAGGAGGCCCGGGCCTCGTCGTCGAGCCGGACGTCGACGGCCCGCACGTGCGCCCGCTCGGACTGACCGACCAGCACCACCCGCGCGCGGGTCCGCTCCGCCATCGCCGCGACCAGCAGGTCGTCGGCGTTGAGGACCGCGACACCGCCCTGGTCGGCCGGCGGAAGCGCCTGCGCCAGTTCACCCTTCGCCTCCGCGATCGCCTCACGCGAGCCGAACTCGCCGAGGTGTGCGGTGCCGACGTTGAGGACCACACCGATCCGCGGCGGCGCCGTCTCGGCGAGCGCAGCGACGTGTCCGACGCCCCGGGCCGACAGCTCGAGCACCAGGTAGTCGGTGCCGGCGTCCGCACGCAGCGCGGTCCAGGGGTGGCCGATCTCGTTGTTGAAGGACCCGGGCGGGGCGATCACCGACCCCAGCGGGGTGAGCACGGCGGCCAGCAGGTCCTTGGTGGAGGTCTTGCCGGACGAGCCGGTGACCCCGACGACGGTGAGACCGGCAGTGGTCAGCTCGTCGGTGCTCACCCGGGCCAGCTTCGCCAGCGCCGCGAGCACCGCCGCGCCGGAACCGTCCGTGTCGTGTTCGAGCGCCATCGCGTTGGTCTGCGTCGGCGACAGCGGCGAGACGACGATCGCCGGCACCCCGACCGGCCGGGCCGCGAGTACCGCGACCGCGCCCGCCGCGAAGGCGGCCGCGGCGTGCTCGTGGCCGTCCACGCGGGCGCCGGGCAGTGCCAGGAACAGTCCGCCGGACGTGATCTTGCGCGAGTCGAACTCGACGCCGCCGGTGACGAGGACGTCGGGGTCCGGCACGTCGTGCAGGGTGCCGCCGACGATCTCGGCGAGACGGCCCAGGCTCATCGGAATCACCGGTCACCACCCCCGTGTGTCGTGTCCGCGTCGCCGCGCCTGCGCTCGATGGCCGCACCGAGGACCTCGCGGTCGTCGAATGGGTGCTTCACCCCGTTGATCTCCTGCCCGATCTCGTGTCCCTTGCCGGCGACGAGGACGACGTCCCCGGTCCCGGCCCATGCCACCGCGTCCGCGATGGCTTCCGCGCGGTCGGCGAACTCGCGTACCTCGCCGCGCTCGGCCGCCGGCACCCCGAGCGCGCCCTCCCACACGGCGGCCCGGATGGTCGCCGGGTCCTCGCTGCGCGGGTTGTCGTCGGTGATCACCAGCAGGTCTGCGCCGCGGGCCGCGACCTCGCCCATGATCGGCCGCTTGCCCTGGTCCCGGTCGCCGCCCGCACCGACCACGACCGCGATCCGGCCGTTGCTCTGGCCCCGGAGGGTGGCGATGACGGCCTCGAGTGCGCCCGGCTTGTGCGCGTAGTCGACGACGGCGAGGAAGTCCTGCCCGCGGTCGACGCGCTGCACCCGGCCGGGGACGTCCACCGAGCCGATGCCGGCAATCGCCCTGTCCAGGTCTACCCCGCAGGCGTCCAGGGTGGCCAGTGCCAGCAGCGCATTGGCGACGTTGTAGCCGCCCGGCAGCCGCAGCGAGACCCGGCGCGCCGTCCCGTCGGGCCCGGTGGCCAGGAACTGCTGACTGCCGTCCCCGGTGGCGTCGACGTCGGAGACCGTCCAGTCTGCGTCGGCGCCCTCACCGGCGGTCGAGACGGTGGTGGCGGACCCCGCGACCTGTGCCATCGCGCGACCCCAGTCGTCGTCGACGCACACCACCGCACGGTCCGCGTGCACCGCCTCGTCCGGCGCGAACAGCCGGGCCTTGGCGGCGAAGTAGTCGTCGAGGTCGCGGTGGAAGTCGAGGTGGTCCTGGGACAGGTTGGTGAACGCCCCGATCTCGAAGTGGGTGCCGTCCACCCGGCCGAGCGCCAACGCGTGGCTCGAGACCTCCATGACGACGGTGTCGATGCCGCGTTCGAGCATCACCGCGAACAGCGCGTGCAGTTGCGGCGCCTCGGGGGTGGTCAGTGCGCTGGGCACCCGGCGACCCTCGATCCGGGTCTCGATGGTCCCGACCAGGCCCGCACGGTGGCCCGCGGCGGTCAGACCGGCCTCGACCAGGTAGGCGGTGGTGGTCTTGCCGGAGGTGCCGGTGATGCCCACCACCCGGAGCCGGCGCGACGGGTTGCCGTAGATCTCGGCGGACGCGGCGCCCAGCACCGACCGCGGGTTCGGGTGCACCAGCACGGGCACCGGCCCGGCGGCGGACGCGGCGAGGGTGGCCAGGCCGGCCTCGTCGGTGAGCACCGCGACGGCGCCGCGGGCCAGCGCGTCGGCGGCGAACTCCGCACCGTGCGCTCGGGCGCCGGGCAGCGCGGCGAACAGGTCGCCGGCCGCGACGTTCTGGGCCCGCAGTTCCACGCCGGTCACCGCCACGTCCGCGGCCGGGGCCGCGCCGGAGTCGGGGGTCGGTGCGGCGGTGCCGATCCAGTCCAGCCGGGCACCGATCAGCGCGGCCAGCGCCGCAACCCCGGTGGCGGGCGGGTGCGTCGGCCGCAGTCCCCCCGCCGCATCCGCGGACCGCGAAGCATTAGTCCCATGCACGGGCAGGTGACTCCTCTCGAGGTTCGGTCAGGTGGCGACGGAATTGGTCGCAAGCCAGCGTGTCACGTTACCGGCGACGGGCGGCTTCGGTGGACTCGGCGTGGTGACGAGGGGCGGGTCAGTCCGCCTGCAGCACCAGTCTCGGGCCGGGATCGGCGGACAGCGGCACCTTGTCGCGCTGGAGCATCCACGAGGCGATGTTGTGGAACAGCGGTGCCGCGGACTGCCCGCCGGAGCCGTCGGCGCTGCGCACGGGGGCGTCGAGCATGATCCCGATCACGAACCGGGGGTTGTCGGCGGGCGCGATGCCGGCGAAGGTGATCCAGTAGTTCGAGTTCGAGTAGCACTTGCAGGCGGGGTCCACCTGCTGCGCGGTGCCGGTCTTGCCGCTGACCTGGTAGCCCTCGATGCCGGCCGCCGCGCCGGTGCCCTGCTGGTAGCCCATCGGGTCGCGCTGGGTGACGGACCGGAACATGTCCCGCACGGTGGCCGCCGTCTTCGGGCTGACCACCTCGATGCCCTCGGGATGCTCGGCCCGGGTGCGGTTGCCGTCGGCGTCGACGGTGGCGCGCACGATCCGCGGCGGGATCCGGACGCCGTCGTTGGCGATGGCCTGGTACATGCCGGTCATCTGCAGCAGGGTCATCGACAGGCCCTGGCCGATCGGCAGGTTCGCGAAGGTGCCGCCCGACCACTGGTCGCGGCTGGGGACGTCGCCCGCGCTCTCGCCGGGCAGGCCGACGTCGGTGCGCTGGCCGAGGCCGAACTTCTCGAGCATGTCCGCGAACCGGTCCTCGCCGACCCGCTGCGCGAGCATCAGGGTGCCGACGTTCGAGGACTTCCCGAACACGCCGGTGCTGGTGTAGGGCGCGACGCCGTGCTCCCAGGCGTCGCGGACCGTCACCCCGGACATCTGGATCCCCCCGGGCACCTGCAGCACCTCGTCGGGCGTGGTGAGCCCGTACTCGACGGCGGCCGCCGCGGTGACGATCTTGTTCACCGAACCCGGCTCGAACGGCGTGCTGACCGGCAGGTTGCCCATCTCGGCCTTGCCGTTGTTGGCGACGCCGATGGACGGGTTGAAGGTGTTGTCGTTGGCCATCGCCAGCACGTCGCCGGTGTGCGAGTCCAGCACCACCACCGACGCGTTCTTCGCGCCGGACGCGTCCTTGGCCAGCTGGGTCTGCTGCTGCACGTAGTACTGCAGGTCCGAGTCCAGGGTCAGCTCGACGCTGGACCCGTTGACCGCCGGCTGCTTGTCGCGCCAGCTGCCGGGGATCACGGCGCCGTCGGAGCCGCGGTCGTAGGTCTGCGACCCGTCGGTGCCGGCGAGGGTGGAGTCCAGCGAGTCCTCGAGTCCGAGCAGGCCGTGGCCGTCCCAGCCGGTGGCGCCGACGATGTTCGCCGCCAGCGAGCCGCCCGGGTACTCGCGGATGTCCTGGCGTTCGAGCCCGACCTCGGGGAACTCGTCGACGATCTTCGCGGCGATGTTCGGGTCCACGCTGCGGGCCAGGTAGACGAAGGTCTCGTCGCTCTTGAGCTTGGCGAGCAGGTCCTTCTCCGCGGCGGTGTCCCCGAGCGCCTTGTGAATGCCCTTGGCGATCTCCTTGAGCCGGTCGGCTACCTTCGGATCCTTGCCGGCCTTGACGGCCGCCTCCTCGATCTCCTTGCGGACCCGGACCGGCTGGAAGGTCAGCGCCTTCGCCTCCATGGTGAACGCGATCGGGTTGCCGTTGCGGTCGGAGATCGAGCCGCGGGTGGCGGGGTCGATCACGGTGATGGCGCGCTGGTTGGCGGCCTCGGCGGACAGCTTCGGCGCCTGTACGACCTGGACCCACAGGAGCTGGACCACGGCGATGCCGAGCGCGACGAACATGACCGTGCGGCCGGCACGGAAACGGAACCGGAACGACGCGGCGTCGGTCGGCCGCGGCCGGCGAGGCCGGACGGGCCGGGCCCTGCCGGACTGGGAACCGGGCCGGGCCCTGCCGGATTGAGAACCGGGCCGAGCCCGGGGTGGTGGAGCGGCGGAGGGACCTCGGGTCACCTCTGACCGCCCGCGCTACCTGCCTGTCCAGCGGCCGCACCGGGCGTTGCAGAGGTCATGGGGATCAAGTGTTCACCCTCGGCCTGCAGTTGCGGCTGATTTGCCGCGAGCGGCGAGCCGGGGCGGGACGCGGTGGTCGGGGCGGCCGCGCGGGTGGTCGGCGTCAGGTTGCGGGTGGGCGTCGGGGCCGGGGCCGGCTTGTTCAGCGGCGGCGCCGGTGTGCCCTGCGCGGGAGCCGGGTCGCCGACCACCGCGACGGTGCCGTCCGGCGCCACGACCAGGCGCGCCACGTTCTTGACCGGGATCATGCCGAGTTCGGTCGCCTTGCGGGCAAGCTCCGGGGCGGACGCGGCGGCCTCGTTGTCGCGTTGCAGCGACGAACGCTGCTCGGACAGTTCCTGGTTGTGCTGACGGGCGGCGCTGAGCTTGTAGGAGTCCTCCGCCGAGCGCGTGGTCAGCAGCAGCGTGATCGCCAGGCCCACAGACAGCAGCCCGATCACGGTGGCGACGAACGGGATACGGGCGGTCAGCGCGGAGCCGCGTCGGGCCGGCGCGGCCGTGGTGCCCGTCGCCCGCTGGGTCCGACGCTCGTAGGCTCGCTGCGCCGCACTCGACCGCGCGGGGGCACCGGAGCCGGTGGGGACGGTCGCCGGGGCACGCCCGCGGACCTTCGGTCGGACGGCGGCGGCACCACGAGGCCGTGCGGCACCCGATCGGACGGGAACTGTCATGGCGTCACCCTCCTGGAAATCCGCTCGACACTGCGCAGTCGGACCGGGGCCGACCGCGGGTTGTCCGCCATCTCTTCCTCGCTCGCCCGTTCGGCACCTCGGGTCAGGAACTCGAACTCCGGACCCATGCCCGGCAGCTCCATCGGAAGGCCTTCCGGGCTACGGGATTTGGTGCGCGGGGTCAGTTCCTGCTTGACCAGCCGGTCTTCGAGCGACTGGTACGACATGAACACCACCCGACCACCCACCGCGAGCGAGTCCAGCGCGGCGGGGATCGCGGCGCGCAGCGAGTCCAGCTCGCCGTTGACCTCGACCCGCAGCGCCTGGAAGGTGCGCTTGGCCGGGTGCCCGCCGGTGCGCCGGGTGGCCGCGGGAATCGAGGCGTACAGCACCTCGACCAGCTGGGCACTCGTGGTGAACGGCTCGACCTGCCTGCGACGCAACACTTCCGAAGCGATCCGGCCGGCGAAGCGCTCCTCGCCGTAGGTGCTGAGCACCCGGGCCAGTTCACCGTGGCTGTAGGTGTTGAGGATGTCGGCGGCGGTCAACCCGCGAGTGGGATCCATCCGCATGTCGAGCGGCGCATCCACCGAGTAGGCGAACCCACGCTCGGCCTCGTCCAACTGCATCGACGAGACGCCGAGGTCGAACAGGATGCCGTGCACCGACCCGGTCGGCGGCAGGCCGGCCTGCTCGAGCGCATCGACGATGCCGTCGTACCTGGTGTGCACCAACGTGATCCGGTCCCGGTACGGCTCGAGGCGCGCGCCTGCCTTGGCCAGAGCCGAGGGGTCGCGGTCGAGTCCGATCAGGTGCAGCCCCGGGTAGGTGCGCAGGAAGTGCTCGGAGTGACCGCCGAGACCGAGGGTGGCGTCGATCATCACGGCACCGGATGCGTCGGCCGACTCGCGGGTCAATGCCGGGGACAGGAGTTCGTCCGCTCGACCGAGCATGACCGGGACGTGACCGAACTCGCCAGTGGGGGCGGATTCGCCGGCCTCGTCGTCCACCATTGCTGCCTCCGGGTCTTCTGGTCGTGTCTGCGGGCGCTGACAATCACGAAGGTGATCTGGGGCGAATGACTCGGGGTCCCTGTCCGATTGACCGAACCTGGCGCTGGGGAAGTGCGTCAGGGTCGGTGTCGGGCAGAGGCCTCGCGGCACTCGCCGTTGTCGTGAACTACAGGATCTCGCTCAGAGGTTCGGATCTGGCCTGGGAGTAGTTCTCTTCGTTCTCGTCGGAATACGTCTGCCACACCTGGGCATCCCAGATCTCGAGGAAATCGATCTGTCCGATCACCACGCACTCCTTGGACAACCCGGCATAACGCCGGTGGTCCGCGGAGAGGGTGATCCGCCCCTGAGCATCGGGATGCTGTTCGTCGGCGCCGGCCGCGAGGCCACGCACGAAGGCCCTGGCGTCCGGATCGGTCCGCGACACCGCCGCGGCCCGTCGGGCCATCGCGACGAACTCGTCGCGGGGATACACCGCGAGGCTGTGGTCGAGACCCTTGGTGACCATCAACCCCCCCGCCAGTGCATCCCGGTACTTCGCGGGCAACGTCAGCCGCCCCTTGTCGTCGAGCTTCGGCGTGTGGGTACCGAGAAACATCCCCGCCACCTCCACATTGCGTTGCCGATCTCGTACCCGATTTCGAACGCCCTATGCCCTGCGGTTCACCTTCCCAACCGCTGCGCACCACGTTACCCCACTTTGCCCCACGTTCAAGGACAACACACGACCGATTCTGCCCAATTTGCGAGAAGTGTGCTGGTCACAGAGGTGGCGCGAAGTGGGGAGAATTTCTGCGACGTGCGCCACTGCCCGGGAGTTCGATTCCGACCCCTTCCGGGACCGCACGAAACGACCAGGTCAGGACCCCGCCTCCGGACTCCGATCAGCCCCCGACAGACCCGCGGGGGGACGGTGGGGAATGTGGGAGCCGACACGAAAAAGGCGCGACACCTGTTCGGTGTCGCGCCCTTGGTCTTTTCGACGTGCGGTCTTGTCGGCGTGCGCCCGGGACTCACCCGGCCGGCACGGTCACTCCTGTTCGAACCTCCGCTTGAACCGATCCTCCATGCGGGACGAGAACCCGCCGCCCTTTCGGCCGTCGTTGTGCTTGCCGGCACTGGGATGCTTACCGGCACTGGGCCGCTGCGCGGACCCGGCACCCTCGTCATGCACTGCCGAGAGACCCTGCTTCGACCCTCGCATGAGGAACAGGACCCCGGCTCCAAACATCACTGCGAAACCGAGCAGGCTGATGATGGGGAAACCACCCGGCTTGACGGGTAGTGCTACCCCGGCGACCAGAAGAACCAGACCCAGGAACAGCAATGCCCCCGCCTGCAGGCGACGCTTGCTCGAGGCGGCACGCATTCGGCCTCCCCTTACAGAGGAGGCAAACTTTGGGTCTTCGGCGTAGAGAGCGCTCTCGATCTGATCGAGCATCCGCTGCTCGTGCTCGGAGAGTGGCACGGTACCTCCCCCGGCACTAAATGGTGGCGGCCAATTCGTTGGGACGACTGGCCGGTTGCCGTCGTTCGCGGCTACCTGGAGTCCATACTACGAGTACTCGCAGTGGCGTACCACCTACATCCCACTACGAGTCGCGAATCAATTTTCGAATCCCCCGCGGATCGCCTGTCAGGCAGACCTCCCCACGATCGAACCCGCGGCCGGACGACGCCCGAGTCCGTCGCGGAGGTACTCCTCGACGACCGTCAGGAACTGCGACACCTCCCGGTGAAACCGGTCCGCCTCGCCCCAGGTGACGGTGCGCGAGACCCCCGCCTCGATCGCCGCGCGGGTGGCCGAATGGCCGGCGAGGTACTCCGCCCAGTCCGCCAACTCCGGCTCCGCCCGGGCCAGCAGCACCCAGGCGCTACGCGAGCCCGGCCGGCGCCGGACCGCGTCGTCCCGCCGACCGCCGAGCGCCGCCGCCGCGCCCCGCAACGCGGCCAGGTACGCCGTGCGGAAC
>NZ_JBFUHZ010000067.1:0-13511 GCF_056402135.1 Rhodococcus sp. P4_C10 | reverse complement strand
CGAAGGAGATGGAGCCGCCGACCTGCAGGATCATGTCCGGCACGGCCTCGCGGAGGCGGCCGAGGAGCTCGTTGAACTTCGACAGGCGCTTGGAGCCCTTGCCGTCCTCCTCGCGGACGTGGATGTGCAGCACGGTGGCGCCGGCCTCGTAGCAGTCGACGGCCTGCTGGACGTGCTCGTCCATCGTCAGGGGCAGGTCCTCGGGGAAGTCCTCGACCGCCCACTCCGGGCCGTACGGGGCGACGGTGATGACCAGCTTGTCCTGGTTCTCGGGGAAGAATGCGTCGTCGTGGAAATTCATGCCAGGACTCCATCTGTGATGCGGGCTACGGCCGGGGCTTGGGGTGATGTGAATCACTGTAGGCAGCCCGGCGGCGTCACATTTGACGGATTAGGTCAATATTATTGACGTTCTGGGACAGGCTGGCCCTGGTCGACGGACCAGGCCTTCGGGCTGACCCCGAACTGTTGGCGGAACCACCGGGAGAACGCGCTCAGTTCCGAGAACCCCAGCTCCGAGGAGATCTCGGTGAAGGAGCGGTCTCCCCGCGCGATGGACGCCGTGGCGTGCTCCTTGCGAACCGAGTCGAGGATGGAGGAGTACGTCTCGCCCGACTGTGCCAGTCGCCGGTGCAGGGTCCGCCTGTCCATCCGCAGGCTGTGTGCGATGCGGGTGACCGAGCAGTGCTCCGTCGGCAGCAGGGTGGCGATCAGGTCCCGAACCTGCCCGGCGGTGGAGGAGTTCTCGCGCGGCGCCAGCAGCCCGAGGTACTCCTGCGCGAACGGTCGCAGGACCGGGTTCGACAGGCGGTTCGGTGCGTCCAGGTCGCCGGTCGCGATGATGATCCCGTCGATCTCGTGGTCGTAGTAGATCGACGGGCCGAACACGCGGGCATGCACCTCCCCGTTGGCGGGGGCTCCGTGGGCGAAGCAGGTGGCCACGGGCAGCCATCCGTCGGGCAGGAAGTCGGACAGGATCCGGAAGATCGACGCGACGACCAGTTCGGTGGACTGGCGTCCGAGCGTCATGTCGGTCGCCGGCCGGACCTGGATCGTGGCCAGGCCCCCCGATTCGGTCAGGTCCAGGAGGATTGCCTCGTTGTGCAAGCTCATGTGGCGCAGCACGATTCCCATCGCACTGCGCACGTCCGGCTCCTCGCGAGCGATCAGGCCGACCGGGCCCAGGTTCGACACGCCGCGGTTGCCCAACATCCTGACGCCGAAGTCGTCGCAGCCGGACTGCAGCGCGGAGAGTTCGAACAGCTCGACCACGCACTTCGCCTCGATCCACCCCTCGGTGGCGGAGAACGTCGCCGGGTCCAGTCCGGAGACCCGCATCAGCGGGTACGGGTTCAACCCGACTGACTTCGCCACCTCGAGGTATCCGTTCAAGACCGCGCTACGCAACCTCGGCAACTGTGCTCTCCCGTCCCATGCCGTCAAACACGGCGTCCCGATCCGTCAACATCGACGACGTGAACAACGGTAACGCCCGGATCGGGCCGGCGCATCGAGGCTAGGGTCGCGGCATGGCACTGACGGCTCTCGACGGCAAACTCCTCGGATGGTCGGCGGCATACGTGCTGTCGCAGGCCAACATTGCGCGGCTGCTCGGCCCGACCGCGCCGAAGCTCCTGCAGACTCAGACGGCGTTGTCCGCGCGGTCCTACCGGGCGGTGCTCGACAGCATGGACGAGTCCGAGACAGCCCGCTTCCGTAGCCATTTCGCGCCGGACATGGTGCACCCGGTGATCTACGCCGTCGCCCTGTGCACCGGCGCGCGGCGGCTCGGGCAGCTGACCGACCTGTCGCCGGCCACCCGGCGCGCGCTGGCCGTCGCGCCGGTGGCGGCCGCGGTCGCCGACTACGTGGAGAACGTGGTGGACCTGCACCTGCTCGACCACCGCGAGGCCATCACCGACGCCCGGGTGCGGGCGATCTCCACGGTCAGCATCACCAAGTGGGTGCTGAGCATCGGCGCGCTCGCGTACCTGTCGCAGGGGTTCGTGCGGGTGTGGGCGGGCATGGCGGCCGGGCGCCGGAATCGGCGCGATTGACCGGGCGTCCGCCTACGGTGAGGCCATGGCCGTCGAACGCAGCATCGAGTACTTCCCCGACCCGGAGGCGTTTCGCGCCTGGCTCGCTGAACAGCACGACCGCTCGCCCGGGATCTGGCTCAAGTTCGCCAAGAAGGACTCGGGGCACACAAGTGTCAGCTACGACCAGGCACTGGACATCGCCCTGTGCTTCGGCTGGATCGACGGCCAGGCCCGCCCCCTCGACGACGAGTTCTGGCTGCGGGGCTTCACCCCCCGCCGGGCCCGGAGTCCCTGGTCGAAGCGCAACCGGGAGAAGACCGAGCGGCTGATCGCTGACGGGCTGATGCAGCCCGCCGGGCAGGCCGCGATCGCGGCGGCCCGGGCGGACGGGCGCTGGGACCGTGCCTACGAGGGGCAGGCCACGGCGACCGTGCCGCAGGATTTCCTCGACGCGTTGGCGCAGGTACCCGCGGCGGAGGAGTTCTTCGCGACGATGAACAAGTCCAGCCGGTACGCCGTCGTCTATCGCCTGCAGGACGCGAAGAGGCCGGAGACCCGGGCCCGCCGGATCGAGAAGTTCGTCCAGATGTTCGCGGAGGGCACCCCGCCGAACTGACGACCGCCGCGGGCACAATGGTGCGGTGACCGAGCCAGCCCGCACCGCAGACTACGACGCCCCCGGCGTCGACGAGACGACCGCCGCGGCGGTCGCGTCGACCTGTTCGGCGATGTCCGCGGTGGACGAACCGCTGCCCGGCACCGCCTCGCAGACCGCCGGCTGGCTCTGCCTGGAACACCCGGGGGCGTGGGGCCGCGACGTGTTCGGCGGCGAGGCCTTCGACCCGGACCTGTCCGAGGCGCTGCAACGGCACACCGAGGCAGCGGGGGTGCGGCTGCTGCTGATCCGTCGTCCCGGCCGCGCCGCCTGGCCGGCCCGCCGCACGGTGCTGTTCGGGCGCCCGGACCCGGCCGGCGGGTGGTGCGAGCGGTTCGACGTCGCCGACCCGGCCGACCTGCTCGACCTCGACCTGACGCTGACCGCGGCGTCGCCGGGAATCGGGACGCCGGTCAGCGACCCGGTCGCGCTGGTGTGCGCGCACGGCAAACGCGACCAGTGCTGCGCGGTGCTGGGCCGCCCGGTCGCCGCGACGCTGGCGGACCGGTTCGGTGACGCGGTGTGGGAGTGCTCGCACACCGGTGGGCACCGGTTCGCGCCGTCGCTGATCCTGCTGCCGACAGGACTGACCTACGGCAGGCTCGGCCCCGAGGCCAGCGTCGAGGCGGTGCTCGCGGCGGGCCGGGGCGAGGTGTACCTGCCGGGCCTGCGCGGGCGCAGCTGCTGGAGCCCGGACGGCCAGGTCGCGGAAATTGCGGTGCGGGAACGGGTCTCGGCGTCCGACGCGGACCTGACCGTCGAGGACGTCCTGGTGGGAGGGCGGGAGGCCGGGGCGTTGGTGCGGCACCGCGACGGCCGGTCCTGGGCGGTCGAGACCACCCGCGTCGAACTCGAGGCGCGACCGCCGAGTTGCGGCGCACTGGCGAAGTCGGTGACCGCGGTGGTCGCCGCCGCGGTCACCGAGCGCGCCGGACCCTAGTTCGACCGGACCGGCAGCGGCGTCATCCGGTCGAGGAGTCGGTCGCGCAGCACCAGCGTGTGGAACAGGGCCGCGCACATGTGCGCGGTGAACGTCAGGAACAGCAGGTAGGCCAGAACCGTGTGGGCCTGTCGCAACATCGCGTAGGTGCCCGCGTCCTGCGGTGCGATGGCCGGCAGGTGCAGGCCTTCGTAGATCACGATCGGGGACCCCGCGCTCGAGAGCATGGCCCATCCGATCAACGGCTGCGCCAACATCAGCGCGTAGAGCAGGTATTCGGTTCCCTTCGCCACGAGGCGTTCCAGGGGTCGCATGGTGGACGGGAACGGCGGCGGCCGGCGACGCAACCGGTTGCCGATCCGGATCACCACCAGGACGAGGATCGCGATCCCCAGCGGTTCGTGGACGGCCCGCAGTCGCGCGTAGTCGGTCAGCGACGCGATCATGGCCGCGCCGACGACGAGTTGGGCGATGACCAGGACCGCCATGACCCAGTGCAGCAGGCGCGACGGAAGGGCGTACCGGGCAGGGCCGGGGGTCGGCTCAGCGGGCATCGAGCACCTCCTGGACGGTGACGGCGCTCGGCCGGGTGGGTTCGCCGGATCGGCGGGTGAAGGACCGGGCGTAGACCGCCGACCGCGCGTTGAGCAGGGGGTCGTCCGACGCCGAGATGCCCGCGGGGAGCACGAGCGGGTCGAAGTTGACGTCCCGGGCGTTGCCCGCCTCCTCGGTCTGCACCGAGTCGATCGTCACGGTGCCGACGTCGACGGTGCGCCTGCCCTCGGGCCAGGCCTTGGTGGCGTCGTGGGTCGGGTCGCCGGGTTCGCCGAAGGTGAGGACCAGGCGCCACCGCAGCGGTTCGGCGGCGACCGCGCGGATCACCTCGTCGAAGAGGTAGTTCTTGCCGGGCTGGGCCTGGCCGGCCGGCACGGGTGGTCGCTCGGGGACGAGCATCCAGCGCACCGGAGCCGTGACCCCGGCGGCATCGGTGACACGGAACGCGTTGAGTCCGCGGAAGGTGCTGTCGCCGAACCCGGAGGTCGGCGGGTGCTGCCGGACTACCTGCATGGCCGCCGCGGTCTCCGGGTGCCCGGCCAGGAACTCGGCCATCTTCTCCGGATCGGGTTTCCCGGTTGCGGCAAGGGGTTTGGAGGCGAGCAGTCGTTCGTAGAAGCCTTGCGGGGTGCTGTCGAGGAAGACCGGGAGGTTGACCATCGCGGTGCGCCACTGCTCCCCGTTCGGCAGCGCGAACGCCAACCCCAGGCCGCGGACGGTGGCGCTCGCGTCGGCGGCGTCGGGCAGGCTTCCCGAGAGCGAGAACCGGCCGGTCACCGGAACCCGTCCGGGCTGGAAGACGACGGCGGTGGACACCGCGGCGCCGGCCCCGTTGCTGTCGAAATGCCCAGTGGCACTGAGTCCTTTGGCATGGTTGCGCCGGAAGCCTTCGTGCTTGCCGCCCAGCTGTTCGAAGCGGTCGGCTATTCGCGACGGCGTCAGCGCGTCCGGCGTCAACCAGCCCTTGGCGTAGAGGAAACCGCCGACGTCCACGGCGGCGATCCCCCCGACGGCGGCCAACCCGAGGAGGACGCCGCGCCGACTGACGTCCGTGCGCGACCGAAGGATCCGCCGCTCGGTGTCGTCCGCCATCGCCTCGTCCCTACTGTCCGGCGGTGGCGGGCGCGGTCGGCGCCGGGGTCACCAGGGCGACGTGCCACTGGCCCTTGACGCCCTCGCCGTTGGTCTGGCCCGGCGCGTCGTCCTTCGCGAACCGGTACAGCGGGCGGCCGTCGTACACAGCCTGCTGCGCCCCGCCGTCGGGGCGGGTGACGGTGCCCAGCGTGCCGGGGAGATCCGTCCCGTCGGCCGCCTTCGGGACGCCGAGCGTCGGCGGCCAGATCGTGGCGCACTGCCCGACGCAGGCGGACGTCGTCGGGGTGTCCTGCGTGAACCAGTACAGCGTGTAGCCGGCCGCGTCGGTCACGACGTCGCCGAGGGCGGTGCTGGTCGCGCCGAGCTGCGCCACGGGGGCGGCATCGGAGGGGGTGGGGGAGGCCGGGGCGGCGGAGGCCTTCGGGGCAGGGCTGGTCGGCTGGGCGTCCTGCGCGGCGGTGTCGCTGCCGCAGCCGGACAGCAACACCAGCGCGGCGCCGAGCCCGACGGTCTGTGCCAGGAGCGTTCGCTTCTTCATCGTTGTCTCGCTTCCGTTCGTGATCGCAGTTGTGCGAGCTGACCGGGAATACGGACGCGGGGGCGGCGCACGTTCACCGAGCAACTGTGTGACATGTCACTCGCCCGTCGTCCCGGTGCCGTGAAGGATTCGAGGGACCGGTCCGTATACCCGGGTGAGAACTTCGCCGGTGACCGGCGCGGTGGGGACACGATGGTGCGGAGGTGAAAGGCATGCGGCTGATCTCGCAACGCCGGCATGCCGGCGGGCTCGGCGACGACGCCGCGCTGCGCGCGGCGTACGAGGACCACGCCGGGGAGCTGTTCCGGTTCGCGCACCGCTCCCTGGGCGACGCGGGCGGCGCCGAGGAGGCCGTGCAGGAGACGTTCCTGCGCGCCTGGCGGGCGGCGCACAGCTTCCAGCCGGACACGGCGTCGCTGCGCACCTGGTTGTTCTCGATCTGCCGCAACATCGTCATCGACATCAGCCGCGCCCGGGCCAGCCGGCCGCCGTTGGCCGCCGCCGAACCGGCGGATGCCCCCAGCGCCTCGCAGCCGCTGGAGGAACTGGTGGTGGGCCTGCAGGTGGAGGAGGCCCTGCGCCGGCTGTCCGAGCAGCACCGGCAGGTTCTCGTCGAGGTGCACCTGCGCGACCGGCCGGCCGCCGAGGTCGCCGCCGCGCTCGGGATCCCCGAGGGCACCGTCCGCAGTCGCGTCTACTACGGTCTCAAGGCCCTCAAACTCGTACTGGAAGAAATGGGGTGGCACGGTGACTACTGACCGTTGCCAGCAGATGCGAACCCACCTCGGCATGTACGCCCTGGACCGGCTCGAACCTGCCGCGGCGGTGGCGCTGCAGGCCCACCTCGACGGCTGCCCGGACTGCCGGTCCGAACTGCGCGAACTGCGCGGCGTCGCCCGGGCCCTGCGCCAGGCCGACCCCGAGCGGGTCGACGATCAGCCCGCCGGTCCGCCCCCGGCGCTGCGCTCCGCGGTGTTCACCGCGGTCGAGCAGGAGCGACGCCGGAAGCGCTCGGCCCGGACCGTGCGGCTCGCCGCGGCGGCGGCGGTGCTGGTCGTCGCGATGGGGGGAGTCTTCGTCGTCGCCGGGCAGCGGAACTCCCAGCCGGGCAACAACTCTCAGTCGGTCGCCTTCGCCGAGCCGCCCGCCGGTGTACAGGCCTCGGCCAGCGTGGAGAACCGCAACTGGGGCACCAGCATCGCCCTCGACGTCACCGGCCTGCCGCAGGGCCAGCGATACGCGGTGTGGCTCGAGCGCCCGGACGGGAGCAGGATGCCCGCCGGCAGCTTCGTCGCGGGCGGCGAGAAGAAGATGTCCATGCAGATGGCGGTCGGACTGCCGATGCACGAGGCCGCGGCCCTGGGCGTCAGCACTCCCACCGACCCGAGCCCCGTCCTCCTGGCGCCGCTGCACTCCTGACCCGGCTGCACTCCTGACCCGGCGCGCGGTCCGCGCGCCGGGCCCCGTGAACTAGTGCCCGATGCCGACCTTCTCGTACACCCGCCGCATCCAGGCCGGTGCCCACCAGTTGGCCTCGCCCATCAGCTTGACCAGCGACGGCACCAGCAGCATTCGCACCACGGTGGCGTCGATGATCAACGCGACGATCATGCCGACTCCCAGGAACCGCATGATCGACAGCCCGGACAGGGTGAAGGCCCCGGTCACGATGATCAGCAGCGCGGCCGCGGCCGTGACGATCCGGCCGGTCCGTTCGGTGCCGATCCGGACGGCGTCCTCGGTGCTGGCGCCGTTCTCCCGGGCCTCGACCATCCGGGACATCAGGAACACCTCGTAGTCGGTGGACAGGCCGAAGACCACCGCCAGGATCAGCACCACGAACGTCGGTTCGAGCGGGTTCGGGGTCACGCCCAGCATCGCGGCGCCGTGACCCTCCTGGAACACCCAGGTGAGCACGCCGAAGGTGGCGGCCAGGCTGAGCCCCGCCATCGCGACGGCCTTGACCGGCAGCACCACCGACCCGAAGGCCAGGAACAGCAGCACGAGGGTGGAGCCGACCATGATCGCGATCATCAGGGGCAGGTTCTCGGCGATGGAGGTGTTGCCGTCGAGGGTGAGCGCCGCACCACCGCCGACCTTCACGTCGGTGCCGGCCGGCGCGTCGATGGCGCGCAGTTCCTGCACGGTGTCGGCGGGCGCCGTGCCCTCGGCGTAGGTGGCCTGCAGCAGCGCGAAGTCGTCGGCGGCCGCGACCATCCGCACCTGGCTGACCCCGTCGAGGGCGCGGGCCTGGGCGCCGACGTCGGCGAGCTGCGCGGTGGTCGGCGGTGCCCCGTCCTCGCCGCGCACCAGGACGCTGGCCGCCTCGCCGGTGGTGGGGAACTCGGTGGCCAGGGTCTGCGAGGCCGCCCGGGCGGGATCGTCCGGGGGCAGTGCGGTGTAGGTGATCTCGCCGAGGGAGGCGCCGAGCAGCGGGGACGCCAGCAGCAGCAGGCCCGCGACGATGGTGACCGCGAAGGTGACCGGCCGGCGCATCACCCGGGTGACGACGCCGCCCCAGAACCGGGTCGCCCGCTCCTCGCCGCGCTCGACGGCGCCGCGCCGCCAGGCCAGCGAGTTGATCCGGTGGCCGAGGACGGCGAGCAGGGCGGGCACCGCGGTGAGCGAGAGCAGCGCCGCGCTGATCACCGCGGCGATCGCGCCGAAGCCGAGCGACCGGATGACCGCCTGCGGGAAGACGAGCATGCCGGCGAAGGCGCACACCAGCAGCAGACCGGAGAACAGCACCGTCCGGCCCGCCGTGGTGACGGTCCGGCGCACCGCCTCGCCCGGTTCGCTGCCCGCGGCGAGTTCCTCCCGGTACCGGCTGACGACGAACAGGCCGTAGTCGATGGCCAGGCCCAGGCCCAGCAGCGAGGCCACGTTCAGGGCGAACGAGCTGACCTCGGTGAACATGGTCAGGATGCGGAGCGTGGCGAACGCGCTGAAGACGGTGAGCATGCCGACGAACACCGGGACTGCGGCGGCCACGACGGTGCCGAAGACCAGCACCAGCAGCAGCAGGGTGATGGGCAGAGCGATCGCCTCGGCGCGCACCAGGTCCTGCTGCAGGTGCTGGCTGAACGAGTTCCCGACCACGGTGCCGCCGCCGAACTGGGCGTCGATCCCCGGTGGGCTGAGCGCACGGGTCATCTCGTCGAGGTCGGCGAGCTGCGGCCCGGCGTCCCAGTCGATCGAGACGGTCGCCACGGCCTTGGTGCCGTCGTTGGAGGTCAGCTGCGCCGCGGAGGCGGGGTCCACGGACCAGTACGAGACGACGGACCGCGTCGGCACCTGCTCCTTGAACGCGGCGAGCGTCTGCTGGACCTCGGGGCCGATGTCGGCGAGCGTCCGGCCCTCGGGTGCGGTGTAGATCGCCACGATGTCGGGGGACTGCGACCCGAGGCGGTCGTGGACCAGCGAACTGACCTGGGCCGCCTCACTGTTCGGGTCGACGTACCCGCCCTGGCTGAGCTTGGAGAAGACGCCGAGTCCCCACAGCCCGCTGACCACGACGGTGAGGACCGCGAGGACCAGTACCCACCATTTCCGGGAGACGACGAACGAGGCCCAGCGCGTCATAAATGTTGCTGCTCTCTTCAGGTGGGGTCGGGACGGCGCCACGACTCTACCGACGGCGTCCGGGTTTTCGGTCGGTCACCTCCGGACGCTGGTGCCGGGCGGCGCAGGGGTGCAGAGTTGTCCGCATGGACGTTCCCGGCGTCATGACCGGGTGGCAGGTTCGCCGGCCCGGACCGATCCGCGGCAGACCGCTGGATCAGGTGTCGATGCCGGTGCCGTCGCCCGGGCCGGACGAGCTCCTCGTGCGGGTCCGGGTGTGCGGCGTGTGCCGGACGGACCTGCACGTGGCCGAGGGCGACCTGCCGGTGCACCGGCCCGGCGTGGTGCCCGGTCACGAGGTGGTCGGCGAGGTCGTGGACTGGGGCGGCGAGGTGGGCCCGGGATTCGGGCTCGGCGACCGGATCGGCATCGGCTGGCTCCGGCAGACCTGCGGGGAGTGCCGGTACTGCCTCGCCGGGCGGGAGAACCTGTGTCCCGGTTCGCGGTACACCGGCTGGGACGTCGACGGCGGCTACGCGGAGTACGCCGTCGTGCCGGCCGCGTTCGCGCACCGACTGCCCGACGGCTACCTCGACGAGGAACTGGCGCCGCTGCTGTGCGCCGGGATCATCGGGTACCGGGCACTGGCCTGTGCCGAACTTCCGGAGGGCGGCAGGCTGGGCATCTACGGGTTCGGCGGCAGCGCACACCTCGCCGCGCAGGTCGCCCTCGCGCGGGGCGCCGAGGTGCACGTGATGACCCGCGGGGCGCGGGCGCGGGCGCTGGCGCTCGACCTCGGGGCGTCGTCGGCGCAGGATGCGGCGGATCCGCCGCCGGTGCCGCTGGACTCGGCGATCCTGTTCGCCCCGGTCGGCACGCTCGTTCCGCCCGCGCTCGAGGCACTGGACCGCGGCGGCACGCTGGCGGTCGCGGGCATCCACCTGTCCGACATCCCGCGGCTGAACTACCAACGGCACCTGTTCGAGGAACGTCGGCTGCGGTCGGTCACCGCCAACACCCGCACGGACGCCCGGGAGTTCCTCGAGTTCGCGGGCACGCACCGGCTCCTCGTCACCGCCAACGCCTACTCGTTCGACGAGGCGGACCGTGCGCTCACGGACCTGCGAGAGGGCCGGGTGAGCGGCGCCGCCGTGCTCGTCGTGTGACGTGGCGGGGGCGCCGCGGCCGGCCCCGCCGGTTGACACCCCGCCGCCCCGCGTCGCAGAATAGAACGCACGTTCGATGCGACTTCCCCGCTCGGGCACCGCAGGCAGAGCTCTCTGGTGCGGATGCGGACGGGAAGGAGTGGCAATGGGCTGGGGCAACGGGCCGCCGACGTGGTCGGAGATGGAGCGGGTGCTCTCGGGTCGTCCGGGGCGGAACCCGCCGGAGGCGATGTACCCCGGCGACGGCAGCGACAGCCCGGCCTGGTCCCGCAAGCGCGGTGAGTACCGCGGCGGCGTCATCGTCCCGGACGCGGCGCCGACCGTGCCCTACGCGGAACTGCACGCGCACTCGGCCTTCAGCTTCCTGGACGGCGCGAGCCCACCCGAGGAGCTGGTGGAGGAGGCCGTCCGGCTCGGCCTCGAGGCGGTCGCGCTGACCGACCACGACGGGCTCTACGGCGTGGTGCGGTTCGCGGAGGCCGCCAAGGAGCTGGGCATGCGCACCGTCTTCGGGGCCGAGCTGTCCCTGCCGCCACAGGGTTCGGGTTCGGCCGATCCGCGAACCGGCGCCGCGGACCCGGGCGGCACCCACCTGCTGGTGCTGGCCCGCGGCGGGGAGGGCTACCGGCGGCTGTCCCGGCAGCTCGCCGCGGCGCACCTGGCCGGTGGCGAGAAGGGCCGGCCCCGGTACGACCTCGACGCGTTGACCGCCGCCGCGGGCGGGCACTGGCAGATCCTCACGGGCTGCCGCAAGGGGCACGTGCGCGCGGCGCTCGCGGAGGGCGGCGCCGCGGCCGCCGAGTCCGAGTTGCGGGGGCTCGTCGAGCGATTCGGGTCCGACCGGGTCACCGTCGAGCTCACCCACCAGGGCGTCGCCGAGGACGACGAGCGCAACGCCGTCCTGGCCGACCTCGCGGACCGCTGCGGGCTGCCCGTCATCGCCTCCACCGCAGCACATTTCGCGCGGCCGTCCCGGCGACGGCTGGCGATGGCGATGGCCGCGGTGCGGTCCCGGCGGAGCCTGGACGAGGCGGCAGGCTGGCTGGCCCCGACCGGGGGCGCGCACCTGCGCTCCGGCGCGGAGATGGCGCGGTTGTTCGCCGCACACCCGGGCGCCGTGCTCGCCGCCGCGGAACTGGGCCGCGAGTGCGCCTTCGACCTGCGGTTGATCGCGCCGCGGCTGCCGCCGTTCGACGTCCCCGACGGGCACACCGAGGACAGCTGGCTACGGGAGCTGACGATGGCCGGCGCGCTCCGGCGCTACGGCACCCCCGAGCAGCGTCCCGACGCCTACCGGCAGATCGAGCACGAACTGACAATCGTTGCCCAGCTGACGTTTCCGGGCTACTTCCTGGTGGTCCACGACATCGTGTCCTTCTGTCGCCGCAACGACATCCTCTGTCAGGGCCGGGGGTCGGCGGCCAACTCGGCGGTCTGCTACGCCATCGGGATCACCAACGTCGACCCGGTGGGGAACCGGCTGCTCTTCGAGCGGTTCCTCTCCCCGGAGCGGGACGGCCCGCCGGACATCGACGTGGACATCGAGTCGGACCGGCGGGAGGAGGCCATCCAGTACGTCTACGGCAGGTACGGCCGCGACTACGCCGCGCAGGTCGCCAACGTCATCACCTACCGCGGCAAGATGGCGGTGCGGGACATGGCCCGCGCGCTGGGCTACTCGCAGGGCCAGCAGGATGCGTGGAGCAAACAGGTCAGCCGTTGGAGCGGCGTGAAGGACGAGACCGACACCGACATCCCGCGAGCGGTGCTCGAGCTGGCCGGCGAGATCGAGGGATTCCCACGGCATCTCGGTATCCACTCCGGGGGGATGGTGATCTGCGACCGGCCGATCGCGGACGTGTGCCCGGTGGAGTGGGCGCGGATGGAGAACCGCAGTGTGCTGCAGTGGGACAAGGACGACTGCGCCGCGGTGGGCCTGGTGAAGTTCGACCTGCTCGGTCTCGGCATGCTCTCGGCCCTGCACTACATGATCGACCTGGTCGCCGAGCACGAGGGCGTCGAGGTGGACCTGGCGCGGCTGGACCTGTCCGAGGCCGCGGTCTACGAGATGCTGTGCCGGGCAGACTCGGTCGGCGTGTTCCAGGTGGAGTCCCGGGCCCAGATGGCGACCCTGCCGCGGCTGCGGCCCCGCACCTTCTACGACCTGGTGGTGGAGGTCGCGCTGATCCGGCCCGGCCCCATCCAGGGCGGCTCGGTGCACCCGTACATCCGGCGCCGCAACAAGCTCGAGCCCGTCACCTACGACCATCCCTCGCTGGAGAACTCGCTCGAGCGCACCCTCGGCGTCCCGCTGTTCCAGGAGCAGCTGATGCAGATGGCGGTGGACGTCGCCGGGTTCACCGCCGCCGAGGCCGACCAGTTGCGCCGGGCGATGGGGTCGAAGCGGTCGCCGGAGCGGATGGAGCGGCTCAGGGGCCGGCTGTACGACGGCATGCGCGAGCTGCACGGCATCACCGGCGAGGTGGCCGACCGGATCTACGAGAAGCTCTACGCCTTCGCCAATTTCGGCTTCCCCGAGAGCCATTCGCAGTCCTTCGCCTCGCTGGTGTTCTACTCGGCTTGGTTCAAGCTGCACCATCCGGCGGCGTTCTGCGCGGGGCTGCTGCGAGCCCAGCCGATGGGTTTCTACTCGCCGCAGTCGCTGGTCGCCGACGCCCGCAGGCACGGGGTGCGGGTGCACGGGCCGGACGTGAACGCCTCCCTCGCCCACGCCGGACTCGAGCGCGGGGGCGCCGAGGTGCGCCTGGGTCTCGGCGCGGTGCGGCACATCGGATCGGCGCTCGCGGAGAAGATCGTCGAGGCCCGGCAGGAGGGCGGCCCGTTCGCCTCGCTGCTGGACCTGACGGGCCGGGTGGGGCTGAGCACCGCGCAGGCCGAGTCGCTCGCCACGGCCGGGGCACTGGGCTGCTTCGCCGGCTCGCGGCGGCAGGCGCTGTGGGGC
>NZ_JBFUHZ010000066.1:0-14889 GCF_056402135.1 Rhodococcus sp. P4_C10 | reverse complement strand
GTCCGGGCCGCCGCAGGCGACGCTGACCGCGACGGCCCCGCCGAGGACGGCGACGGTCAGCGCACGCCTCACTGCAACGACCCCGCGATGGCGTCGAGGCCGGCCGCGGCGCACGCCTGGTCTGCCCGCCCGTCGGGCGCGCCGCCGACGCCGATCCCCGCGATCGAGGCGCCCGCCGCCTTCACCGTCACGCCGCCGGGCAGGAAGAGGGTGCCCGGCAGGTCCGCGACGGTCGCGCCGTCACCCTTCGCCCGGTCGACCAGGTCACCGGTGTTCGCGCCGAAGGCCGCCGCCGTGTACCCCTTCTGCCGGGATGCCTCGACGGTGTGCTCGGCCGCGTTGTCGCCACGCAACAGCGCCTGCACATTGCCGTTCCGGTCGACCACCGAGACCGTGACGAAGCCGAGCCCGTCGGCCTGGCACTTCGCGAGTGCGGCCTGCGCGGCCTTTCCGGCGGCCGCGACGGTCAGCCGGTTCGCCGTCACCGTGCCGCGTGCGGCCGGGTCGGCGGGGGTCTGGGCCATCGCTGCCACGGTGGTGACCGGCGTGGTCGACGCCGCCTTCTCGTCGATGCCGCTGCCGCACGCCGCGGTGGCGAGGACAGCCGCCAGCGGGACGGCGACGGCAAGGGTCCTGGGCAGTCGGCGGGAGAGGTTCAGGCGGGCGAGGTTCATCGGGGCCTTTCGGTAGCGGCTTCGCGGGCCGTGCGCGTTGTCCGCCCCGATCGGGGCGACCGGGACACACGGCCGGGCTGACGGGTTCCAGCGTCGCCGCCCGGCGCACCCACCCGCATCGGACGCACGTCTGCCTCCCTGTCAGCCGTCCGGTGCCGGCGAGATCATCCGAATGGCCGATCCGGCGGCGGCGCCCGCTCCGTAGGATCGGTCCGATGTCCAGCCCCGACACCGCTCGCCCGGACGGCGGCGCCCCGCAGTCCTGGGGCCCGCTCGACGTCGCGATCCACGTGTCCTTCTACGTGCTGCTGGCGACCTCCACCGCCCGCTACCTGACCTATCACGGGGTCAGCGGCCGGTTCGTCGTCGTCGCCTCACTGATCGCGACGTTGGCGGCCCTGTACACAGTGATCGTGGTCGCGTCCCGCCGCGGCGCCGACTGGCAGCCCTGGGTGTGGCCGGTGCTGACCACCTGGGCGGTGCTGGTGTGGCTGGCACCGAGCTTCGCGTGGTGCGCCTTCCCGATGTTCTTCCTGTGCACCCGCGCGTTCACCCGACGGACTGCGTACCTGATCGTCGCGCTGCTCGCCGTCCTCACCAGCGTGGCCTTCTTCAACTTCAGCGGCCGCACCGAGTGGGCGGTGCTGGTCGGACCGCTGTGCACCGGCGCCCTGGTCGTGCTGGCGTACGGCCAGATCGAGCGGAACAGCCGCGAGCGGGTGCGACTGCTCGAGGAGGTCGCGGCGGCGAAGACCCGGCTCGCCGAGACCGAACGGGACACGGGGGTGCGCGCCGAACGGGACCGGCTGGCCCGGGAGATCCACGACACCGTCACGCAGGGCCTGACCAGCAGCCTGCTACACCTCGAGGCCGCTGCCGAACAATGGGACCGACCCGGCTCCGAGGCCCGCGAGGAGGTCGCGGTCGCCACCGCCGCCCTGCGCGCGAACCTGGCCGAGACCCGGAACCTCGTGCACTACCTGGCCTCGCCGGACCTCGAGGCCCGGCCCCTGGACGCCGTCCTGCTCGACGCCGCCCGCGGGTACTTTCCGTCGGCGCGGCTGCGGGTGATCGGCACGCCGGTCCCGCTGCCCCCGGAGGTCGGGCACGCGCTGCTCCGGATCACCCAGAGCGCGGCCGCGAACGTGAAACGTCACGCGGACGCGCAGACTCTGGGGGTGACCCTGACCTACCTGCCGGATTCCGTCGCCCTGGACGTGTTCGACGACGGCCGCGGCTTCGCGGTGAACGAGGTGGCACCGGCCTCCGCGGCGGGCGGGTTCGGCCTGCACGCGATGCGGCAGCGGGCGGAGTCGCTGGGCGGCACCCTCACCGTGGAGAGTGCCCCCGGCGAGGGCACCGTCGTCGCCGCGCTGATCCCGGCGGGCGGCGCGCGATGAGCACGATCACCGTGCTGCTGGTCGACGACCATCTGGTGGTGCGCGCGGGCCTGCGGGCACTGCTGGACTCGCAGCCCGACATCGAGGTGACCGCCGAGGCCGAGTCCGGCGAGCAGGCCGTCGCGACGGTCGCGGAGCAGGTACCGGACCTGGTGATGATGGACCTCTCCCTGGGCGCGGGGATCGACGGCATCGAGGCGATCCGGCGGATCCGGGCGGCGCACCCCGACCTGCCGGTGCTGGTGTTCACCACCTACGACACGGACGCCGACGTGGTCCGCGCCGTCGACGCCGGCGCCATCGGCTACCTGCTCAAGGACTCGACCCCACCGGAGATCTTCGGGGCCGTCCGGGGCGCGGTCGCCGGACAGAGCGTGCTGTCCCCGCCGGTTGCCGCCCGGCTGCTGCACCAGATGCGCCGGCCCGACGAGGCGCTCACCGCACGCGAGGCTGAACTGCTCACCCTGCTCGCCGAGGGCCTGACCAACAAGGAACTGGGCAGGCGGCTGTTCATCAGCGAGGCCACGGTGAAGACGCACCTGGCGCACATCTACGCCAAGCTCGGCGTGGACAGCAGGGCGGGCGCCGTGTCGGCCGCGCTGCGCCGCGACGGGATCCGCTGAACGTTCGAAACGCCGCCCGGCCCCGCCTGTCGGTGCCCCGTCCTACCGTCGCGGTCACGCTGGCCCACTACATGGCGGACGTCCAGGACGACCCTGCCGACGAACTCGAGTGGGACCTGCGCGCGCTGCGGGCGGCGGACTCGCTCACCGACGAGCGCGCGCAACGGCACCACTCGTCGCTGCAGGTGACGGGCATCTACCCGTCGCTGCACCTGAACCTGGCCGCGGACTACGTCAAGCTCGGCGACGACGACTCCGCCCGCTCCCACCTGGACGCGGCCGAGGCCGTCTGCTCGGCGCTGCCGGACGACGGGTACGGGGCCACGATCCGGGGCGACGTCGCGCGACTGCGGGACCGGCTGGGCCCCACCGACCGGTTCCCGACAGCGCAGCGGGGTCCCCGTAGGCCCTGACCTCCGCTAGCCTGTGGTGATCCGCGGGCGGCCGTAGCCGCCGGGGGAAGATGCAGTCACCGAACAGTAAGAGGAGCCCGTGGCCCGCCGACCCACCCCGCTTGGTACACCGCAACCGACCGGCCTCGCGCACGTCGCCGACCTGGTCCGTAGCACGATTCCGCCGCTGCACCCGGCCGGCCTGCCGTTCGTGCTCACCCCGCTCGCCGTCGCCGCGCTCGCGCGCCGGCACCGGTGGGTCCGCCGCACGGCGCTCGCCGCCGCGGGTGCCAGCGCCGCCTTCTTCCGGCACCCGCACCGGGTCCCGCCGAACCGCGCGAACGTCGTGGTCTCCCCCGCCGACGGCGAGGTGGCGCTGGTCGACACCGCGGTGCCGCCAGCCGAGCTGAACATGGGTGAGAACCCGGTGCCGCGGGTGAGCATCTTCCTGTCCGTGCTCGACGTGCACGTTCAGCGCAGCCCCGTCGCCGGCGAGGTCCTCGCCGTCGTGCACAAGGCGGGCAAGTTCCTCTCCGCCGACCTCGCCGAGGCCAGTGACGCCAACGAGCGCAACTCGATGCTGCTGCGCACGTCGGGCGGCCACGAGATCGCCGTCGTGCAGATCGCCGGGCTCCTCGCGCGCCGGATCGTGTGTGACGCCAAGGTCGGCGACCGACTGCCGATCGGCGACACCTACGGGCTGATCCGGTTCGGCTCGCGGGTCGACACCTACTTCCCGGAGGGCACCACCCTGATGGTCGAGCGGGGACAGCGCGCCGTCGGCGCCGAGACTGTCCTCGCCCAGCTTCCGTGAACGGGCCCCGCCGCGTCGCCACCAGCGGGCTGCTGCTGCTGCCGAGCATGCTGACGATCCTGGCCCTGTGCGCCGGCCTGTCATCGGTCAAGTTCGCGCTGGAGGGCGACCTCGGCTCGTCGCTGGCGATGATCGGGGCGGCGGCGGTGCTGGACTCGCTCGACGGACGCATCGCCCGGATGCTCGACGCCACCACCAAGATCGGCGCCGAACTGGACTCGCTGTCCGACGCCATCTCCTTCGGCGTCGCCCCCGCGCTGGTGCTCTACGTGACGCTGCTCGACGGCAACAACGCCGGTTGGATCGTCGCGCTCGTCTACGCGGTGAGCATCGTGCTGCGACTCGCCCGGTTCAACACGCTGCTCGACGACGACACCGCGCCGGCCTACACCAGCGAGTTCTTCGTCGGGGTGCCCGCGCCCGCGGGAGCCCTGATCGCGCTGGCACCGATCGCCGCCTACCAGCAGTGGGGCGAGGGCTGGTGGTCGTCGTTCTGGCCGGTGGCCGTGTGGACCGTGCTGTCGGCGGCGCTGATCGTCAGCCGGATCCCCACCCTGGCGATGAAGACCTTCTCGGTCCCCCGCCGGATGGCGGCGCTGCTGCTGATCGGCGTCGCGCTGACCGCGGCGGCGCTGATCACCTACCCGTACGTGCTGCTGATCGTGCTGGTGGCCGCGTACCTGGCGCACATCCCGTTCGCCGTCCGCTCCAAGCGCTGGGTCGCCGCCCGACCCGAGGTGTGGGACGTCAAGCCGGCCGAGCGCCGTGCCATCCGTCGGGCACCCGACGGGGCCCGGCCCGGTCGCTCCGCGACCCGGCTCGGCCTGCGGCGCCCCCGCTAGAGGCCATGTCGGGCGGTGTCCGTTCCGCCCGATATGGTCGCCCCATGCGAACTGTGCGACGACGGTGGCTGGTCGGTGCGGCACTCCCGGTGCTCGCTCTCCTGGGGGTGACGGCCGCACCCGCCGCCGCCATCCCGCCTGCCGCCCCTGCACTGCCCGCCCTGCCGGACGCCGGCTCGTCGAGCGTGCCGGTCGGGAATGACTCCGAGGTGACCTTCGACTCGGATGGGCTCACCTTCCACGGCAGCGTGCGCACCCCGGCACGGACGACGCCCGGGGTCGCCGCGCTGCTGCTGCCCGGCAGCGGTCCGACCGACCGCAACGGGAACCAGCCCGGAATCACCTCCGACACCCTGCGCCGCATCGCCGACGGACTCGCCGAACAGGGCATCGCGAGCCTGCGGTTCGACAAGGTCGGATCGGGCGCGACCGGTCTCGCGGGCCTGACCCCGGAGCAGCTCGCCGAGTACGGGTTCACCGACCAGGTCGACCACGCGGCGGCTGCCGCCGAGCTGCTGGCCGAACGCACCGGCGTGCCCGCCGACCGGCTGGTGCTGCTCGGCCACAGCGAGGGCGGGCTCACCGCGCTGGCGCTGGCGCAGCGCGGCATCGGCCACGGCGGGCTCGGTCTGCTGGCGCCGCTGCCGATGCGCTACCTGGACCTGCTCACCGCACAGCTGCACACGCAACTCGACGCCGGGGTCGGGTCCGGCCGGATGCCCGCCGCGGACGCCGACGCGGTCCGTGCGAGCCTGCGCGCGAGCGTGGAGTCGCTGCGCACCACCGGGACTGTTCCGGCCGATCAGGATCCCACGCTCGCCCGGGCAGGGCTGAGCCCGGCGAACGCGCGGTTCCTGGCCGAGGCCGACGCGCTCGACCCCGTCGACCTGGCCGCCTCGGTTCCCGCGAGCACCCCGGTGCTGCTGACCTGTTCGGACAAGGACCTCCACGTCAGCTGCGGTCAGGTGACGGCCCTGCGTGAGGCCCTCGACACACGGACACCCGGGCACGCGGACACCACCTTCGTGCACTTCGCCAACGCGAGCCACCTCCTCGACGAACTCGGCCCGTTCCCCCCGAGCACCCTGGACGCCCTGGTGCCGCTGCCTGAGTCGACGGAGTTCGCGGCGGCGGCGCGCGACTGGTCGGCGCGGCTCGGCGGCTGACGGCACGCACCGGGCCGGCGACACTAGGCTGGTCCGCGTGACCACCCCGGAACTCACGCTCACCGCCCGGTTGAACACGTCCGCCGCCGACGCCCGCCGCGGGGTGGTGCGCCTGCACCCCGAGGCACTGGCCGCACTCGGGCTGCGGGAGTGGGACGGCATCGCCCTGATCGGCGCCCGCCGCACCGCCGCCGTGGTGGCCCGGGCGCCGCGCGGGACGCCCACCGGTACCGCCCTGCTGGACGACGTCACGCTGTCCAACGCCGCGCTCAAAGAGGATGCGCGGGTGGTGATCTCGCCGGTGACCGTGTACGGCGCGCGAGCCGTGACCGTGACCGGGTCCGCGCTGGCGGTGCAGTCCATCTCCGAGACCACCCTGCGGCAGGCGCTGCTCGGCAAGGTGCTCAGCGTCGGTGACACCGTCTCGCTGCTGCCCCGCGACCTCGGTCCCGGCACGTCCACCGCGGGTGCGACCCAGTCACTCTCGCGCACCTTCGGCGTCGCCTGGACCTCCGAACTGCTCACCGTCGCCGCGGTGGATCCGGCGGGTCCGGTGAGCGTGCAACCGAACTCGGCCGTCGGATGGGGCGCCGCGGGCGCGGTCCCGGCCGCGGCGCCTGCGGGCATCGCGGCCGTCGTGGGCACGGCGACACCGGCCGCGGCGAGTCCGGCCCCCCGGGTCGCGCCGCCCGCCGTCTCGGACCTGGTGGGTGTGGGTGCCCAGGCGGGCAAGCTCACCGAGTGGCTCACGCTCGCCCTGGACGAGCCGGAACTGCTACGGACGCTGGGGGCCTCACCCCACCTCGGGGTGCTCGTCACCGGACCGGCGGGCGTGGGCAAGGCGACGCTGGCCCGCTCGGTCCTGGCCGGCCGTGCCGTGACGGAACTCGACGGGCCCGCGGTCGGCGCGCTCGACTCCGCCACCCGACTGCAGCGAGTGACCGATGCCGTCGCACGGGTCGCCGGCGGGGCGGGCGGTGTACTGCTGGTCACCGACATCGACGCGCTGCTGCCCGCGCCGCCCGAGCCGGTGTCCACGCTGATCGTCGACGAACTGCGACGGGCCGTCGAGACCGCCGGCGTGGCCTTCGTCGCCACCACCGCGCACCCGGACGCGCTCGACCCCCGGGTGCGCGGCCAGGACCTCTGCGACCGCGAACTCACCCTGGCCCTGCCGGACGGCGCACAGCGCCGGGCGCTGCTCGAACTGCTGCTCCGCAAGGTCCCGACCGGCCACCTGACCCTCGCCGAGATCGCCTCACGCGCACCGGGGTTCGTCGCGGCCGATCTCGCCGCCCTGGTCCGCGAGGCGGCACTGCGGGCGGCCTCGCGCGCCAACACCACCGGCGAGGAGCCGGAGCTGCGCCAGGAGGACCTGGTCGGGGCGCTTGAGGTGATCCGGCCGCTGTCACGGTCCGGCACCGAGGAGCTGGCGGTCGGCAGCGTCACCCTCGACGACGTCGGCGACATGGTCGAGACCAAGCAGGCCCTCACCGAGGCGGTGCTGTGGCCGTTGCAGCACCCGGACTCGTTCGCCCGGCTCGGGGTGGACCCGCCGCGCGGGGTGCTGCTGTACGGCCCGCCCGGCTGCGGCAAGACGTACCTCGTGCGGGCGCTGGCGAGTTCCGGCCAGCTGAGCGTGCACGCCGTCAAGGGTGCCGAACTGATGGACAAGTGGGTCGGCGCCTCGGAGAAGGCGGTACGCGAATTGTTCCAGCGCGCACGCGATTCCGCTCCGTCACTGATCTTCCTCGACGAGGTGGACGCGCTGGCACCGCGGCGCGGGCAGTCGTCCGACTCCGGGGTGAGCGACCGGGTGGTCGCTGCGCTGCTGACCGAGCTCGACGGCATCGAACCGCTGCGCGACGTGGTGGTGCTCGGCGCCACCAACCGCCCGGACCTGATCGACCCCGCACTGCTGCGCCCCGGACGCCTCGAGCGCCTGGTGTTCGTGCCGCCGCCGGATGCCGAGGCGCGCAAGGAGATCCTGCGAACCGCGGGCCGGCCGGTACCGCTCGCGTCGGACGTCGACCTGGACGCCCTGGCCGTCGACCTGGAGGGCTACAGCGCCGCGGACTGTGCGGCGCTGCTGCGGGAGGCCGCGCTGGCCGCCATGCGCCGCAGCGTGGACGCCGCCGACGTGACCGTCGCCGACATCGCCGCGGCCCGTGAGGCGGTGCGGCCCTCGCTCGACGCCGAGCAGGTCGCCCACCTGCAGGCCTACGCCGACCGGCGCTGACCTACCCGAGCCCCGCGCCCGGTCGGGACGCGGCGGACTCGGGCGCCGCCTCGCGTTACTGCCAGCGGGCGAGCAGGGCGGTCGCGTGCGCGGACAGGGCGCCCTGCAGCAGCGGACCGAAGCTGACCCGGCCGACGCCGAGGTCCGCGAGCTTCGTCCGGTCACCGGCGGCCGGATCCGCAATCGCGTTGACCGGCAACGGCAGTGCTGCGGTCAACTGCCGCTGCACCTCGTCGGTGTGGAACCCGACGGGGTACAACACGTCCGCGCCGGCCTCCGCGGCCAGGGTCAGCCGCGCGATGGCGCGCTGCACGCGGTCCGCCTCGTCGCCGACCTGCTTCAGGAACAGGTCGGTGCGGGCATTGATGACGAGGTGCACACCGGACGCGTCCGCGGACCGGCGCAGCGCGCCGACCAGGTCCGCGTGCTCCTGGGCCTCACGCAGCCGGCCGCCCTCCCGGTGCACGGTGTCCTCGATGTTCAGTCCTACCGCGCCCACCTCGATCAGCCCGTTGATCAGGGTGTCGGGGTCGAGTCCGTAGCCCGACTCGAGGTCCACGGAGACCGGCAGGTCCACGGCGTTGGTGATCTGCGCGACGCGGATCATCACCTCCCCGAAGCTCATTCCCTCGTTGTCGGGCTTGCCGAGCGAGTTGGCGACCGGATGGCTGCCGACGGTGAGCGCCTGGAAGCCGGCCTGCTGCGCGAGGTCTGCCGACCACGCGTCCCACACGGTCGGCAGGATCACCGGATCGCCGGGCCGGTGCAGCCCGAGCAGGGTGGTGGCCTTTTCGGTGATCGATGTCATGCCGGCTCCTCGCGTGTGTGTGAACGTGAAGATCGTGGCACGCCCGCCGCGTCGATGCGACATTGGCGCGCCCGTCGGCAACTGTCGGTTAGCGTCGGCAAATGCCTGTCGATGCCCGCGCGGCCCTCTCCGCGCTGACCGCACTGCTCGGCGGCGCACTGGCCGCCTTCGTCCTCACCGCCCCACCGGGCGGGCGCTGGTCCGTGTCCGCGTCCGATCGCGAGCTGGACCGGTACATCAGCGCGCAGCCGACCGGCGTCGCGATGGGAGTGGTGCTGGCGGTGGTGGTGTACCTGCTGCTGCAGCACCGAGGGTCGCGGCGGCTGGCGTGGGCGACGATGGCGGCGGGTACCGCGGTGCTGGTCGGTGGCCGGTTCGCCGTGGTGGGGGTGGCCGGACTGGACGGTCTGACCGCGCTGCACTACCTCAAGACCGCTGCCGCGGGCGCGATCCTGGGCGCGGCGGTGGCGGCGGTGTGGGGGCGACGGGTTGGCCAGCTGACACTGACCCTCGGCGTGACGGTGGTGTTCCTCGCGGCTCCGGTGTTCGGGTCCGCCGCGGTCTCGTACAGCACGTCCGTGATCGGCGAGCCGTCCTGGTGGCTGCTCGCGGCGGTCGGGGCGGGCGCGGTCGCCTGCGCCGTGGTCGGGGACGAGGGCAGCCGGGTCCAGCGGGCAGGCGCGCACGAACTGCGAGTGGCGCTCGCCTCGGCGGTCGCGATCGCGGTGTCGAACCGGCTGCTGCTGGCCTGGATCGGGCAGCAGCCGGTGGACGCCTCCAGGTCCACCGCGTGGGCGGTGATCGCGGTGTCGGTCGCGGTGGTGCTGGTGACGACGGAGGTGTGCGCCCGGATGGCCGACGGGCCGGACGGCCGGTTCCTGTTGGGCGCCACGGCGATCGCGGCGGCCGCGACGCCGGTGCTGGCGGACCTGCGGGTGCCGCGACTCGGGGTGGCCGATTTCGGCGTGGCCCCGTGGGTCGCGGTGACGGTGGCCGTGCTCTCGGTCGCGGTCGGGCTGCGGGCGTCGATGCGCTGGCGGCTCCCGCTCGCCGGACTCGCGCTGGCGGCGGTGGTTCCGCTGCTCGCCGCGCTGTGGCCGGACCTCGGCAACAGCGGCGCGCTGCTGCTGGTGCGACTGGCGCTGGTGGGGGCCGGGGCCGGTCTCGCGCTGGGCGCCACCGCGCCCGGAGCCGCCGCGTTGGCCGCGACGGGACTCGGGATCCCGTTCGTGTCCACGGTCTTCTACGCCGTCGCGACGGTGCCCACGACGCGCACCGTCTTCGGCGGCAGCTACCAGCCGCTGCCGGGCCTCGAGACGAGCCGGGGCCCGGACGCCGTCCTCGACCGCGAGCTGCTGTCCATCCCGCACTACGACGACCGGCTCACCGGCATCGTGCTGCTGGTCGCGGTGGCCTTCTGCGCGTTCGGAATTCGCGCCCTCGGCCGTCCCCGGACTGCTCCCGCCCCCGATGCCCCCGATGCCCCCGATGCCCCCGACTCCACCGACGCCGCATGACCAACCGACTCGACACGACCGTCGACCGCCGGGGGCTCACCGCCCTCGAACTCGTCATCGCCTTCCTCGTATCGGCGACCGCGGGCTGGGTGCTGGTCGCGCCCGTCGCGGCAGGCTACGCAATCGGCGGGACCCGAGGCGAGCTGCAACTGGTGGCGACCAGTCGGCCGTTGGCCGCGGCGATCGGCGTGCTGCTGGCGATCGTGACTGCGGCACTCCTCTCCCGCCGCACCGACACCCGGGCGGCCCGGCCGGTGTCCCTCGTGGGCCTCTCGGTGATCGTCGGGGCGGCGCTGGTGAGCGACCAAGTGCAGCAACTGGAATGGGTGATCGCGCAGCAGTACCTGTCCGGCTTCGGTGCCGGCCTCGCCCTCGGCGGCTGCGCGGTGGCGGCCGCGGGACGTCGGTCGTCGACGGCCGCGCTCGCCGGTGGCGCGCTCGCGGCATTCCTGCTCGCGGTCGACATCACCCAGACTGCGGCCATGTCCGAGGGCAGCGGCTCGACGGCGTACTCGCTGGAGGCGTCCCACGGCCTGGTCGCCGCCCCGCCGTGGTGGCTGTTGCTACCCGCGATGGGCTTCTCGATCGCGGGCGCTCTGGCGGGGCGTCGAGCGTCGAATGCGTTTGCGCCGCAGCCGTCCCGGGCGGTGGTCTCGGGACTGATCGTGGTGGTGGCGGGTTTGGGCACCAATGCCGCGACAGTGGCGCATCTCGACAGCTGGGCGGTGGCGGTGCCCGCGACCGCGGTGTTCGCACTGGCCGTGGTGTTCGCCGCGTACCGACTCGACGGCCGTGACGGCCAACTGCTGCTGACCGCGACCGCGGTGGCGGCCGCGTCCGCGCCGCTGATCGCTGGAGCCGGCATGACCTGGATCGGCGTGGCGATCGTCGCCGCGACACTCGCCGTCGGTCTGGTGGTCGGCCTCCGGTGGCCGCGGGCCACACTGGCACTGGTGCTGCTCGCCGCGATCTCCGCGTCGGGGATGGTCGCGACGAACGACCTGTGGTTTGTCGACGGCATCCGCTACCTCGCGCTGGCCCCTGTCGCCGGCTACGCGCTCGGGTCGGCGACGAGAACCTCCGCGGTGTCCGGCGTCGTCGGGCTGTCGGTGCTGTTCGTCCCGACCGCGCTGAGCGTCGCCGGGCAGGGCTCGGAGGCCGACGACTACTGGGGCAACCTGTCGCCGGTCGCGGTGCTCGAGCGCGGCATGATGTCGCCCACTCCCCCGGATCCTCGCGGCCTCGCGCTCGTCATGACTCTGGTCGTCGTCGGCATGGCGGTGGCCCTCCGGGTCCTGCGGGCGCGGCGCCCGGAGACCGAGCCGGTCTCCGCCGCCTAGGAGCGGTACCGACTACCGGCAATGCCGACTAGGAGCCGTGCCGCGCGGCCTTGGCCGCCTCGACCTGTTCGTCGGTCAGCGGGGGGATGTCCAGCACCGAGCGCCCGAACCCCTCGGCCCGCATGCCGTCGAGCATGATCGCCAGGTAGCGGCGCCAGGCCTCGGGCGCGACCGGTCGGGCGAAGTCGATGACCGCATCGACCATGCAGCTGACCGCGAAGAGGTCGTTCACCTCGAGGTCGGGGCGCAGCACGCCCGCGGCCTTGGCCCGCTCGACGAGCTTCTCGATGGCGGGGCCGACCCGCTTGCGCGCGCACGCGATCTGCTCGCGACCGTCGTCGACGCTGAAGAAGACGTCGCCGAGCCCCCGGTTCAGGGACATCCACTCACAGGTCAGGGCGAGGAAGTCGACCAGGGCCTCCCAGGGGTCCTCCTGCAGCAGCGCCGCGTCGGCCGCCTCGGCCATGTCGTCCATGCGCTGCTCGAAGACCCCGTCGACCAGTTCCTGCTTGCAGGTGAAGCGCCGGTACACCGTGCCGACGCCCACCTTCGCGTGCCGGGCGACGTCGTCGAGGGTGATGTCGATGCCACGGGTCGCGAAGAGGTCGGCCGCTGCGTCGAGGATCTTGCGCCGATTGCGTTCGGCGTCGGCGCGCAGCCTGCGCCCTGCTGTGACGGTGCTCACGATCCTCATTCTGTCATCCCTGGTAGCTCGATTCTGCCGGCCCCGGAAACCCGACATCTCGGGCAGTCCGCAAACTGGGCCGGAACTAAGTGGAGACAACTCCTCCACTTGGGCGTACGGTGACCTAAGTGGAGATTACTCCTCCATTTCAACCTCGGCACTCAGACGCAGCGGTGCACTCAGACGCCTGGCCCCCGCAGACGCCGGCACCACCGAATCCATGGAAGGCGTTCCCATGACCACCACCACGATCGATCCACCGGAGACCGGGCAGGGCGAGCAGACCAGAGAGCACCGCCTGCGCTGGTTCGTCCTGGCCGTCATCGGGCTGGCACAGCTGATGGTGGTGCTGGACGCCACCATCGTGAACATCGCCCTACCCGCGGCGCAGCAGTCGCTCGGGTTCTCGGACGGCGACCGGCAGTGGGTCGTGACGGCCTACGCCCTGGCCTTCGGCTCGCTGCTGCTGCTCGGCGGCCGGCTCAGCGACCTGTTCGGCCGCCGCAACACCTTCGTCATCGGACTGGTCGGCTTCGCCGTCATGTCCGCGGTCGGCGGGGCCGCGGTGAACTTCCCGATGCTGGTCGCGGCCCGGGCCGGCCAGGGCGTGTTCGCCGCCCTGCTCGCACCCGCGGCGCTGTCGCTGCTGGCGACGACCTTCACCGAGCCCGGCGAGCGGGCCAAGGCGTTCGGCATCTTCGGCGCGATCGCGGGCGCGGGCGGCGCGGTGGGACTGCTGCTCGGCGGGGTACTCACCGAGTGGACCTCGTGGCGCTGGAGCCTGTACGTGAACCTCGTCTTCGCCGCCGTCGCGCTGGTCGGCGCCCTGATGATGATGGCGCCGCACAAGTCCGAGCACCGGCCCCGCCTCGACATCCCCGGCACGATCACGGTGTCGGCGGCACTGTTCAGCATTGTCTACGGCTTCTCGCATGCGGAGTCGCACGGCTGGTCCAACAGCGCGACGATCGCCTGGCTGGTGGCGGGCGTCGTCGGGTTGGCGGTGTTCGTGGTCATCGAGATGCGCGTCGCACACCCGCTGCTACCGCTGCGGATCGTGCTCGACCGCACCCGCGGCGGGGCCTACCTGGCCATGTTCGTCACCGGATCCGGCATGTTCGCGGTGTTCCTGTTCCTGACCTTCTACCTGCAGACCGTGCTGCAGTACAGCCCGATCGTCACCGGCCTGGCGTTCCTGCCGATGGTCGCGGGCATGGTGGTCTCGGCGACCACCGCCACCGGAGTGCTGCTGCCGCGGGTCGGGCCCCGGTTGCTGATCACCACCGGGCTCGTCGTCGCCGCGCTCGGCATGGCGCTGCTCGCCCAGCTCACCGTCGAGAGCACCTACGCCCTGCACATCCTGCCCGGCTTGGTCCTGCTCGGCGCCGGCATGGGCATGGTCGTCGCGCCCGGCATGCAGGCCGCGATCACCGGCGTCGAACCGGAGGACGCCGGCGTCGCCTCCGCGACGGTGAACACGATGCAACAGGTCGGTGGCTCGATCGGCACCGCGCTGCTGAGCACTGTCGCGGCCACCGCGGCGACCCAGTACCTCACCGGCCTGGAACCCGGCCCGCAGACCATGGCGATGGCCGCGGTGCACAGTTTGTCTCGGCCGCAACCGGTCCGACTGTGGTGGGTGTACAGGTCTTTTGGCGAGCGGGCCTGTGCCTGCGGGTCAGACCGTGTGGATCGCGCGCCGGTTGTGGGCCGGCCGTGGTCTTCGCGACGGGTCCACCCACGCTGGCGGGGTGAACGACGGGAACCCGTACGATTCGATCTGCACAGACCAGTGGTTCCTGTGGATGATCGTGTGGTGCTTCTTGCAGAGCAGCACGAGGTTCGACAGGGCGGTGGGTCCGCCATCGGACCAGTGCTGGATGGGGGCACCTCCCTGCACGAAGTGCTTGGGGGAGGGTGGGCTTCGGTCCACGCCGCGGGGCGTCCGCAGCCGGGGAACGCGCAGCCGCAGTCCCTCGCGACCAGCGCCTTCCGTAGTTTCGGGGAGATGACACGGGTGGTGCGGCCCACGTCGAGGGGCTTGCCGCCCCGGTCGACAAAGATCGGGGTGACGGTTGCGTCGCAGGAGATGCGGGCGGCGACGGCGGCGGAGACGGGGCCTGCCCAGGGCATGCTGGCGTGCCTTCTGCGGCGGTACCGGCGGGGTGGCCTGAAACCGGCGGGGCTGGTGCAACCCTCGTGCTCGCCGACGGGTCCGGTTGCGTTGTCGGAGTGGTAGACCCAGCCGTTCCCCACCCAGGCACCGGTCGCGGGGGTGGGCGCCGTCGCCGCCACCGCGTCCTTGAGTGCGTCGACGTCGATGGTGACCGTGACGTGCGGGCGTTCCCCACCTTCCATCGGGCCACGAGCGTTGTCGAGGTGTCCGCGG
>NZ_JBFUHZ010000065.1:0-18966 GCF_056402135.1 Rhodococcus sp. P4_C10 | reverse complement strand
TTGCTGGCCAGCGACGGCGAGATGAGGGCGCTCTCGTCGGTGCGGGTGATGACGGCGCCGGGGGCGTCCTTGGATCCGTCGGGCAGCGGCACGRAGGTGTCGGCGGCGGCGACGCTGTTGGACAGCAGGCCGATCGTCAGGGCTGCTGCGGCGCCGAGACCGGCGATACGGGTGCCGCGGCGCAGGCCGGACAGGTTGTTGGGCATCAAATCGTTCCCCTCACAAGACTTTTCGACCCGGCTTCTCGGGCGCGCGGAGCGCTCGAGCGGCGAGATCCATTCCGCGGGAAACTTAACCAAGGCTAAATAGGTTTGCAATTTCGTTACCCGGTGACCTTGGTCACGGCTCTGGATCCGGTCCCGTCAGTCGCATCGCCGCACACCCGTTAGCCTTGCCACATGGCACCCGACAAGACACCCGGACGGCCCGCGAAGAAGGATGCACTGGGGGCCAAAAGGCCCAGCGCGACAGTGAAGAATCGCGGCCCGATCATGGTGCGCCGCGACCGCAAGTCCGGGTCGAGCACCGCCGATCAGCGGCTCCTGGACCAGCGCGGTCCGACCGACTGGGTGCACACCGACCCGTGGCGGGTGCTGCGAATCCAGAGCGAGTTCGTCGAGGGCTTCGGCGCGCTCGCGGAGGTGCCCCGGGCCGTCACGGTGTTCGGCTCCGCGCGAACCGGGCCCGATCACCCCGAGTACGTCGCGGGCCGTGAACTCGGCGCCGCGCTCGCCGAGGCCGGGTACGCCGTCATCACCGGCGGCGGGCCCGGCGTGATGGAGTCCGCGAACCGCGGTGCCAGCGAGTCGGGTGGCTACTCGATCGGGCTCGGCATCGAGCTGCCGTTCGAGCAGGGCCTCAACGAGTGGGTCGACCTCGGCATCAACTTCCGCTACTTCTTCGCCCGCAAGACCATGTTCGTCAAGTACTCCCAGGCGTTCATCTGTCTGCCCGGTGGATTCGGCACCCTGGACGAGTTGTTCGAGGCGCTGACCCTGGTCCAGACCGGCAAGGTCACCCGCTTCCCGATCGTGTTGCTGGGCACCGAGTACTGGTCCGGACTGGTCGAGTGGATCCGGAACACCATGCTCGGCAGCGGCAAGATCTCCGAGGGCGACGTCGAGTTGCTGCACGTGACCGACAGCATCGACGAGGCCGTGCGGATCGTCGTCGAGTCGCAGCACGGGGTCGACGCCGCGGAGCTGATGGGCATCGAGGAGGAGTGGTGAGGCTCGGCCGCGCGATCTGCGTGTACTGCGCCTCCGGTCCCGTCGACGACTCCTACCTGGAGCTGGCCGCGGAGCTGGGCACCGAGATCGGGCGCCGCGGACTGCAACTGGTCTCCGGCGGTGGCAACGTCTCGATGATGGGCGCGGTGGCGGCCGCGGCCCGTGAGGCCGGCGCGTGGACGATCGGGGTCATCCCGAAGGCGTTGGTGCACAGGGAGGTCGCCGACACCGGCGCCGACGAGCTGATCGTCACCGACACCATGCGTCAGCGTAAGCAGATCATGGAGGACCGGGCGGACGCGTTCATCACCCTGCCCGGCGGCATCGGCACTCTCGAGGAACTGTTCGAGACGTGGACCGCCGGCTACCTCGGCATGCACGACAAGCCGGTGGTGATGCTGGATCCGGGCGGACACTACGCCGGGCTGCTGAGCTGGCTGGACGGGCTGCGGGCGGGCGGCTTCGTGCAGCAGCGCGCGCTGGACTCGCTGCGGGTCACCGACACCGGGCCAGGAGCGGAGCCTGCGCAGCGACCAGAAGGGCCAGGAGCGGAGCCTGCGCAGCGACCAGAAGGGCCAGGAGCGGAGCCTGCGCAGCGACCAGAAGGGCCAGGAGCGGAGCCTGCGCAGCGACCAGAAGGGCCAGGAGCGGAGCCTGCGCAGCGACCAGAAGGGCCAGTAGCGGAGCCTGCGCAGCGACCGGATATGCCGCCGATGCCGTTGCCGACCCTGTGTGGCAAGCCGGTGGCGACCGACCGGGCCCTGGTGATGGCCATCGTGAACCGGACTCCGGACTCGTTCTACGACCGCGGCGCCACGTTCACCGACGTGGCCGCGATGGCGGCCGTGCACCGGGCGGTGGCCGAGGGGGCCGACCTGGTCGACATCGGCGGAGTCAAGGCCGGACCGGGCGACGAGGTGGACTCGGCCGAGGAGATCCGACGGGTGGTGCCGTTCGTGGAGGCGATCCGCGCGCAGTACCCGGACCTGTTGATCTCGGTCGACACCTGGCGCTCGTCGGTGGCCCGGTTGGCCTGCGCGGCCGGCGCGGACCTGATCAACGACACCTGGGCGGGCGCGGACGGCGAGCTGGTCGCGGTGGCGGCCGAACTGGGCGCCGGCTACGTGTGCTCGCACACCGGCGGAGCGGTGCCCCGCACCCGGCCGCACCGGGTGCGGTACGACGACGTGGTCGCGGACGTGGTCGCCGAGGTGGTCGGTGCGGCGGAACGGGCCCGCGCGCTCGGCGTCCCGGCGGACGGGATCCTCATCGACCCGACCCACGATTTCGGCAAGAACACCTTCCACGGCCTCGAGTTGTTGCGTCGAGTGGACGATCTGGTTAAGACCGGATGGCCGGTGCTGATGGCGTTGAGCAACAAGGACTTTGTCGGGGAGACTCTAGGAGTTGAACTCACCGAGCGGCTGGAGGGCACATTGGCAGCGACAGCACTGGCGGCCGCGAACGGTGCCCGGGTGTTCCGTGTCCACGAGGTTGCCTCCACCCGTCGAGTCGTCGACATGGTCGCGTCCATCGTCGGCACCCGGGCGCCCGCCCGCACCGTGCGGGGCCTGGCATGAGCATCGTGCGCGCGACCGGCGCGCAGGTCTGGTCCGAGGCGAACACCTGGGACCACCCGCAGTGGACGGTCGCCGAACTGGAGGCCGCCAAGGGGGGGCGCACCGTCTCGGTGGTCCTCCCGGCCCTCAACGAGGAGAAGACCGTGTCCGCGGTGGTGGACTCGATCCACCCGCTGCTCGGCGGGCTGGTGGACGAGCTGATCGTGCTCGACTCGGGCTCCACCGACGAGACCGCGGAACGGGCGGCGGCCGCAGGTGCCACCGTCGTCAGCCGGGAACAGGCCGTGCCCGAGCTGGCGCCCGCACCCGGCAAGGGCGAGGTGCTGTGGCGCTCGATCGCCGCGAGCACCGGCGACATCATCGCGTTCGTGGACTCCGACCTGATCAACCCCGACCCGCAGTTCGTGCCGAAGCTGCTCGGCCCGCTGCTCACCGTCGACGGCATCCACCTGGTCAAGGGCTTCTACCGGCGTCCGCTGCGGCTCAGCGGCACCGAGGACGCAAACGGCGGCGGCCGGGTCACCGAGCTGGTCGCGCGGCCGATGCTCGCGGCGATGCGGCCGGAGCTGACGGCGGTGCTGCAGCCGCTCGGCGGCGAGTACGCGGGCACCCGGGAGCTGCTCTCGGCCGTGCCCTTCGCGCCGGGCTACGGCGTCGAGATCGGGCTGCTGCTCGACACCTACGACCGGCTCGGCCTCAGTGCGATCGGTCAGGTGAACCTGGGGGTCCGCAAGCACCGCAACCGGCCGCTGCTGGAGCTGGGCGTGATGAGCCGGCAGATCATCGGGACCATGTTGGGGCGGTTCGGGATCGAGGACTCGCGGGCCGGGCTGACCCAGTTCCCGGTCCAGGGGGACTCCTTCCTGCCGGTGACCACCGAGGTGTCCCTCGAGGACCGGCCGCCGATGAACACCCTGCGGCCCTGACCCGTCGGTGAGGCGCGCCCGTCGGGGCGTGCGGCGACGTCGCGGCGGTCGCGATGTCGGCGGCCCGTGACAAGATCGGGTCATGTTCACGGTGCTGCTCTACCTAGTGGTGATGGCGCTCGTCGGTGGCGTCCTGTTCCTGGTGGCGACGTCGGTGTTCGGTCGCGGCGAGGAGATGGCGCCACTGCCTGCCGGGACGACCGCCACCATGCTGCCGGCCCGGGACGTAGTGGGTGCGGACGTCCGGGCGCTGCGCTTCCAGCAGACGGCCCGCGGCTACAAGGCCAGCGAGGTGGACTGGGCGCTGGACCGACTGGCCGCCGAGATCGATGCCCTGCGCGGCGAACTGGCGCAGGCCCGCGCGGCTCCCCAGGCGCCCGAGGAGATCGCGTCGGAGGCGGGCCAGGTGGGCGAGGAGGATCGGCAATGAGCACGGATCCCGGCCCCGACACCAGGATTCGCTGCCCCTGGGCGGTGGACGCCTCCGGCTCGACGCTCTACCGCGACTACCACGACTTCGAGTGGGGAACCCCGCTGCACGGCCGGGACGAGCTTTTCGAACGGATCTGTCTCGAGGCCTTCCAGGCCGGGCTGTCCTGGATCACGGTGCTGCGCAAGCGGGAGGCGTTCCGGGCCGGGTTCGCCGGCTTCGACGTCGAGGCCGTCGCCGGCTTCGACGCCGACGACGTCGCGCGGTTGACGGCCGATCCCGGCATCGTCCGGAACCGGGCCAAGATCGACGCCTGCATCGGCAACGCCCGCGCCGTGCTGGCGCTGACCGACACGGACCTCGACTCGCTGCTGTGGTCGTTCGCGCCCGAGCCTCGGGGTCGGCGTGTCCGCAGCGTCGAGGACGTCCCGGCGATCACCGACGAGTCCACCGCGATGTCCCGGGAACTCAAGCGCCGCGGCTTCCGGTTTGTCGGTCCCACCACGGCATACGCGCTGATGCAGGCCACCGGGATGGTCGACGACCACCTCGACGAATGCTGGGTTCCGAGGCGCTGACGGAGGCCCCCGGGGCGGCCGGACGGGCCGCCCGCAGGCCGTTTGGGAGCCTCAGGTTCCCGTCGAATCGGACGATAGGGAAGAATATGTCTGTCGACCCGGCAAAATCCGCCGGGACCGGCGGTAAGCCTAGGCGCAGAGCAGGGCGGCGCAGATCTGGAGGGAGCAGGTAATGGCGGCCATGAAGCCCCGGACCGGTGACGGTCCCCTCGAAGCAACCAAAGAAGGACGAGGGATCGTCATGCGGGTTCCGCTCGAGGGTGGAGGTCGGCTAGTCGTCGAACTGACCCCGGACGAAGCCGCTGCACTGGGAGACGAACTCAAGAACGTCACCAGCTAGCTGCTTCGCGGTCGGTGCGGGTTTGCACCGACACTCGACGTGCAACAGGCCCCGCACGCCGTCCCCGGCAGGCGGGGCCTCGTCGTGGGCGCAGTCGGGTGGTCGCTCAGCCCGGAGTCACCGATCCAAGGAGTTTCGATCATGCTCGACGATGTCGTAGACCTGCTCGCGTGCCCGCACTGCGGCAGCCCGCTCGACCCAGTGGACCGCACCCTGCTGTGCGAGCGTGGGCACAGCTTCGACGTCGCCAGGCACGGCTACGTCAGCCTGTTGCCGGGGGCCTCGAAGATCACCGGGGACTCCGCCGAGATGATCGCTGCGCGCGGACAGTTCCTCGACGGCGGGCACTTCGACCCGCTGCGCGAGGCGGTCGCGTCGGCCTGCGCCACGACGGCCGTCGCCGAGCCCGCGGTGCTCGAGGTCGGTGCCGGCACCGGGCACTACCTCGCGACGGTCCTGGACGCGCTGCCGGGGGCCCGGGGCATCGGGCTCGACGTCTCCAAGCCCGCGGCTCGCCGGCTCGCCCGGGCACACCCCCGGGTCGGCGCCGTGGTCGCCGACATCTGGACCCAGCTGCCGGTGCTCGACACCGCGGTCAGCCATGTGCTCTCGATCTTCGCCCCGCGCAACGCCGCCGAACTGCGGCGGGTGCTGCGGCCCGACGGCGTACTGGTGGTGCTCACTCCCACGGACCGGCACCAACACGAGCTGGTGGACCTGCTGGGCCTGGTGCGGGTGGACGAGAACAAGACGGTCCGGCTGGGGGCCTCGATGGCCGGGCACTTCGAGCGGGTCGACCGGGTCTCAGTCGACTATCCGATGACCTTGACCCACCGCGAGATCGAGTCGCTCGTCGCGATGGGACCGTCGGCGCGGCATCTCGACGACAGGGTGCGTGCGGAGCGGATCGCGCGGCTGCCCGAGCCCGCGGTGGTGACCGCGTCGGTCACCGTCTCCACCTACCGGACGGCGTAGCCGGCGGGCACCCGACCGGTGTAGTGCCCGATCGCCGCCTCGTAGACCGCCAGCGTCTGAAGGGCGATCTGCGCCCAGGAGAAGTCCGAGATGGCCCGCCTGCGGCCGGCGCGGCCCATCTCGGCCGCGGCGACCGGGTCGGACGTCACCTCGTTGACGGCCGCGGCCAGCGCCCGCTCGAACGCCTCCGGCTCGTACGAGTTGTAGTGCACGAGGCGGCCGGTGACGCCGTCCACGACGACCTCGGGAATGCCGCCGACGTCCGAGGCCACCACCGCGGTCTCCGTGGCCATCGCCTCGAGATTCACGATGCCGAGCGGCTCGTACACCGACGGACACACGAACACCGTTGCCGCGGAGAGCAGTTCCCGGACCCGCGCGGTGGGCAGCATCTCCCGGACCCAGCGCACGTTGCCCCGCGCGCGGGACAGTTCGGCGACCGCGCGTTCGGTGTCGGCGGCGATCTGCGGGGTGTCCGGCGCGCCCGCGCACAGCACCAGTTGCACAGCCGGGTCGAAGTCGTGGGCCGCCGCGATCAGGTGGCGCAGTCCCTTCTGCCGGGTGATCCGGCCGACGAACACGGCGATCGGGGCGTCCGGGTCCACACCGAGGTCGGTCAGGACCGAACCGGCCCGGCCCGCAGGTTCCGGGTACCAGACGTCGGTGTCGATTCCGTTGCGCACCACGTGCACTCGGTCCGGGTCGACGAAGGGGTAGGCGTCGAGCACATCCGCGCGCATGCCTTCGCTCACCGCGATGACGGCGTCGGCGAACTGCATGGCGTTGCGCTCGGACCACGACGAGATCCGGTAGCCGGCGCCGAGCTGCTCCGCCTTCCACGGCCGGCGCGGTTCCAGCGAGTGTGCGGTGAGCACGTGCGGCATCCCGTGCAGTTCGCCGGCGAGGTGCCCGGCCAGGCCGGTGTACCAGGTGTGCGAGTGCGCCACGTCCGCCCCGGCCGCGGCCGCGGCCATCCGCAGTTCGGCGGAGAGCATCGAGAGCGCGGGATTGGCCGCCGACAGAGCCGGATCCGGCTGGTGCACGACGGCGCCTTCGCGGGCGGTGCCCATGCAGTGCACGTCGACCTCGCAGAGCCGCGTGAGCTGCGCGACGAGCTCGGTGACGTGGACCCCGGCCCCGCCGTAGATCTCGGGTGGGTACTCCCTGGTCATCATTGCCACGCGCACGGGCTAAACGTAGCCGCCGCGGCCGGGGACGGCCACCGCTCGGGCCGCGGCGGTTCGGGCGTGTCCCGGACCCGGGCGGGTCCCGCTTCTGGCCGGGGCCTCGGGCGGGTCGCTCTCGGGCGGAGCTCGGGCGGGTCGCTCTCGGGCGGAGCCTCGGGCGGGTCCCGGTAGCGGGGGTGGGGCGGTGCCGATAGGTTGACAGGGTGAGGAGCCAGCCGCATGTGCTTGGAATCGTGCTCGCCGGCGGCGAGGGGAAGCGTCTTCATCCCCTGACCGCGGACCGGGCGAAGCCCGCCGTGCCGTTCGGTGGGGCCTACCGGCTCATCGACTTCGTGCTCAGCAACCTGGTCAACGCCGGTTACCTCCGGATCTGCGTGCTGACCCAGTACAAGTCGCACTCCCTGGACCGGCACATCTCCCAGACCTGGCGGCTGTCCGGATTCGCGGGGGAGTACATCACCCCGGTCCCGGCCCAGCAGCGGCTCGGCCCGCGCTGGTACACCGGCAGCGCCGACGCCATCTTCCAGTCGCTGAACCTGGTGTACGACGAGGACCCCGAGTACATCGTCGTGTTCGGCGCGGACCACGTGTACCGGATGGACCCGGAACAGATGGTCCAGCACCACATCGACTCCGGCGCCGGCGTGACGGTCGCGGGGATTCGGGTGCCGCGCAGCGAGGCGACGGCCTTCGGCTGCATCGACAGCGACGAGTCGGGGCGGATCACCCAGTTCCTGGAGAAGCCGGTGCACCCGCCGGGCACCCCCGACGACCCCAACGTCACCTTTGCGTCGATGGGCAACTACGTGTTCACCACCAAGGTGCTGGTGGACGCCATCCGGGCGGACTCGGAGAACTCCGACTCCGACCACGACATGGGCGGCGACATCATCCCCGCGCTGGTGGCGGCCGGCGACGCCGCGGTCTACGACTTCAAGGACAACGTGGTGCCTGGCGCCACCGACCGGGACCGCGGCTACTGGCGCGACGTCGGGACCATCGACGCCTTCTACGAGGCGCACATGGACCTGGTCTCCGTGCACCCGGTGTTCAACCTCTACAACCGGCGCTGGCCGATCCGCGGCGCGGCCGAGAACCTGGCGCCCGCGAAGTTCGTGCAGGGCGGTCTGGCGCAGGAGTCGGTCGTCGGGGCGGGGTGCATCCTGTCCGCGGCGACGGTGCGCAACTCGGTGCTCAGCTCCAACGTGATGGTCGACAGCGGCGCCACCGTCGAGGGCAGCGTGCTGATGCCCGGCGTCCGGGTCGGCAAGGGTGCCGTGGTGCGGCACGCCATCCTCGACAAGAACGTGGTGGTGGGGGAGGGCGAGATCATCGGCGTCGACCTCGAGCGGGATCGTCAGCGGTTCGCGGTCAGTGCCGGCGGCGTGGTCGCCATCGGCAAGGGCGTCTGGATCTAGGGCGGGGAATCTGGACCCGGTCAGCCGGTCCGCAGGTCCCGTCGGCGCAGTCCGACCAGCCCGGCCGCGATCAGCGCCACGTCGACCAGCAGCAGCCACGCCACCGGTGCGAACTCGAACGGGGCGCCGGGGAGCTTGGGTGTGTGGGTGAACGGCTCGAGGTCGAGCACCCACTGCGGGACGCCGGAGATCGACCCCAGCAGGTACAGCGCGACGAACGCCACCAGCACACCCCACGCCACCGGTGTGAAGCGCGGAGCCAGCCCGAACAGCGCGACGGTCACGGCGGCGAGCATCCAGATCGCGGGCAGCTGCACCAGGGCGGCGGCCAGCACGCCGGGCAGCGTGCCGCCGACGTCGCCGGCCGCGGCCCCGTAGGCCAGCCCCGCCACCAGTCCCGCGGCCAGCATCGCCACGGCCGGACCGGCGATCGCGAGCACGAGATGGCTCGCGGCCCACCGGGTTCGGCCGACCGCGCCGGAGAGCACCGTCTCGCCGCGCTGCGCGACCTCCTCGCCGTGCAGTCGCAGCGCCGACGAGATCGCCAGCGCCGCAGCGCCGACCGCGAGCATGGTGAACGCGATGGTGACGAAGGAGTCCTCCAGGGCCCGCGATCCGCCGATCCGGTTGACGATGTCCCGGATCGCGTCGCTGCCCCCGATCTCGTCGCCGATGCCGTGCACCACGCTGCCGATCAGCAGGGCGTACAGGCAGATTCCGACGGTGGACGCCACGAGCGCGCCCCGCTGCAGCCGCCACGACAGGCCGAACGGGCCGCTCAGCGCGGGCGCCGCGGTCGGCGGGCCGGGACGTTCGGCGATCAACCCGGCCCCGACGTCGCGACGCCGCAGCAGCGCGTAGGCCACCGCGGTGAGCGCGACCGTCGCCGTCAGGTGCAGCAGCAGCACCCACCAGCGGTCGCCGGCGTACGGGCGCACCTGAAGGGACCAGCCCAGCGGCGAGAGCCACGACAGCGCCCCCGAGCCGGCGTCGCCGACGGCCCGCAGCGCGAAGGCCGCCCCGAGCGCGGCGAACGCGATGCCGCGGGCGGTGCGGGCGCTGGTGCTGAGCTGGGCGGCGACCGCCGCGACCGCGGTGAACACGATCCCGGAGCCGGCCAGCGCGAGACCGAAGGCCAGCGAGCCGGCGTGCGGCACGTCGGTGGTGAGCAGTCCGGCGGTACCGATCAGCCCGGTCGCGATCGAGGCTCCGAAGGCGACCGTCAACGCGGCGGTCAGCCCGGCGTACCGGCCGACGGAGGTGGAGTCGAGAAGCTCTGTCCGGCCGGACTCCTCCTCCGCTCGGGTGTGCCGGATCAGGGTCAGGATCACCGCGACCGCGATCAGGGTGTGGAACATGCCGGCCTTCCAGATGCCGACCGCGCCCAGGCTGTCGTTGTAGATCGCGCCGTACATGGCGCGTTGCGCGGGACTGCTCATGATCGTGGCCGCGAAGGACGCGCGGTCCGCCGCGGAGGGGTAGACGCTCTCGATGCTGCCCACGTACACCGACGCCAGCGGCAGCGACAGCAACAGCACCCACAGCGGCAGCACGATCCGGTCTCGTCGCAGGACGAGTCGCAGCAGTGCGAAGGTGCCGGTGAAGTTCGACGCTCGCCGCGGGGCCGCCGCGGGCGGGCGCCGGCCGGCGATCGTGGCGGTGCTCATGCCGACACCTTCTCCCCACTGGTCTCGGGGCCGTCGACCCCCGCCGCTCCGTCGATCTCGTAGTGGCGCAGGAACAGCTCCTCCAGGGTCGGCGGCTTGCTGACCAGGCTGCGCACGCCGGTGTCGCCGAGGACCCGGATCAGTTCGCCGAGGTGCTCGCTGTCGACCTGGCAGTGCAGGGTGTGATTGTCGAGGGAAATGTCCTCGACGCCGGTGAGGTGGCTGAGATCTCCTGGGTCACCGAGCAGTTCGGCACTGATGGAGGTGCGGCTCAGGTGGCGCATGTCGGCCAGCGCGCCGCTCTCGACCGTCCGGCCGGCGCGGATGATCGTCACCCGTTGGCACAGCGCCTCCACCTCGGACAGGATGTGACTCGACAGCAGCACCGTGACGCCGCGCCGCGCCGCCTCGGTGACGCACTCACGAAAGACCTGTTCCATCAACGGGTCCAGTCCGGACGTCGGTTCGTCGAGCAGCAGCAGTCGCGCATTCGACGACAGGGCCGACACCAGGGACACCTTCTGCCGGTTGCCCTTCGAGTAGGTTCGCGCCTTCTTGCGCGGGTCGAGGTCGAACCGCTCGACGAGTTCGGCGCGCCGCGAGGCGTCGATGCCGCCCCGCATCCGGCCGAGCAGGTCGATCGTCTCCCCGCCCGACAGTGAGGGCCACAGGGTGACGTCGCCTGGCACGTAAGCGATCTCGCGGTGCAGGTCGACCGCGTCGGCCCACGGGTCGCGGCCCAGGACGCGGGCGGTCCCGGACGTCGCCTGGAGGATTCCGAGCAGCACCCGGACGGTGGTCGACTTCCCGGCGCCGTTGGGCCCGAGGAAGCCGTGCACCTCGCCCTCGCCGACGGTGAGGTCCAGGCCGTCGAGCGCGTGCACCTGGCCGAAGTGCTTGTGCAGGTCGTGGACTTCGATGATTTCAGTCATCGATTCTCCTAAGGGGCTGTACCGCTTGTGGTTTCGACGTCTGTCGAGGATTCGGCGCGCTGCTGGAGGACTGTGTCGAAGAAGGTCGTGTCGATGAACAGTCCCTCGGTGAAGAGTTCGAGGGCGGGAAACATGATCTCGTCCGTGAGGTCGCGCAGCGCGCGCCCCCAGTCGACGGGGTCCTCGTGCTCGCCCCGCATCTGCAGGAACAGCAGGGTGCCGCCCATGTTCTGCATCGCGAGGTAGCGCGCCCGTGCCGCCGGGTCCCGGCTGGGCCGGAGTGTGCCGGCGGCCACCGCGTCCGCCAGGTACTGCTCGGTGGTTGCGACGAGGTGCTCGAACATCGACCGCGCCAGTGAGCCGCCGGCCTGGTAGCTGCGCACCAGGTAGGCCACCAGGGGCGCGTACTCCTCGACCTCGGCGAGTTGTTGCAGCAGTCCGGTGGCGCTGGGCCTGGTCAGGGACTCGGTCTTGGCGACCCGGATGGCCTCGAGGACGTGGGCGTCGCACTCCTCCCGCAGCGCGTCCTTGGACCCGAAGTGGTGGTTGACCAGTCCGGGCGAGACGCCGGCGGCCGCGGCGACCGCGCGCACCCCGGTCGAGAATCCCTGCTCGCCGAACACGGCGATCGCGGCGTCGCGGATCCGGGCGCGGGTGGTCCGGTCCCGGTTGGGGGCCTGCGGGTCGACGTTCATTGAACGCATGTTCAAAACTCTAAACGCCCGTTCAATCGGGCGGCAAGGGGTCGGCCCGTCAAGGAAACGTCAAAATGCGTCAGCCGCGGGAGGCGCAGAGCACTCCGTCGCCGACCGGCAGCAGCACCTTGGTCAGCCGGTCGTCCTCGGCGATCGCGCGGGCCGCCGCCCGGACCGCGAGGGTGGTCGCGTCTCGGGCCGTCACATCGACCACCCGGCCGCCGTACAGCGCGTTGTGCAGCACCAGCACCCCGCCGGGGCGGAGCAACCGTACGCACTCCTCGACGTAGCGCGGGTGGTCGGCGGGCGAGGTGTCCACGAAGACCAGGTCGTAGGCGCCGTCGGCGAGTCGCGGCAGCACCTCCAGGCCGTCGCCGTTGATCAGGCGCGTCCGGGAGGAGGTGATGCCACCGGACCGGAAGGCGTCCTTTGCGGCGCGCTGCAGCTCGGGTTCCGCGTCGATGGTGGTGAGCACGCCGTCCGCACGCATGCCGTCGAGCAGCCACAGGCCGCTCACGCCGGCGCCGGTGCCGATCTCCACCACGGTCCGGGCGTCGAGCATCTGCGCGAACAGGCTGAGCAGTGCGCCCACAGACGCCGGCACGGGATCGCCGCCCAGATCCTCGGCCCGTTCGCGGGCGGAAAGGAGGACCTCGTCCTCCAGGACGGAGTCCTCGGTGTGGGCCAGTATCTGGTCGCCATTGGTCTGCACGATGTCGAGGCTATCGCCGTCGCGGCGCGGCCGGGCACAGGCGCGCGAGTACGGCGGATTCTCAGGCCCCGCTCAGGTTGCTCATAGTGCGCGCACATCCGGGTACGAAAGGCTGAACCCGTCACGAGATCACCAGACCGCATCGGTGGCAGCTACGAACGTGAAGTCGCGACGGGGAACATTCCGGACAACCCGGGCGTTGTACCCCTTACGCGTCGAAAGTGTGTCGCGTAGTTGCCGCCAGCTGTCCTGAGCAGGAGGTCCACCACATCTCGATGATCAACGCCGAGCCCGTCCTCGCCGCCGCATCCGCCCAGCTCCCAGATCTGAACAACATCGCCGATCCGGCCCAGTTGCTCGAATCGGCCGAGTCCGCCGACCTGCGCGGCACGGCCGCGTTCGACGCGAGCGGCGGCCAGTCCGCCATGCCGTCGTGGGACGAACTGGTCCGTGAACACGGCGATCGCGTCTACCGACTGGCCTACCGGCTGTCCGGGAACGCCCAGGACGCGGAGGACCTCACCCAGGACACATTCATCCGGGTTTTCCGTTCGCTGTCGAATTACCAGGCCGGCACGTTCGAGGGTTGGCTGCACCGGATCACGACAAACCTCTTCCTCGACATGGTGCGCCGCCGTAACCGGATCAAGATGGAGGCGCTGCCAGAGGACTACGAGCGGGTGCCCTCCGATCGGCCGAACCCCGAGGAGATCTACCACGACGCCCGCCTCGACCCGGACCTCCAGGACGCGCTCGACTCGCTGGCCCCGGAATTCCGTGCCGCCGTCGTGCTCTGCGACATCGAGGGCCTGTCGTACGAGGAGATCGGTGCCACACTGGGCGTGAAGCTCGGTACCGTACGGAGTCGGATCCATCGCGGACGGCAGGCGCTGCGGGACCACCTGTCAGCCTCGGCTGCGGCCGCGGGCAGGACAGGTACATCGGCGGTGACCACACGGTGAAGGTGCAGGAGGGATCGATGACGCAGGCAGGCGGACGGCGCCAGTTCAGTTCCACCGAGCATCTGGCCAGCGAGGCCGTCGCCGCGTACGTAGACGGCGAACTGCAGATGAACGCCTACCTCAGGGCCGCCCAGCACATCGCCGAGTGCCCGGAGTGTGCGGCCGCGGTGGATGCGCAGCAGCATGCCCGGGTGGCGTTGCGCCGCTCGGCCGAGATCAGCATGCCCAGCGGGCTGCTGGGACTGCTCAGCCAGATCCCCATGTGCACCCCGCCCGCGGACGCCGAGCCCGACGGCCGGCCCGGTGCGGACTCCCCGTTCGGACGTCGGCGCGCCGCGCTGTCCGCGCGGATGAACTCCTACTCGCTGCCGACTTGGCGCCGATTCCGCTGACCTCACCCCTGCCCGCGTCGGTGCTCGCCGATGTGACGGCGTCGGTGATACTGGAACACGTGACTGCCGCCAACGAGGGACGCGAGTCCGCGTGAACTCCGACTCGACCCAGCCGGACTCCGCCCCGCCGCGCCTCGCGCCCCGCCCGCTCTACCGACCCGCCGTGGACCCGGCGTCCGCCGCCGCGTTCGGTCGCCCGGCCGGTACCAGCGAGTCCTTCGCCCCCGATCGCGACGCCGGCCACGACCCCGCCCTGACAATCGGGCCGCCCGACCCGGTCCTGGCCGAGGCGTTCGGCCGGCCCCACGACGCCGTCGAGTCCATCCAGCGTGACCCGGACGGCGACGCACCCCGCAGCCCCGAGCCGACGGCACCCGCCGATCCGTGGCGTGATCCCGATGCGGCGGTCAGCCTCGGCTCGGCCGCGCTGACGCCGCCGCCGGTGGCCGCGGCGCCCCCCGCACCCAAGCTCACCGTCCGCGACGTCCTGCTCGGCGACCGGATCGCGCCGCGCGCGCTGGCGGTCCTGGTCGGCGGCGCGCTGGCCATCGGGCTGGTCGGCGGCGTCGTGGGACGGGTCACCGCCGAGAACGTCGGCGCGCTCACCAGCCAGAAGGTCTCGCTCACCCAGTCCGGTACCGACGACCGCGAGGCCGGCCAGGTGGCCAAGGTCGCCGCGGCGGTGCAGCCGTCGGTGGTCTCCATCCAGGTGGCGCTCGGCGACGAGTCCGGCACCGGCTCCGGCGTGGTCATCGACGGCGCCGGCTACATCGTCACCAACAACCACGTGATCTCGATGGCCGCCACCGACCCCGAGAAGGCGACGCTGCGCGTGGTGTTCGACGACGGCACGCGGGTGCCCGCCGAGATCGTTGGCCGCGACACCAAGACCGACCTCGCCGTGATCAAGGTGGACGTCGGCAACCTCACCGTGGCCGAGCTCGGCAGGTCCGCCGACGTCTCGGTCGGGGACGACGTGGTCGCGGTGGGCTCGCCGCTGGGCCTGAGCAACACGGTGACCAGTGGCATCGTCAGCGCGCTGCACCGGCCGGTCCGGCTCGGCGGCGACGGCACCGACACCGATGCGGTCATCGACGCGGTGCAGACCGACGCGGCGATCAACCCCGGCAACTCCGGCGGGCCGCTGGTGGACCACGAGGGCCGGGTCATCGGCATCAACTCGGCGATCCGCAGCGAGAGCGGTGGTTCGGTGGGACTCGGTTTCGCGATCCCGGTCGACGACGTCACCGCGGTCGCCCAGGCGCTGATCCGTGACGGCGTCATGCACCACTCGGAGATCGGCGTCAACGCGCGGTCGGTGACCAACGAGCAGACCACCGGCGCCCAGGTCGCGAACGTGCAGGCAGGCAGCCCTGCCGAGCAGGCGGGCATCGTCGAGGGCGACGTCATCGTCAAGGTGGGGGACCGGGCGGTGGCCGGCGCGGACGAGTTGGTGGTGGCCGTGCACCAGCAGCCGGCGGGCCAGTCCGTGCCGGTGCAGCTGATCCGCTCGGGACGCTCGGTCGAGGTGCAGGTGACGCCGGTTTCGGACTGATCCCACCCCACCTGTTGTGAGTTTGGCGGTGCGGGCGGCGGTCCGTGGCGGCGACACGTACTCTGGTCAACGTGTTTGGCAACATTGGCTGGGGCGAGTTCATGGTCCTGCTCGTCGCGGCGCTCGTGATCCTCGGACCCGAGCGTCTGCCCGGTGCTGTGTCCTGGGTGACGAAGTCGCTGCGTCAGGTGCGCGACTACGCCGGTGGCGCCACCTCGCAACTCAAGAACGAGCTCGGACCGGAGTTCGAGGACCTGCGTAAACCCCTCGCGGACCTGCAGCAGTTGCGCGGCATGACGCCGCGAGGGCTGATCACCAAGCACCTGCTGGACGGTGACGACTCGGTGCTCCGTGACGTCGAGAGCCTGCCCGGCGACATCAAAGCTGCCGCGACAGGACCGGCCGCCGCCGGGGCCGTGGGACCGCCGTCCCGGCCGTCCCCCACGCCACTGGCCGAGGGAATTCCGGCAGGGCCCGTCGTGTCGGGCGGAAGTCGGGTCGGTCAGGACCCGAAGGTGTTCTCGATGAGACCTGGTTCGCCGACCCACCCGCTGCCGGTGTCGAGCGAGCCGAACATCGGCCGGATCGGCGCCGGCGCAACCAGGTCGCGGTGGCTGTTCGCGAAGACCACCTCGCCGTCGACCGTGCAGCGGTGCCGCACCTCGTAGACCCCGTCCGCCACGGCGGGCCACGAGTAGCCGATCCAACCGTCGGCGTTCGGGGCGGCAGGGGCGATGTCCCGGACCACCGTGCCGGTGCCCTGGTCGAGCAGAGTGGCGCCGCAGAGCGCAGACGCGTCGACCCCCTCGACGGATGCGACCACGTCGCTCTCGATGATGTCGGCACTGGACACGGCGGCCGCGGATGCGACGCCGGGCGAGAGAAACAGCAGGGGCACGGTGGTGGCGGAGAACAGCGCGGTGCGGAGGACGGCCTTGTTCATACCCGGATTCCTGTCGTCGGATGCCGCAGGGCGGCATCGATGATTGGTTCGGGTGCGAAGGTAACCTGCTGGGCGATTTGTCGGAGTCGAATCGCCCAGCCGCGGTTGCTACAGGTGACGCGTGGTGTCGATGCCGAGCGACATGCCGGCGAGTCCACGCGAGCGCACCGCGAGCTTCTCGGCGATCTCACGCAGCGCCGTGCCGGCTGGGGAGTCGGGCGCGCTGAGCACGATCGGGACACCCTCGTCGCCGCCCTCACGGACCGCCTGCTCGAGCGGGATCTGGCCGAGCAGCGGCACCTTGGCGCCGACGGCCTTGGTGAGCCGGTCTGCGACGGACTGGCCGCCGCCGGAGCCGAAGACGTCCATCCGGGTGCCGTCGGGCAGATCCATCCAGGACATGTTCTCCACGACCCCGACGATGCGCTGGCGGGTCTGCAGCGCGATCGCGCCCGCCCGCTCGGCGACCTCGGCGGCGGCCTGCTGCGGGGTGGTGACGACCAGGATCTCCGCGCCGGGGATCAACTGGGCGACGGAGATCGCGACGTCACCGGTGCCCGGCGGCAGGTCGAGGAGCAGCACGTCCAGGTCGCCCCAGAAGACGTCCGCCAGGAACTGCTGCAGCGCGCGGTGCAGCATCGGCCCGCGCCACACGACGGGGGTGTTGCCCTGGGTGAACTGCGCGATCGAGATGAGCTTTACGTCGTGCGCCTGCGGCGGCATGATCATCCGCTCGACCTGCGTCGGCTTGGCGTCGGTGCCGAGCATGCGGGGCACCGAGTGGCCGTAGATGTCGGCGTCGAGCACGCCGACGGACAGGCCACGGGCGGCCATCGCGGCGGCGAGGTTGACCGTGACGGAAGACTTTCCGACGCCGCCCTTGCCGGAGGCGACCGCGTACACCCGGGTCAGCGAGCCGGGCTGGGCGAACGGGATGACCGGTTCGGCCGAGTCGCCGCGCAGCGACTTGCGCAGTTCGGTGCGCTGCTCGTCGTCCATCACGTCGAGTTCGACGCGGATGGCGCCGATGCCGGCGACGTCGGCGACGGCCTTGGTGACCCGGTCGGTGATCTCCGTGCGCATCGGGCAGCCGGCCGTGGTGAGCAGGACGACGATGTCGACGCTGGCGTCGTCGGCAATCTCGACGCTCTTGACCATCCCGAGCTCGGTGATGGGTTTGTGGATCTCGGGGTCGATTACCCGGGCGAGCGCGCTACGAACGTCGGACTCGGTCACTGCTGGCATACCCCCCATGGTAGTTGGGTGCCGAATCAGTGGATTCGCGGGAGGGCGTCCGCGGTCGGGCCGATGCCAGTGGAGTACGCCAGCGACCAGGCCGTCACGTTCGCGACGTAGGCCATCGAGTTGTTGTACCGCAGGATCGCCTTGGTGGCGGAGGCGAGGTCACGCATGTTGGTGCCGCCGTCGCACAGGTAGTTCGCGGTCGCCATCGCCGCGTCGTAGAGGTTCTGCGGGTCGATGACGCCGTCGCCGTTGCCGTCGGCGCCGTAGCGCTCCCACGTCGTCGGGATGAACTGGGTCGGGCCCACGGCGCGGTCGTAGACGGAGTCGCCGTCGAGGCGGCCGCCGTCGCTGTCCATGATCACGGCCTGGCCGGGCAGGCTGCCGTCGAGCGGCAGGCCGATCACCGGCTCGAGCAGGTTGCCCTTGTCGTCGGCCTTGCCGCCGTTGGCGTGGCTGGACTCGACCCGGCCGATCCCGGCCACCTGCATCCAGGAGATGCCGCAGCCGGGGGTCCGCTCCGCCTCGATGCGCTCCGCGTTCTGGTACGCGGCGAAGTTGATGCCGGGGATGCCGAGCGGGCCGTCCGGCAGCGGCACGGGGATGGGGGCGGGCGCGGCGGCGGCCGGCTCGGGGATCGCGACCGGCGCGGGGGTCTCGGCGGCGGGCTGAGCCTCGGCGACCGGGGTCGCGACGGGGGCGGGGGCGTCCGGGATCGGTGCGGACTTGGCGGTCGTGGCGAGAAAGGGAATGGCGGGTGCGGCGCCCGAGGTGGCGGCCACCGCGACCAGTCCGCCGGGGATCATCCCGGTCAGTGCGATGACGGAACTGCGGCGCAGCGCAGAGTCGGACTTCTTGTTGTGACGACCCACCGAGATACCTCCTGCGAACCCCGGGTGGGGCTTTGCGATTGCTGTAGACCGCAGTCGAGGCTACCCGATTCGAGATTGTTCCGTTATTCATCTGTGATCAAAAAACCGAGACAGTTGTAATTTATGCAGGCCAACGCGGGTTTTCAGGTGTGTCGTTTTGATATCGAACGGGCGTGTCGGAGTTACCTGAGTGACCGGAGTTTCTTACGGGCCAAAGCCCCGGGAGCCGGGGTCCCCGGGAGTCGGGGTCCCCGGGAGCGGGCCCTGCTACGGAAGCGGCGCGGGGGCGGGGGCGGCCCCCGGTGCCCCCGGCGCGGGTGCCGGCGCGCCC
>NZ_JBFUHZ010000064.1:0-16084 GCF_056402135.1 Rhodococcus sp. P4_C10 | reverse complement strand
GCGTAATGCGTCGACAAGTTCCTTCTTCGTCAATTTCGAGTAGCCCGAGAGACCAACCTCCTTGGCGCGCTGCTTCAGCTCTGGGACAGTGCGGTCCTCGTAATCCGTCGCTGCCCCGCCCTTCCTGCCGATGCTGGAACGCCCACGGGCAGCGGCCGAGTTCGAGATCCGAGCCGCCTTCTCCTTCGAGTCACCCTTCTTGCGAAGTTCCTCGTACAGCTCCTGATCCTTCAGGTGTGGGTCCGAACCCTTCCGTGGCATTCGACTTCTCCTTTGAATCGCTTTCCAGGCGAGAGATACCCGTTGTGGCATGAGAAAACCCTGTTCGGCCCGGTTCGCCCGCGAAATACCGGTTCTGTGGAGCAACAGACGAAGGACTGGAGTCGTTGCCGATCCGTCGACCGTGCACCTCTTGGTCCAGTCGAGCACGACGGCAGAACTGCAGCAATGCAGCACTGACCGGCCAGGCTTGTCTTCGGCGCCACTCCTCGCTTCGCCGCTGGCGCTCAGGTCGGAACCGAGCCCGTTTCCCTGTCCCTCGCTCGGTGCTGCGCCAGGACATCGGCGAAGGCGGTGAACAACTTCGAGGGCGATGCATCCGACGCCGCAGCCGAGGTGACCGTGTGCCGTCACGGAGGCAACAGCGGACCCAGCGGCCCGAGGTCGATGTTGAGGTCCTCGGGGGTCAACCCGAAATGTTCCCGCAGTTCGGCCATGCGTTCCTCGAGGAGCATCAGTGTTGTCCCGATCCGCTCGATCTGCTCGTCGCTCAGATCTCCGTGCTCGACCCTGCGCAGTGCCTGCCGCTCCATCAGCTGACGCAACAATTCGACGAGGGTGAGAACCAGGGTGACCAGGCCGCGCTCGACCGACTCGGGGTCCGCGTCGATGCGTTGCGGCAGAACACGGTGTCCCTCCCCGGTCAGGGCATTCAGCTCGACCGACTCGGGCTGGCTGTCTGGATCAGTCATCGGTGGTGTCCGGCGCATCCGGGGCAGGCGCCAGTGCGCTGACCGACGCGATGAGGGTGCGCAGCGAGATCCGCACCATGTCCACGTCCGCCAGCGACAGCGTGACCTCGCCGGTGATGACGACCCCGCCGCCCAGCACCCGGTCGAGCAGGTCGACCAGAGCGATGCGGCGAGTGTCGTCCGCTGGGACCGGGGGGGCCATGTCCCTCATGGGTTCGCCTGGTCGATCCCCGAGAAGGAGTACGGAGGCCACGGTCCGGTCAGTTCCAGTGCCACACCCTGATGTTCGGTGTCGAGTGCCGCGACGACCGAAGCGAATTCGTCGGCGAGCTTGTCCTCCACCAGGTAGGTACCGTTGAAGATCATCCAGGCGCGTTTACCGGTGATCACCGGATCGGTCACCTGCTGACGCCGGCAGTCGACGGCATGACGACCGAGGACGGAATGGATCTCCTGCGCGTGGGCGGCCGCCCTGCGCTCGATGTCCTGTTGCGCCGCCAACTCCGCTCGCCTGCGCAGCAGATACGCAGTCCCTTTCCCGCGTCCGCCCTGCGAGCCGGGTTCCTCGGCGGGTGGCTGGGCGAGCAGTTTCGCGTCACCGTAGGCCTTGACTCCCCATTCACTTCGCCCCGTGACCTGCCTGAGTGCGGCAGCGAAATCTTGCTGCCGTTCGAGGAGAAGGGCGCGAATCCGATCATCGTCGAGGTACAGCGTGGCCAGTCGCAGCGGAATCGTGGGCCCACAGCGCAGGACGGCAGCCACCACACCGTCGTGGGCTCGCGCGGTCGCAGCCAGCCAGTCGAGGTCCTCGAGGTTGCGCTGCAGCGGGCCCTCCCCGAACTCACTCAAACTCACCGAGCCCACCACCGCGACCAAGCCCGCCGATGTCACCGACCGGACCGCTTCGCCGGCGACACCGGTCACCCCGGCCAGTTGGGCATCGTCGACGCCCTCGGACGCGATGCCATACAGCCACACGCCGTCACTATCGCTCATCGTCCTCGCCTCGCCGGTTGCCCTCAACCTCGATCGGCGTACCCGACTCCACCTCGAGACGCACCGACCGGTCGGACTCGAGGGCAGCGATCTTCTCCTTGAGCCTTCGGTTCTCGAGCTCGAGGTCGCTGCTCTTACCGGTCAACCAGGGATCGTTCTCCCACCAGTTGATCCCCACCTCCCTCGCCGTCTCCAGCGAGGCGATGACCAACCGCACCTTGATCGTCAGCAACTCGATGTCGAGGAGATTGACCTGGATGTCGCCGGCAATCACGAGACCCTTGTCCAGCACCCGCTCGAGGATGTCCCCGAGGTTCGTCGACTGGTGTCCGCCGGCCAGCCCCGCACTGCGGCTCTGCGGGAGGCGGTCGTCGTTGTCGCGGGAGATGGTCATCGCTGCCCCCCCGCGCTGTCACCAGCACCGCGGCTGTAGCGGCGGGTTCTGCGGTAGGACAGTAACTCTCCGTCCAGATCCAGCACGACCTCGTACAGTGCGAGCATGTCCGTCGAGGAAGGGACGCGCCGATCCTCGACAACTTCGACTTCGACGGTCCACCCGTCGTCGGTCGGCATCACCGACGTCGCACCGATCGGTTTCTTGCCCGTGAGCTCGGTGATGTCCCGCAGCGCGAGGGCGGCGATTTCCTGCGCCGACAGGGCCGGTGGCTCCTTCTGCTCCATGACCTCCTCACTCCTTCTCCGCAGTGGTGGCCGGGTCTGCCGTGGTCATCCGGTCCAGGATGGCCTGCTGCGCTTGCTCTTCCCCCTCGGCGGAGATTTCTCCCGCCGCGCGGGCTTCTTCCAACTCCTCGAGCGCGCGGCGGGCGGTGGCGGGGTCGTGCAGTTCCTCCTCGACCTGTCGCTGGATCAACTCGGCGAGCGAGATCACTCCACGCACCGGCGCGAGTGGCAGCGTGACAATGAACGACAGCAGTCCCATCGCCTCAGCCCTCCGGTGTCTGGGTCATCACGAAGTCATAGGCGGCGAGCGGTCCGAGTAGACGCATCTCAACCCTGCCGTCCCACTGCTCCGCCAACGCTCCCACCGCGTGCTCGAGCTCGTCCTGCCGGGCGACCTCGATGAGGACCGCCACGTGCGCGGCATCCTCCTCGTGAGTGGGTTCGCGGACTTTGACGGAGTCGGCCAGCGAGTCGAGTGCATCAACGACTGTGCGGGTGTCGTCCTCGCGTTTCACGACGATGGCGTTGGCCACGATTTCGCCGAGGGCCATTCGCGCGTCGCGGGTGGCGGCCTCCGGCTGGTCGCGGATCGTCTCCCTCAGTGCGCTGGCCTGCTCGTTCTCACCGATCACTTCCCACAGAAGGGCCTGTTCGACGTAGCGGCCCTTCACTACGAACTGCGCCTTACCCTCGAGTTGCTCCATGGCGGCGGCGAACTCGTCAGCGTGCGCGGTGAGTAGTTCGTCCTTCACCGCGTCGGCGTCGGTCAGGACCGCACCGAACCGCAGGGGAAGCACCGGTGCCACCCGCGCGGTTCCGTCCAGCAGGCGTGCGTGGGCTTGGAGGTCCGCGGGTTTACCGAGCGGCCGGTCCACCGGTATTTCGCTGACCAGCGCCGCGACATCGCCGTGTCTGATGGTGCTCACCCGTGAGTCGTCGACGCCGACGGCGTCGTCTTCGGTCTCCACGTCCGCGGGCACGATGCCGTAGACGTAGATGCCGGTGGGGTGCGGCTCCGCGGGTGCACCGGTGGCCTGGTTGGACGTGGACATCACGTGTCTCCTCGGCTGGATTTACGCGGCGCTCGCTCGCGTTCGGGTTCCTCGTCTCCGACACCGAGGAGTTCGCCGAGTTTGTCGCCGGCGGCCTCGAGTGCGCCCCTGGTTTTCGACCTGGCACCGCCTTCGGTTACGGACCCCACGATATCCGTCAGGCCCTTGGGCTCGCTGCCGATCTCGAGCCGGTTTACCGCCTCCGCGAATCGCAGATACGTGTCGACACTGGCGACGACGACGCGGGCGTCAATCGTCAGCAGTTCGATGCCGACCAGCGAGACCCGCACGTACGCGTCGATGATCATGCCTTTGTCGAGAATGGTGTCGATGACGTCGGCGAGGCTGCTCGAGCTGGGCCCACCGGTGGTCATCGGGAGGCTCCTTGCTTTGAGCCGGCGGACTGCGCGGCCGCGGTCTTGCGTGGGCGGGCTCGACGTTTCGACGGCGGCGCCTCGTCCTCGTCCTCCTCAGCGGCTCCCTCGTCCTCCTCAGCGGCTCCCTCGTCCACTTCGACTGCGTCCTCGTCCTCGGATTCCTCGCCGGCGTCCATTTCGTATTCGTCCTGCTCCGGCTCGACCACCTCGCCGTCCCGGATTTCCCCGGGCCAGCCCTCGACGTCGTCGGGATGTAGGACCGTGCTCGTCATGACATGGCGTTGGAAGTTCTTCAGCTCCAAGCGCATTCGCCGACCCTGGGCTCGCCAAAGGTTTCCCGTCTTCTCGAAGAAGCCCTGCGGGTGATACTCGAGCACGACGAGGATGCGGGTGAGATCGGGGGTCAGCTCGTGGAACGTCACGGCACCGTCGACGTATCCCTTCGCGCCCTTCGAACGCCAGACGATCCGTTCTGCGGGAACCTGCTCGATGATCGTCGATTCCCAGGTGCGGTGCGACCAGAAGACCTGCGCCTTCCATTGCAGCTTTTCATCGGTGACCTGCTCGACCAGTTCGAGCTTCTTCATGAATGACGGGAAGTCGGCGAACTGCGTCCATTGGTCGTACGCCAGTTGCACGGGGACACCGACGTCGATCGATTCGACGATGTTGGTGATCTTGAGTTTCTTGCCTTTGCCCTTCCCCTTGCCACCGTCGTCGTCGCCATCGCGGCCGCCGGTGACCGCGTCCTTGACGTCGGAGGCCTTGTCCTTGACCTTGTTCTTGGCACCTTCCCAGCCCCCACTGAGTGCGGCCTTGAGCGGCGATTGGCCCTCGGCCAGTTTCTCGGAACCGGTGACCGCGGCGAGCAAGCCTCCGCCGCCGCCCTCGGCGTACTCAGTGAGCCGCCCGGAGGTGTTCAGCACCTTGTCCGAGACCGAGGACAGCGCTTTGTCGGCGACAGTGCCGACCAACCTCTGCACCGCGTCCTGCAGCATGCTCGACGAGCCCTGCCCGTCGCCTGGTCCGGCCTCTCGTAGCTTGTTTGCGACGTTCGTCATCTCCATCACCCCCGTGCCCGTCGGACGGGCGCAGATTCCGTCGTGGCCTTGGCCCGTGTCCTGCGTTTGCGGGCAGGAGCCTCTTCGTCATCGTCTTCGTGGGACTTCGTGGTCCCCGACTTGCTGGTGGGCCGGGTGCTGCCGCCTGTGCTCCGGCGGCGCGCCGCGGGGCGTCTGGGTGGGGTCGGTTCCTCGTCGGCCTCGTCTTCGTCAGGCTCCTCGTAGTCGTCGGCCTCGTCTTCCTCGTCCGCGTAGTCGTTCTCCGGCTGTTCATCGGCAGGGGCGTCCTCGTCGGCCCGCGAACGAGCGCGCTTCTTGCGCCCGAATTTCCCCACTTTGGTGACATCATCGACAGTGTCCGTGACATCACTGACGGTTCCTGTGACCACCTGGCCACCCGATTGGAGCCGGTTGCTCAGCGAGTCGATGCGCCGGCTGGTAGCAGTGACCGCTGCTTCCTTCGCTGCGTTCACCAATTCTCCCCGGACCGTGTCGCCGATCTTCGCGAGCTCCGGGGAGCTCGCCAGCATTTTCGTGCCGCGTTCCAGCAAATCTCGCGGTCCTCCGGGGAAGCGTCCGGTTGCGCCCGCGGCCGCGAGCATCAGCGCCATCTTCATTCTGCGTGTCCGGCCCAGTAGATATCCCGCGCCGACGGCCACAGCCACCTGACCTCTAGTCTTCATCGTCGACCCCTTTACCTGAGTAGTTGCCGCGCACCCACCCCGACTTCGGCAGTGCGTCGCGGCCCTTCGGTGATGTGTCGCGAGACCGTGCGCGGTCGGCAGTGCACATTGCACCGACTACCCCAACCCGGCAACGCTCAACCACCGCCACAAACACTTCTTCGGCCGACTTCGTCGAAGGTCGTCGAGAACAAGGACCTCGCTCGTGATCACCGGTTACGCAATGCCGAGGAGTCGGGGCGCCGCCTTCTCATGAATCGGCCCGGCACACCGATCGATCAGGTCAGCCTGCCGCGGCTCGCACCGCCGCCACGATCACCATGGCAAGGAGTGCCAGCAACAGGACCACGAGGAGCACCGGCCCGAGGAGGAGTCCGAGGCCCAGGAGGAGAATCAGGGCAATCTTGGCCTTGCCGCTCAACCCGGACACCAGACCTTTGATCGCGGCCCACACAGGATTCTTACCCGTCAGGACGGCCCTCAGGCCTTCGAGTCCGGCTCTCATGCCCGCCCCGCCGTGTGCGACCTCCTCGACGAGCGTGTCCACCCACTCCTGGATCTTCTGCTGGAACTTCTCCGTCACCCTGGCGCGGCGATCCCGCATTTTCTCCAGGAGCCGGTGAATTTGGGCTTTCAGCCACTCGACGGCGGACTCGACCGGCCGCGGCACCCCGCTCCGTGCGGTGTCGGCAGGCCACCCGCGTTCGGTCTCCTTCGCTGACGGGTCCGGTCGGCGTGTGCGACTCGGTGAGGTGGACCGCCGCTGCGCGGACGTGCGGGACCCCTCACCTCCGGGACGCTTGCCGGCCGCCTGCTTCGCGGTGGTGGTCCGCCCCGGCGCACGCTCGGAGGTCGGGGCGCGGTCGGGGCGCTGTCGCCGGGGCGTGCGCGACGTCGATTCGCCGGTGGCGTCTGTTCGCCTTCGTAGAGGTGTCGGTTCCGCCCGCCGTGGGCTGCGTCGTGAGGTGGCTGTGGTCGCCCGCGTGGCCGTCGGTCGCCTGCGCGGCAGACGCCCGGTGCCTGTTGTGGTGGACGCCGTGGGCCTTTTCGCCGTCTTGGATGCCCGGGCTGTCGGCTTGGTTCTGGCGGTCGCATTCAGGCTGTCACCACCGGCGGTCTTGCCGTTGCCGACCGTGCCGTCTCGGTGCGATGTGACCGGTGTCCGGCCGTTTGTTCCAACTCGTGCACCCATATACAGCAGTTACCCGCAGGGCGATTCTCGGAAACCTATTCGGCGCCGGAACACTGCATGCACGAGGTGCCCCAACGCGGCGTCACCGGTGGCTGATCGACCACCTGGCTACTGGCAGTCTCTCTCGGTGCCCTGTACCTACCGATCAGAACGACCCGGCTGACATGGGCTCCGATTCCCGGAGTGATGGGATGGCCGAGCATCGGAGATCGGAGATCGGAGATCGCGCTCGGGTGATGGCGGAAGACGCCCAGATGGACGACTGTGGTCGAACCGCCATCCTTGCCCTTTCGGCTTCTGAAAACTCAGGGGCACAGGGGTGAGCGCGGGCGGTCCGGGCATTGGGCCGTTGCCCGCGGTGCAGGCGCGGCAATCGGCATCACTGAGTTCCGAGGCATCGCCCACCGCGCCAGGACGATCTATGCCCGGATCCTGTCTGCCGATGGCGCCTCGTGCCGGCGGGCGCGTTGCGTCAGGGCGGTGCGCAGTCCGACCCGTCGCCCGGTGTTTACGTCAGCGGGCAACGGGAGCGATGGGCGGAACCTCAGTTCGGAGGCCGTTTCCGGCGCATCATCGGAGGTCTCACGCAGGAATCGGTCGGGCAGGGCGAGTTTATGGATAGTCCGCAGCGTCAGAAGGTACTGCCGTGCCAGCGACCCGGTGGTGTACGGCAGGTCGTACTTTTCGCACAAGGCGCGCACCTTGGTGGAGATCCCCGCATAGCGGTTGCTGGGGAGATCGGGAAACAGGTGATGTTCGATCTGGTAGCAGAGGTTGCCGCTCAGGAACGCCAGCACCGGGCCGGCGCGGAAGTTCGCGGCGCCGAGCATCTGACGCAGATACCATTCCGCCTGGCTCTCGTCCTCGAGTTCAGTGAGGGTGAATTTCTCGGCTCCGTCGGGAAAGTGCCCGCAGAAGATCACCACGTAGGCCCACACGTTCCGCAGCAGGTTAGCGGTCAGGTTAGCCGTGAGGGTTCGTCGCCAGCGGCGTCCGCGGAGGACGGGGATGAGCAGGTAGTCCTTTCCCGTCTGGCGGGCGACCTTCCCAATCAACGCTCTGCGATGCGCCGATTTCTCGGCGTCTGTGTCGGCGCGGGCCTGTTCGGAATACAGGTCGTGCAGGGCGATGCCCCATTCGAATGTCGCCGCCAACAACAGGTTTCGTACCGGTTGCAACAGATTGTCCAGCTTCCATGGCTGGTCGCGGGTGATCCTGATGACGCCGTAGCCGAGGTCGTCGTCCATCCCGACAACGTTGCTGAACACGTGGTGGCGGTAATTGTGGGAGTAACGCCACTGCGACGACGGGCCGACCATGTCCCATTCCCAGGTGCTGGAGTGGATTTCCGGGTCGTTCATCCAGTCCCACTGCCCGTGACAGACGTTGTGGCCGATCTCCATGTTCTCCACACTCTTGGCCACACCGAGCGCCGTCGCCCCGAGAATCCACCCCGCCGGCGACCTACTACCGTGGATCACCAACCGGGCCGCCGTATCGAGCAGCCGTTGGAAGGCGATGGTTCGGCGGATATATCTGGCGTCCTTCTCGCCGAGCGACTCGGTGACGTCCTGCCGGATACTGTCCAGTTCGGCGCGCAGCGCGTCGACGTCGTCAGCTGTGAGGTGCGCGTATTCCTTGATGTCGGAGATCGCCATGCGTCTGCTCCAGATTCCGGACCTTCACCCCCACCGCGAACGTCGCGGCGCGGTCGGGTCCGGTGTGGACTGCAACTCACTCGGACTACTGGGTCAGTAGTAGTGGCGTCGGCCCGCCACAGCGTGGCCGGTCATGCCCATGATCTCGAGCACCACGCCGATGACGATAAGGGCGACCCCGATGTACAACAGGACGGGAATGCTGGCGACCACGCCGACGATGGCGAGGATGATTCCGAGAATGAACATGATGACGACCTGATTTCGGGAGAGAGACTGGGGATGAGGTATCGAGCGGTGTGAGCGCGGGTCAGTGCTTGAAGGCGTGCTTGATCTTCTGTCCCGCCTGCTTGAGCTTGTCCCCGGTTTGCTTGGTATTGCCCTTGGCCTGGTCTGCGCTCCCCTCAGCTTCCATGCGTTCGTTTCCGAGAGCCTTACCGACCGTCTTCTTGGCTGCGCCCTCTGCGGTTTCAGCCTTGTGCCGAAGCTTCTTCCCGATGCTCATGGCGGTACTTCTTCTCTCTTGGGTGATCGGCCCGCGCGGGCGCGGGGGCCGAGGGTTGTTCGCTTCTGTGCGGCGCCAGTGTGCGATGTCGTGGCGGCGCCCATCGGGGTGGTTCATCCCGAGGTGCCACAGGTCGAGTGCTTCCACCGGAGGGCCTCAACCTTCGGGTTGCCCACTTGACGCCTGGACCAAACCCGTCTCATCGACGGCACGGTTTCCACACACCAACGGCGCGGTCTTCCGAAGGCCCGCACCCGTGTCGATGGGCGAGATCCGCAGCCTGCTGTTCGCCGATTCATCGTGACGCACATCGGCGGTTTGCACTCGGCAGCTGCGGGCATACCTGTAGCAGGGCGTTCTGACGACGATTCGGCTGACCGCCCGTCTCACACAACAATCGGGAGATGTCATGGAGAAAACGTTGTTCTTCGCAGCGGGGGCGGCCGTGGGCTTCGTTCTGGGAACCTGGGCTGGCAGGCAAACCTACGAGAAGATGAGGGATCAGTCCGTCGAGCTCTGGCACAACCCCACCGTGAAGGAAAAGGTGAGCGGCGCGACAGAGACCGTGAAGGATAAGGCCCCGAAGCTGCAGCAGAAGGTCGGTGCCCTGGCGAAGAAGGCTACCCACCACGGCGCCGACGGCGCTGACACGAGCGCGATCACCGCCTCCACCGCCGAGGCGCCGCTGGAAGAAGCTGCGACCCCAACTCCGGCGGCGGAACCGACCGTGTCACCGCCGATGGGCGGCAAGCGCACCCCCTGAGCAGGCAGACGGCGCGGCCTGGCGTGGCGGCCTGTCCACGCGGATCGCGCCGCAGTTGTGTGTACCCAGCTGCGGTGACGTCTGCGATGCTCGCGCTGGGTATGGCGCAATAACGGGCCCCGGCCACTCGACCGGAGAATGCGGAAGATGCGGATCGGCTGCGGTCGTGGTGCCGAGGCGCGGCATCGCGAAGAAACGGCGATCATCGCCAGACCCAGCCGAAATGGAGCCAGTAGTTGGCCGGGTTGGTGGGCAGAGAAGTCCGCCCCGGATGCTTCGTCGACGATCAGGCCGTAGACCACAACAACAGATTGATGATTCCCCCGAGCACCAGGAAGAGCACGGACGTGCCGACCGTGCTGCACGCAGCCACACCGACCACGCCGGACATCAGATGTACGACGTTGTGCAGGACCGAGACCTCGTCGTGTACCCAACCGAGCACCGAATCCGGAGGGGCAACCTAAACGCGCCGCGGACGGAGCAACGGGCGTTCACCGTCGCCGGCGTTTGCACTCGCACCCGAGCGGGCATACCTACATCATGCGCAATCTGTGGATAGGAATGATCATCGGCGCCGCCACGGGAGCCGCCATCGGTGCGATCGTCGACGGAAGCAGGCGGGCGCGACTCGTTGCAGTCGAGGCCGGCCACACCGTCGCCCAGGCTGTCAAGGAGCACGTCCCCGAGGCCAGGGAACGGCTGCAGGAGATTGACCTGCCCGGCAAGGCGCACGAGATTCTCGACCGGGCTGCCGAGTCGCAGGCCGCCGACGCGGCGCGGCACGCGGCGCAGAACCTGGCGGACGCTGCGAAACACGCCGCCGGGACGGCTTCGAGCACCTTGCATCACCACGACGCCGCCGACGAGCAATGACAACGAATCCCGCCGAGAGCCGTTAGACATCGCCGGGATTGGGTATCCAGGCCCTGGCCGCGTGATCATGTCGATTCATGCGGCTGACTGTCCGCGAACCCGCGGCAGGATCAGCCAGTACAAAGGAGTCACAATGGGCGCCGTCGACAAGGCGAAGAACAAGGCCGAAGAGTTGGCAGGGAAGGCCAAGGAGAAGGTCGGAGAGGCCACCGGCGACAAGGACACTGAGGCGGAGGGCCGCAAGGACCAGACAAAAGGCAACCTCAAGCAGGCCGGCGAGAAGGTCAAAGACGCCTTCAAGGACTGACCGACACATTGATGACGCCCGCTCGTGGGACGACGAGCACGAGCGGGCGGGGGCGCGGCGCCAGCGGCCATTCAACGCAAGGTCTCGTGTCACGTGACCACACTGCTACGGCAGCAGGACGCCCGTCATCATCGGCCACATCGTCGTGCGCTGCCGGCGATTTGGCCGGTCCCAAGACGTGCGTCATGGGCCTTCTTGCTGAATGTCCCGGGCGCGCGCTGCTGTTCGTCCGCCACCGAAATCGCCGGATGGATCTAGGCCATGCGCTCTCTCAGCGGCCCTCGACCCGATCCCACAGGCTCGTCCACCACGCCCAAGGGCTCCGGGGCGACGTCCGACGACGAAGAACGCCACATCCAGACTCGACCGAGGACACCGAATCGGGGTGTCGGTCCGGCCCATCAATCGGCGTGTGACGGGCCGAGGACCAATCCTGACCGACCCGGATCCGGCATCGGGTCGACACCAGGAGGATCGCCGCCGTGAGCAATAGCGTCACTGACTCCGCCGCGGAACGGGTAGCGCAGAATAGTGTCTTCGAGCGGTTCGCCCGCGCGGGATACGTCACCAGCGGCCTCGTCCACCTCATCATCGGCTACATCGCCATCCGGCTCGCCCTCGGCGGGCGCGGCGCGGCCGACCAGTCCGGGGCGCTGGCCGAGTTGGCGAGCAAGCCGGGCGGTATGCCCGCGATGTGGGCGGCCACCGTCGCGTTCGCGGCGATGGCGCTCTGGCGTCTTGCCGAAACGGTATTCGGACGTTCGACCGATCCGAAAGACCAAGGCCCTGTGTCCGAGGTCTTTGACCGCGGCAGGGCCTTCGCCCTGGCGGTCGTCTACCTCGCATTCGCCTACTCCACCTTGGGATTCGCGCGCGGGCGCGGAAAGTCCACCGGGCAGCAGGACGCGGGAATCAGTGCGCACATGATGCAATCCGCGGCAGGCACCGTCGCACTCGTGGCGGCCGGGCTGGTGATCGTGGCGGTCGGCGGATATCACGTCTACAAGGGCGCGAGCCAGAACTTCCTCGAGGACCTCCACGGCGCGCCCAGCAATTTCGTGAGAACACTGGGTACCGCCGGTTACGTCGCGAAGGGACTCGTACTCGCCGAGGTGGGGGTGCTAGTCGTCGTCGCCGCGATCGTGTCGGATCCGAACCGAGCGACCGGACTCGACGGCGCGCTGAAATCGCTTCTGAGCCAACCCTTCGGGCCCGTGCTCGTCGTCGTTGCGGGTCTCGGGTTCATCACCTACGGCCTATATAGCTTCGCTATGGCCCGGTACATCAAAATGTGATCGTCAGGGTGTCCGCGGGGGCACTGGTGAACAGTGTCAGTACCAGTGCCTCCTGCCGCCCACAGCGCGGCCGCTCGCACCCATCAGAGCGAGGATCACGCCAACCACGATGAGCACGATCCCGATGGTCCACAGGATCGAGATCCCGGCGAGAAAGCCGATCAGCAGCAGAATCAAACCGAGCACAATCATGGCTGTCTTCCGTTAGGGAGGTTCGTGCGTCCACTCGCGTCCTGTTGCTCACAACGCCAGGTTTAGGGGCAGGCGGGCGCGACGAGGTTGTAGATGTTCTCGGCCTGTTCCGGTGTCGGCCTGTTGCCGTCATTCGCGGCCAGCGTCTCGATCTCTACGGTCACGGTCTGCTTGTCTGCCCCGGCTGCGAGGTGAGTGCATGATTCGGTGACGATCTTCTCGATGTCCTCGTCACTCCGGTTCTCCGCCAGCTCCGAGTATCCGGTACGGAACGCGGCGACGAAGGCCGTGAGCTTGGCCTCGTCGACGGCCGATTCCACGCTCGTGACAACGCCACTGGTGCCGTGGGCGGGCATCTCATTCCCGTCATCGTCGGAGCCACATGCGACGAGAGCAAACAAGCCCGCCGCGGCAATGGTCAGTGCTGTTGAGTTCCTCATGTCATCGGTGTTCCCCCGGGAATGCCTGCTCAAACTCGGCAGCCTGCTCGGCCCATGCAGTGACCTGGGTTCGTCAACTCGGACGTCGTACATCACCCGCTTGTTGTGCAGGAACGTGGGGATGTCTCCTGTTCTTGCCGGTGTGCCGGTCGAGTAATGCCTCCGTGAAGAGGTTGCCCAGCCGCCCGTCGAAGTAGCCACCCGAACATCGGATTGTCTAATGACCCACGCTGAAGCTGACCCAAAGGTGACTGCGACGAGCGCCGCGGTGACGTCTGTGGTCGCCGCAATCTGGAGCCAGCCTGCCGAAGGCAGCGCATCACATTCCCTCGTCCGTGCCTGCTTGAATCACGCGCCGATTGGGTACACGACCCGGTATGAGAGAACTCGATGCATTGCTAGGTGCCCCGTCTGCACTCGCCTCGGCGGTACGCAGAGCGGGAGTCTTTCACCCGGAAGGTGTGCTCGCGCAGGGGCACGCGGAGCTGGGAGGACACTGGTGGCCGTTTCAAGGCCGGATACCAGTGACCGCCCGACTCTTCCGAGGGGTCGGCATCCCCGATGGCTTGCCTGATGTACTGGGGCTGGCGGTCCGATTGCATCGGACCAGCGGCCCATGGGACTTGCTGCTGGCGTCAGCTCGACTTTCCACGCGAGTCGTGCTCTGGCCGGCCCGCGGCTGGGCCAGCGCACGTTATAGCAGCGTCACAGCCTATTGCACCGAAGACGGGCCTCCCACCTGGGTGTTCGCCGTGCCCGACATCGGGCAGCCACGGACGGGCTCGACCGCAGCGCTAGTCGACGGCGACCCGTTGCACTTCACCCTGTCCCTGGCGACCGCCCGCGGCCAGGCGAAGGCGGCGGGCCGGATCTCGCTGGATTCCCCGACCGCGGTCGCCGCCGAGGACAAGCAGCCCGCGTTCGATCCGGTGATCAACCTCCCGGCCGAGCTGCGGATGTGGCCGGAATGGCTTGCCGCCCCACGGAGGGTGGCGTACCGGGCAAGCTGGGGCGGGCGCGGCGCGGCGCTTCCCAAGCCCGAATCCTAGCCACGCGATTTGCGCACGCCCCTTGGGTGGCGTGCACGCGGATGATTGGCGATCGCTAACATTCCCGCCGATCCGTTCCTGTCGGGAAGGTCTACTTGCGGGCACCCTGGAAATACGCCAGGGCGTCCACTTAGTGCCAGACTGGGTAGGTGACCACAGCCGAGGGCGACTTCCAAGAGGGCGACCTCCTCATGTCGGGGCGCGTCCAGTCGATCGGCAGCTTCTGCTTCTACTTCGAGGGCGAGCGCTGGGAATGGTCGGATGCGGTCGCCCGGATGCACGGCTACGAGCCGGGCGAGGTCACGCCGACGACCGAATTGCTCCTCCAGCACAAGCATCCTGACGACCGGGAAAGTGTCGCCGACCTCCTCCAGCGTGTTCTGCACGACGGCGAGTCGTTCAGCAGCCGGCACCGGATCATCGACACCACCGGCCACGTCCACTACATGGTCGTGGTTGCCCACCGGATCATGAGCGAGGGTCACGCGACCGGCACCTCCGGCTTCTACGTCGACGTCACCAACTCCGTCCAGGACGACACTCGTCGGGTCCTCGCCGAAAAACTGCCCGAGGTCGTTGAGGCCCGCGCCACGATCGAACAAGCCAAGGGTGTCCTGATGGCCGTCTACGGCATCGACGCCGATCACGCCTTCGAAGTACTGGTCTGGTGCTCACAGGAATCGAACGTCAAACTCCGCGTGATCGCCGAGCAGTTGGTCGCGGCATTGCCCACTGCGGTCAAGATGCCGCCAGATCTCCGTAGTCGATTCGACCATCTCCTGTTGTCAGTCGGCCATGCTGGTAACGACGAGGCGAGCCAATAGATTTCGGCGGGGTGCACCCTTGGCGCACCCCTCTCAGCCTGTCGCTTCGTCGCTGTGGTGAGTGCGACACGCGGCGGCCGCGCTCGTCGTCCCAGTCGTCAGCGCGGCGGCGGATAGGGACGGTTGCGCAGCGAATCGGCCAGGTGAACGGCGTTACTTGCCAGAACTGCATTCGCGGATGCCACGGCGTCCGGGATGCCGGCGAGTTTGTCGCCGGGCGTCATGGCTTCACCGTTCCAGTAGTGCAGCCTTGGGTGTGAATCGTGAATCCACAGTCATTCAGCGCCTGGTACAGGTCCGCGGCGATCCGGTGCGCACCGTCCTCGTTGCCCACCACGGCAGCAACGGGCACCTTGTCGAACAGGTTTGGTCGCCCCTCGTCGTCGGTCTCGGAGAACTCGGCGTCCAGCCTTTCGAGGGCACGTTTGGCCACACTCGACATCTGGCCCAGCCAGGTGGGCGTCGAGACGAGAAGGATGTCGGCGGAAACGATGCTGCGGCGAATCTCGGGCCACTGGTCTCCGTCGCGTACGTCCGTCTCGACGCCAGGCCGGACGTCATAGTCCACGAGCCGGATGCTGTCGCCGCCGACGTCGAACCTCTCCAACTCCGTGAGTACTTGCCGAGCGATCAGTTCGCTGCTCGAGGGAGCAGGCGAAGGCTTGGGGTGCAGGTCAAGGCGACAGCAGTCAGAACCGTCATGCCGCAGGGGTACCCCGCCCCGCCGAAAACATGCCACCGCTCAACTGACAACGGTGCAGGCGGGGAGGTTCCTTCGAGGACCGGGCATCAGATCCTGGTCGGCGTTCGGCAATTGCCACGTCGCTCGGTGTTCTACCGATGCGTAGACCTGCCCGTTGATGGGTACGTCGAATGACATGGAGATGTGCCGGTTCGAGGGACACCTGCGCAGGTGGTCCGGGCCGCGGTCGTTCGGGGCCTGGAGTTGCTGGCGCAGACCTCGATCGGGCAAGGGAACTAGATCGACCAAGCCAGCGCCAGCACGCGCAGTTGCAGTTCGCGTGCAGCCGCAGCTAGTGATTGCGTAATGCGTCGACAAGTTCCTTCTTCGTCAATTTCGAGTAGCCCGAGAGACCAACCTCCTTGGCGCGCTGCTTCAGCTCTGGGACAGTGCGGTCCTCGTAATCCGTCGCTGCCCCGC